>JAGUYW010000064.1 GCA_020061105.1 Anaerolineales bacterium | reverse complement strand
TGTTGGCCACGAAATGGCGCATGGATTGACTCAATTTGAATCAAACCTGTTTTATTACATGCAATCAGGCGCCGTTAATGAGTCGCTTTCAGATATCTGGGGTGAGCTGATCGACCTGTCTTATACCAACGGCCTGGATAATGACAGTTCCACTGTACGTTGGAAGCTGGGAGAGAATTTACCCATTGGTGCAATTCGCGACATGAAAGACCCAACCGTGTTTGGCGACCCCGACCGCATGCTCAGCGCCAACTACTATTGTGGCACTGCAGACAACGGCGGCGTGCACACCAACAGCGGGGTGGGCAACAAAGCCGCTTATCTGATGGTGGACGGCGGAACTTTCAATGGCTACACCGTCACGGGGATCGGGATCGACAAAACGATCAAAATCTTCTATGAAGCTCAAACCAACCTGCTGACCTCCGCCGCCGATTACCAGGATTTACACGACGCTTTGAACCAGGCCTGCACCAATCTGACGGGCACAGTTGGAATCACTACAGCGAATTGCGATCAAGTTCGAAAAGCAATAGCTGCGGTCGAGATGAACTTCCAGCCGGCAACTTGCACAGCGCCGCACGCCCCGCTTTGCAATGGCGTCGATTTCGACAGCCAGTTCAACGACAGCGCTACCGGCTGGTATGTAACGAATGGTGTTTGGTATTACAACGCCAATTATTTATTCTCTTACGGTGTGCCAGCGAGCTTTTCATCGGCCTTAACCACCTACAATAAACGCGACTTCGAATACACTGTCCGCATGCGCCGCATGGGATGCGATGGATGTACCAATGCGTTGTATGTACGCGCTCAAGCCCATCCACTCGGATCCGACAACATTTGGTATTCAGGTTACTTTTTTGCTTACTCCCGCAGTGGCTATTTTAGTGTGTTCAAAATTCGCAGCGGTGGCACCGCGATACCCTTACAAGGTTGGACTTCCAATGGCGCGATTTTGACTGGCGACACTTGGAACACCTTGAGAGTCGTCGCCGATGGGATCAACCTGTATTTTTACATCAACAACAGCCTGGTCTGGTCAGGATCAGATAGCGAATTATGGGGCAAAGAAGCGGGCGTCACCTTTTACCGCACATCCGATTCAACTGGCGACTTACTCGAAGTCGATTGGGCAACCATGACCGGCGGTTCTCCAACTGCCCTCTACTACGACAGCTTTGAAAACATCTGGCAAGGCTGGGCGCATGCCGCCCTCTCTGGCGCTGACCATTGGAGCAGAGAGATTGGTTACTCTTCCAGTGGAGATCATATGCTGTACGGTTGGGACCCCAACGTCACTACCGATTACTACATGGCGATGACGCAGAATATCACCCTGCCTCCCCACGCTTTCTTGCACTTCAAACACGCCTACGATTTTGAATCAAACTATGATGGTGGGGTGCTCGAATACAGCACCAACAACGGCAGTACATGGATCGACGCCTCTGCTTTGTTCACTCATAATGGGTACAACGGCGTCATCTCAGCCAGTTTCGACAACCCGCTTGGCGGAAGGGCGGGCTTTGTGAGAGAGAGCTATGGTTATCTTTCCAGCCGCCTGGCTTTAAACTCGCTCAGCGGGCAAAATGTGCGTTTCCGCTTCCGGATTGGCTCAGATTATATGGTCGATGATTTAGGTTGGCTGATCGACGATGTGCGGTTGTATAATTGCTCGAACCACGCCATCTATACCCCACTGCTGCGCATTGGCGCTCAACCCACCAGTTTTAACTCCACTTTCACCTACCTGGCGCCAAACTGGACAGCCGTGCAGGGAGACTGGGAAGTCAACAACAGCTACTTGCTATCGGGTGGAGAAGCTTCGAAATATTCCTCGGTAAGTTACCTGGGCGATTTTAGCAACTTCGATTACCAGGTACGCATGCGGCGCAATGGTTTACAAGGCAGTGCCAACCGCATCCTGATTCGCGGCATTCCCAACCCGACCGATTCAACAGGTCGATGGTACTCGTTTATCGCCTTTTCCTATTCCGCAGATGGCTACTATTCTATTTGGAAACGCGTTTCAGGCTCATTGACTTCCGCATTGGTTGGATGGACTGTGAGCTCAGCGATCAATACCGGTTATAACTGGAATACTCTTCGAGTAGTCGCCAATGGATCGAATTACAATTTTTATATCAACGGAACGCTGCTCTGGTCGGGAAGCGACACCTCTCTTTCCTGGGGCCAGGTGGGCATCGAGTTCTATCGCGACGAAGGCAGCACGGGTAACCTTCTGGAAGTTGATTGGGCGACTCTCTACTCCTTAGCCTTGAGTGGCTTCTCCTTCGATGATTTTCTGCCCGGACTTAGCCAACCCTGGCCTGTTCAAGGTGGAAATGAGAATCAATCCCCTGTGAGATAACCCGGCCCCAGCCAGGCGACCGGAGAAGTGGATCTCTCCGGTCGCTTTCAATTATCTAATGAGCAGATTCGTCAATCAGAGCTTGTACGGCAGCCATAATTTCCCATAACGCCTGCGGAACTTCGGGATCGAAATCATAAAACACTACCTGGTGAGTCTTCTCTGCCATCTGCACGCTCAAGGTGTATTCAAATAAGTCGCAACATTTGTTTAACGGCATATAGCGTGCAGGTAATGCGAAGAAACCCAATTGCTCGATCTTTTGGAGCAGCTCAGAAACTTGCTGTGATGTAACGCTGACCGTCTTGCCCTGGTTTGAAACAACCCGACCATCGGAATAGATTAGCCAACTTTCCATGACACCAGCCAGACCACCGCTGCGCTGGAATTGAATCACGACACCATCTGGCAGTTTCACAGTCTGAGATGGGCTGGTGCTTTCAATTTCTGTGGGCGTTACTTCAGAGGGCGCCTCGCCTGGCGTAGGTGGTTTCATTTCTGACCGATTCTCAAGAGCACTCAATCCACAACCGGTCAGGAAAGCTGCGCTGATAAGAATCAAGCTTACGATTATCTTGCCCATTGGAACCTCCTTCCAAGGACTGAACAATGATTCAGATTGGGCGATCGTCAAAGAAAAAGAAGTGAGTAGATCTATGTGTTAGACGAAGGATTTGCTAACAGAGTTCCACCGGCTGGATGATTACCAGGCGCCTGCTTTCGGTGCCTGGCACCTGTTACTCAAAACATAACATGCTCTGATCGGGAAAAGGAGCTACCCCATCCGCCCGGTGATATAGTTTTCTGTGATTTCTTTTTCGGGCTGGGTAAACATTTTTACCGTATCCGAAAATTCTACCAATTCCCCCAACCAGAAGAATCCCGTAAAATCTGAAACCCGTGCAGCCTGCTGCATATTGTGTGTCACAATCACGATCGTGTAGTTGACTTTCAATTCGGCGATCAATTCCTCCAGGCGCAAGGTGGTAATCGGATCGAGCGCCGAGGCTGGTTCATCCATCAAAATCACGTCCGGTTCAGTCGCCAGAACACGCGCCAGGCATAGGCGCTGCTGCTGCCCCAGTGAAAGCCCCAAAGCGTCGCGATCCATGATATCCTTCACCTCATCCCACAAAGCCACCTGGCGCAAGCTGTGCTCAACCAGGTCTTGCAGTTGGCTGGGTGACTTGACCAGACCCAGGACGCGCGGTCCAAAAGCTACGTTATTAAAAATCGATTGCGGGAAGGGGTTTGGTTTTTGAAAGACCATTCCCACCCGCTTGCGTAGACCCGAAAGGTCGGTGTTAGCGGCGTAAATATCCTCCCCGTCTAGCATAATCTGCCCCTCGATCCTGACTCCTGGAATGGTGTCATTCATGCGGTTGAAACAGCGCAAAAAGGTCGACTTACCGCATCCAGACGGACCGATTAGCGCCGTCACCCGCTTAGGCAGGATATCCATACCAATATCCGCCAGGGCTTTGAAGCGCCCGTAATAGAAATCCAGGTGTTCCACATGGAAAACCGGCTTGCTATCCATCATCGAAGAATTATTTCCTTCATCTAATCAACTTTCATTACTGATCGCCAAGCGCCTCCCTCACCTGGTTGACTTGTAACGTCCCTACGCTGCGCCAAACCACTGCACCCTTAGCGTCGAAGAACACAAAGCTGGGCGTTGCAATGATATTGTACTCGCGCCCCATGGCTTTACCAACCGAGCTTTGCACATCCACCCGCAAAACCAATAAACGCCCCGCATACTCGCTTTCGATCCCGTCTACGACGGGCTTGAGCGTCACACACGCCATTCAGTAGGGCGATTGAAATTCCAATAAAACCGGGTTTCCAGCGCCGATTCGATTGCGCAATTCTTCAGCGCCTTCGGTAGGGGTTTGCACCGGGCGGATGGTAAACCAGCCCACAACCAGTCCAATCACCAAAGCCAATAAGATCGCTACACGTCCGCGACTCGGACCGCCACGCAACAATAAGCTGCCTGCTAGCAGGATAATTACCAGCAGCATCAGTGGGACAGAGTATAAATTGAGCGGATTCACATCGCTAAGGATAATGGAAAATTGCAAAAGAGTCAATCAATCCGCTCATTTGTGGATTCTTCCAGCCAGTTATGGCCAGAAAAACATGGGTGGATAAACCCCATAATGATATTCCACGAACATAATCAAAGTCTGCGCCCCGCAATCTCCAAACGGGTTGCAGGTCATCGCACCGCTGAAACCTTGAAAATCCTGGGTGGCATAAAGAGCATCCCGCAAAGCCTGGCGCTGAATATATAACGTCCCATCCGGATAAAGGGCGCTCACCTGGTTCAGTGCATTGAGAAGCAAATCGACAGCGTCGATGGCGTAAACATGGTAGACTTCTACAGGATCAGCGCCAGTTTTTTGACGATATGCGGACAGAATTTCATCGGCATAACGAAAATCCAGGATCTCAAGTCGATAAAACGAAATCAGCAAGCCGTCCGCAGCCAGACCAGCCAGGTTATCCATCTCAGCAGTATTCAGGTTCTCGTAAGCGACAAAGCGCATATTCTCCAGCCCTGGCGTTTGGCGAGCCAGGGTAAGCAGTTGCCCAGCCAGGTTGGTATCCCCAATCGTCAGGTAAACCAGGTCGGGCGCATCCGCTGCGATGGAACTCAACAAGCCAGGCAAGCCATCAGGGTTGTTCAACGTGATTTTCAGGCTTACTTTTCCACCCAGCAAGGTGAATTCGTCGACAAAGGCTTCCTGGATCGGCAGCAAATCAGGGCTGCTGATGGCGGCGGCTTTCTTTGCTTGCAGCTTCTCGATCGCCATTTGAGCAGCCCGGCTGCCGTGTTGGCTATCGCTGTAGATCACCCGGAAATAACCGGGGTAGCGAAGCTGTCCGTTGGGCTCGATGAACATCTTGGCGGCGGTGTTGGAAGGCGAGATCATGACCATCCCAGCTTCTGAAAGCCAGGGAAAGGCTGAAATGGCAGCGCGTGAACAGGTTGTGCCAAGCACAGCGAGCAGTTGGTCTTCACCCGCCAGTTTTTGGCCGGCGGCGCGCCCCTTTTCGGCGTCACAGCCTTCGTCTTCACCCATTAAGATCACATCATGCCCCAGGATTTTTCCAGCACGTTCCAGAGCAATCTGCAGTCCAACCAGGGTATCATTACCGATAAAAGCCGCACCCCCACTCAGATCCAGGATATAACCCAATTTCAAAGGTTCACCGGGATTTATCTGCACACATCCGATCGCATCCGTACATGTGTAGGGCGTTGGAGAGATTTCAGGCGTGGGAGTATCAGTGGGTAATGGAGTGTCACTGGGGATTGGGGTGTTGCTGGGCGGCGAGGTGGGTGTTGGGGCTGGTGAGGTGGAAGTTGGCGGTGGGCTGGTTGGAGGAGCAGCAGGCGCCGCGCAAGCACTCAGAAGAACAACCAGGAACATAGCAATCAAATAGCGGTACATGTTTCCTCCGTTGGTTATTCAGTTTTCTAATAATTGAGCGATCTAGAGAGGGTTTCCTGGCAATTAGAACGATGCCACAAAGTTTTATTAATTATATCCGAAAAGCGCTTCCGTTTCATCAGTCATGTCATGGAATAGTGTATAATCTTCGCCGATGAAGCGCGTTTTCCTGGTTGTCCTGCTTGTTACCGTCCTCGCTGTCCTCGCCGGCTGTGCTCCTCCCGATCAGTCCCAGCCAGCCGCTGACCCAACCCTCCAAACCGCCGTAATTCAAAATAAAGGCTCCGATACCATGGTAAACCTGGCCCTGGCGTGGGCTGAAGCGTACCAGGAGATCAACCCCCAGGTGCGCATCTCGGTCACCGGCGGAGGCACCGGCACCGGCATTGCGGCCCTCATCAACGGCACGGTCGATCTGGCGAACGCTTCGCGCGAGATCAAAGCCGAGGAAATGAAAGCCGCTCTGGCAAATGGCTCTGAACCGGTCGAGTTTATTGCTGCTCGTGACGCCATCGCGGTAATTGTCAACCTGCACAACCCCGTTTCAGAGCTTACCTTGCAACAAGTTGCTGATATCTACAGCGGCAAGATCAACAATTGGAGTGAAGTCGGTGGCGAGGATCGTCCAATTGTCCGCCTGAGCCGCGAGACTAACTCGGGTACTCACGTTTACTTCCTGGAAGAAGTGTTACGTATGGGCATCGCTGGCGATAAAACACTCTTCTCTACCGACACGCTGCTGCTACCATCCTCAGAAGGTATTATTGTCGAAGTGCGTGACAACCCCAACGCCATCGGTTACGACGGCTTAGGTTATGTTGTCCCCGAGGTCAAAGTGATTGCCCTGGGGCGCAGCGCACACGAGCCTTACATCCTGCCCTCCGCAGCGACAGTCGCCCAGGGCAGTTATCCGATCTCGCGCGACCTGTATATCTACACGGTCGGTCAGCCTACCGGCGCCACCCTGAGTTATCTCCAATGGATTCTTTCAACTGATGGGCAAAATATCGTCATAGCGCTTGGTTTTGTGCCGATCGCCTCCCCATGAGGATCATTCTTTGAAGATATTCATTTCTCAGCTCTTCGATAAAGAACGCCTGATCACCCGGCTGATCGCTTCCGCAGGCTATTCTGCTATCTTGTTTGTACTATTGATCTTCTACTTTCTAATCAGTGAAGGCCTCCCAGCTCTGGGAGAAGTATCGCTGCACAGCCTTTTGGGGACGCGCTGGTATCCGATCGAGGAATATTACGGCTTATTACCGCTCATCAGCGGCTCGCTAATGGTCACCCTGGGCGCTACTGCCATCGCCATGCCCATTGGCATCGGAACGGCGGTCTTTATCGCAGAAGTCGCTCCACGCTGGGCGCGTGAAATCCTCAAACCATTGGTCGAAGTTCTGGGTGGATTGCCTTCCGTGGTGCTTGGATTGATTGGCTTCCTGATCCTCTCACCCGCCCTGCGCGTCAACCTCAACCTGGCAACCGGCCTGACCGCCTTCACCGGTTCGCTGCTGCTGGCTGCCATTTCCATTCCTACCATCATCTCCGTCGCCGAAGACGCTCTGGACTCCGTACCTCGCAGTTACCGGGATGCTGCCCTGGCGCTTGGCGCAACTGAATGGCAGACCATCTGGCGCGTCACCTTGCCAGCAGCGCGCTCGGGCGTATTGACTGCCGGCATGTTGGGCGTCGGGCGCGCCATCGGAGAGACAATGACTGTGATGATGGTGACCGGCAACGCCCCGGTGCTCGCGAACAGTTTGCGCATGTTGTTCATGCCTGCTCGTACCATGACCGCCACCATCGCCGCCGAGATGGGCGAAGTCGCCCGCGGTTCAGTCCATTATCATGTGCTCTTCCTGATCGGCATCGGCCTGTTCATGATCTCGTTAGTGGTCAATGTCACCGCCTCGGCCGTCGTTTTTCGCCAACGTAAACGTTCGGAGCGCATTCTGTCATGAACACCTCACAGCAGCGCAACCTGATTCAAAAAGCCGGGTTTGGTATGCTCAGCGTGGTCGCTTTGCTCACCGTGTTGCCGATTGTCCTGGTGGTGGGGTATATCTTCTACCAGGGTCTACCGGCAATATCGTTCGAATTCTTAACTGGTCTTCCCCGAGAAGGTATGCGCGCCGGCGGCATCCTACCGGCAATTGTTGGCACCATCTACCTGACCATCGGAACCGCGATCTTCTCGGTGCCGCTGGGTGTGGCGGCGGCCATTTACCTCTCCGAATACGCCCAGGACAATCTATTGACACGGCTGATCCGCCTGGCGATCATCAACCTGGCTGGCATCCCCTCCGTGGTCTACGGGCTGTTCGGGTTGGGTTTGTTCGTTCTCTTTCTCAATTTCGGCACCAGCCTGTTAGCTGGCTCACTCACCCTGTCGATCATGACCCTGCCGGTCATCATCAGCACCGCCGAAGAGGCTTTGCGCGCTGTACCACAATCGTTTCGCGTCGTCAGCATCTCGCTCGGCGCTACTCGTTGGCAGACTATTCGCCGCATTGTGCTGCCAGAATCGCTGCCGGGTATCATCACTGGGGTGATCCTGGGCCTGGAACGCGCCGCTGGCGAGACCGCCCCCATCCTGTTCACAGTTGCCGCATTCTTTTTACCACGCCTGCCCGACTCACCCTTTGACGCCAGCATGGCCTTACCATATCATCTGTTCGTTATCTCCACCCAGGTACCGGGAATGCCCCTAAAGCTGCAGTACGGTACCGCCCTCGTACTGCTATGCTTTGTACTCGGCATGAATCTACTGGCCACCACCATCCGTTCGCGAGCACGCGCAAAGCGCCAATGGTAATGAACGTTAGCACGTTCAAACGTGTTAAAAAACGAAAAAAGCAATGGTTAAAATTTCAATCGAGCACTTCCACCTGACTTATTCTGATGGCGCTGAGTCGCTGCGTGACATCACCATCGATATTCCTGCGCGTGCGATCAGCGTTTTTTTGGGTCCGGCTGGCGGCGGTAAGTCGTCGCTGCTGCGCGCCCTGAATCGCTTGAACGACCTGGCAGATGTACGTTCGGTTTCCGGGCAGATCAGGCTCTTTGGTGACAATGGACAGACGATCGATATCCTCGATCCCCAAACCGATGTCGTCGCCCTGCGCCGCCTGGTCAGCATGGTTTTCGCCCGCCCAGTCACGCTGCCACTCTCGATTCGCGGCAACCTGACCTATGGCTTAGAAGTGGCGGGGATGCGCCAAAATAATCTTTTAGGTGAAGCAGTCGAGCGCAGCCTGCAACAAGCCGCCCTTTGGGAAGAAGTCAAAGACCGCCTCGACGAACCCGCCGCTGCCCTATCTGGCGGACAGCAGCAGCGCCTTTGCCTGGCTCGTTCTCTGGCGATGCAGCCAGAAGTTATCCTGCTCGACGAGCCCACCTCCGGCCTCGATCCAATCTCGACCAGTAAAGTCGAAGCCTCCCTTCAAGAGATCAAAAACAACTACACCATCGTCCTGGTACCGCACTCAGTACAGCAGGCCGCCCGTGTTGCCGACCACGCTGCTTTTTTTCTGCAGGGTGAATTGATCGAAGCAGCTCCCGGTCCCAACCTTTTTATCAATCCAACAGATAAGCGAACCCAGGATTACGTTGAAGGCCGCTTTGGGTAGCATCGATTGGCTACTTTCCTTACAACAATTCTCAAATTTTGTTGACAACAAAACGTTTGGCTTCAAAAATAAAGTAAAATAGGGAATGATGGCAGAAAAGATTTTAGTTGTCGAAGATGAACCAGCATTGCTGGAGACGATAGCATATAACCTCACCAGACAGGGTTACCAGGTAGAGACGGCTGCCGATGGTCAAAAAGCCCTGCAAGCCGCTCGCACACACCACCCAGATCTGATCGTGCTGGACATCATGCTGCCGCTGTTAGATGGCTTTGAGGTCTGCCGGATCTTGCGCCAGGAGATGAACGTTACCATCCTCATGCTCACTGCCCGCGACGACGAAATCGATCGTGTCATCGGATTGGAAATGGGCGCTGATGATTACATTACAAAGCCCTTCAGTATGCGCGAATTCCTGGCGCGCGTCAAAGCCCATCTACGCCGGGTACGCCTGATCCGCCAGGAGATCGACCAGGATAGCGGAATGATCAAAGAGATCTTCACCTACGACAACCTGACGCTCGATCTCACTCGCCGAGAGGTTCTTCTCAATAACAAGCCACTGGCGTTGAAACCCAAGGAGTTCGATCTGCTGCTCTTTCTCACTCGCCACCGCGGCCAGGTGCTTTCGCGCACTTTAGTTCTCGAACGCGTGTGGGGTTGGGAATTTTCCGGCGGCAGCCGCACCGTCGATGTTCACGTTCGATGGCTGCGCGAAAAAATCGAGCTCGACCCGGCCAATCCCAAGCGCATCATCACCGTGCGCGGCGCTGGCTACCGCTTCGAGGGCTAGCTATGTTCCACAGCATTCGCTGGCGCATCGCCATCCCCTATGTCATCTTGATCATCCTCTCGATGCTTGGCATCGGATGGTACCTGTCGAATTTTACCCGCCAGATCTACCTGAATGACCTGGAGAACGAACTGGCAGCCGAAGCGCGCCTTGCCGGCGAGTTCATCATCCCACTGCTCAACGAACAAACTGATCCACAAGAAATAGATACGCTGGCGCGCCGCTGGGCTGAGACGCTGGCGGCTCGCATTACCATTGTCGCTGTGGATGGAACTGTGCTCGGCGAATCACATGATGACCGGTCTACGATGGACAATCATTCACGTCGCCCAGAAATCATCGCAGCCGCTGAAAACGGTTGGGGCAGCAGCACGCGTTACAGCCAGTCGGTCGGCGATTTCATGATGTATGTGGCAGTTGCCATCCAACCCGAAGGAGAACTACTCGGTTTTATGCGCGCCGCAGTCCCGCTGGCCGAGGTGCAGGAGAATGTTCGCAGCTTGCAGCGCTCGTTGGCGGTTGCCACCCTGGGCGTCACGCTGGTTTCGGTTCTTTTAGCGTTATGGATTTCCGGACGTACCATGCAACCACTGCGTGAACTGACCCAGGCGGTAGCTGAAATCAGCGAAGGTCGCCTGGACGGGATGCGCGCCATTGCCGGTTCGCGCCCACCACCGCGTGACGAAATAGGCCAACTAACCCACGCTTTCAACCAGATGACCGCCCAACTGAGCGCGCAAATTGCTGCCCTGCAATCTGAGCGCAGCAAGACCAATGCCGTGCTCTCGGTGATGACCGATGGTGTGATGATTGTCGATCGCGAGGGCTTGGTCCAATTGGTCAACAAAGCCGCTGAAACGATGTTTGGAATCGAGCATTCGGAAGCCATCGGTCACTCGCTGGCTCAGCTTCTTCGCCATCACCAGGTCTTCGAGCTTTGGCAATACAGCCAGGCCAGCAATCAACCTCAAGCGACCACTGTAGAAGCCGGCCTGCACAAACAGTATCTACAGTGCATCGCGGCTCCACTAGGCCAGGCAATGCCTGGCAGCACTTTGCTGCTTTTCCAGGATCTTACCCAACTGCGTCGCCTCGAAACCGTGCGCCAGGACTTCATCAGCAATATCTCCCACGAGCTACGCACACCTTTGGCATCCCTGAAAGCCCTGACCGAGACCTTGCAAGACGGCGCTTTGGAAGACCCGCCTGCCGCGCAACGCTTTTTACAGCAGATCGAAACCGAAGTCGACTCGCTCAGCCTGATGGTACAAGAGCTGCTCGAGCTCTCTCGCATTGAATCGGGGCGTGTCCCGCTTAAGTTGAAAGCAACCAACCCCTGCGAATTGATTCAGCAAGCCGCTGAGCGCCTGGCTTTGCAAGCCGAGCGCGCCGGCCTCGCGCTGCAAATTGATTGTCCGAGCACTTTGTCCAGCGTCTTAGTTGACCCGGCGCGATTGGAGCAAGTGCTGGTCAACCTGTTGCACAACGCCATCAAATTTACACCTTCTGGCGGCGAAGTACGCGTTGGCGCAGTTGAAGAAGAAGCCCAAATACGATTCTTCGTGAAAGATAATGGCGTCGGCATCGCCGCCAACGATCTGCCGCGCATTTTCGAACGCTTCTACAAAGCCGATCGCGCTCGCTCCGGTGGTGGCACCGGTCTCGGCCTGGCCATCGCCCGCCACCTGGTCGAAGCCCACGGCGGCAAGATATGGGCCGAAAGCGAAGAAGGCCGTGGCAGTCACTTTTATTTCACTGCTCCACTAATATAAGCACCAAAAAACCCGTATTACTTAATAACTTCTACGATCACGCCTTCGTGGAGTTTTGACCGATAAACCGTTGGTATAATTCCCTTGAGCGTAGGTTTGGTGCGGTTTCACTATTATCAAGAAGTCGAAATCAATCAAGGGCACCTTCATGGCCGAGATAATTCACTCCCATCAAAATTTAAAGCAAAAGAGCAACCTAATTAAAATAATTCGCCGTCTCCTGATATACACTGTGTTGTTACTTTTTGCGATTTTAATTTTTCAAATCCCTGCCTATTCATTCTCACCAATCCAACTGATCTTGATTAACACCATAGACCAGCCGCTTCCCCCAGGCGTGAAAGTACTGGAAGATTACGGTGCATTTGTCCTGGCAGAAGCGCCGGTAGGTGATATTCCCGCCCTGCAGCAAAGCTATCTGATCGCTACGCTGCCTGAGCGCAGCGTTGTGTCCCTGCCAGGGGTGCGCTTCGACACATTGCGCGAGCCGGTTCAGATTAACCCGGCTTTACAGTCATCAGATAGCGATCCTTATTTCCTGGTGCAATTCTACGGTCCCACGAAAGCGGAATGGGTACAAGACCTCGAGCAAATGGGCGTTACCTTCCTGGGTTATCACCCCAACTTCACCTTCCTCGTGCGGATGGAACCAGCACTCGCTCCCAAGATCGCCTCCGCCCATGCTGTGCAGTGGGTCGGTCGCTTCCATCCCGCCTACCGCCTGGCGCCTGAAGCGGAAATGGCGCTCGCCAATCGAGAAGGGGACTATTTACAGCTGATTATTTCTGCCTTTCCGGATATTCCAGCGGATGAGCTTATTTCGCAGCTTGCTTATTTGGATATCAGCATCGAACTGGTTGAATCTCAACAACCTGTCCAAATCCTGGCCTGGGCAACGGTTGAGAAGCTGGAAATCCTGGCGCGCCTTCCAGGGATTTACCGCATTGAGCCTTATATCCTGCCCAGCTTCGATAACGAACAGGCCGTTGCTGTCAGCAATACATGGGACGTGTGGCGCTCAACTCGCAACAGCCTGACGCAAGACCTGATGGGACAGGGGCAAATCGCCGGTATGGTCGATTCTGGACTGGACAATAACTCCACCTCGCCACTGATCAATGATTTCTATGATTTTACCAATACCATAAAAACCAGCCGCGTCCAGGCTGCGATCCCTGGGGCGGGTTGCGGTATAAGTGGATGCTTCTGCGCTGCCAGCGATAACGCTTCGGGGCATGGCACCCATGTGGCTGGCTCGATTATTGGCAACGGCTATAATGCTCTACTGCAGCTTGGCCTCCAAAACCAGGCGCGTGGGTCAAACCCTTTCTTCGATTACGCTTTTGGAGTCGGGCAAGCCCCAGAGGCCAAATTGGTTGTCTCGTATGTTTCAACTTCTTCCGGTTCGTTGTGCGGTCTTGGAGTCTACTACACCACCTGGCTGAATGTCTATAACCAGGGCGCTCGCAATGTCAACAATTCCTGGGGCTCGTCTGGGGCAGTCTCGTATGGCGGCAGCGCCGTCAGCGCCGACCGGATCATGTGGGATTATCAAGATTACCTGGTGATCACTTCTGCCAGCAACGATGGACCCAACTGGATCACGGTCTCACAACCCGGTGTAGCCAAGAACATCCTGTCCGTTGGCGCAGCCGGTAATCACCGCCCGGCCTGGGCAGCCTCCAGCAACACCGCCACAGTGTTGACTGAGTTCTCAGGACGCGGCCCGGTTTCTCCGGTCGCCAGCGATGGGCGCGCCAAGCCTGATATCGTCGCTCCCGGCGCCAACATCCTCTCCACCCGTACGACATTCCTCACCAATAACACACCCACCCTGTGGTATAACGAATCCGGCGATGGCGACGGCGATGGCAAGCTCGATTATGTCTGGAGCGGCGGCACGTCGATGTCGACGCCTCACGTTACCGGCGCCGCCACCATCGTGCGTAATTATCTCCAGGATATCAAAGGTTTTACCAACACCCAACCGCCCAGCGCGGCTATCATCAGAGCGATGTTGCTGAACGGCGCCGTGGATATGGGTTACGGTTACGAAGCCTTCACTTCCGCTCCCTATGGTGGGCGTAATATGCAAGGTTGGGGAATGGTCAATGTCGAACAATCCATCCTTCCGCATGCTCCGCGCTCGTTTATCTATGATGATTTCACCAATATTACGAATAGCCAGAAACAATCCACACGCGGTCTGTCCGCTTCAGGCCAATATGTCGAATACACCGTTTCTGTCGTTGATAGCAGCGAACCGCTGAAAGTCACCCTGACCTGGACTGACCGTCAACTTGGATCGGATGGTTTCGCTGTTAACAATCTCGACCTGTTGGTCACTTCGCCTGGCGCCACACAATACCTCGGCAATGTTTTCAACGGCTCCTGGTCAACTACCGGTGGCAGCGCCGACTCCCGTAACAGCGTGGAAGCCATCTACATCCAAAACCCAGCCCTGGGGGTTTGGAAAGTACGCGTCCTGGCAACCACCATCGTCAGCACCCAACCCTACGCACTGATGATCTCCGCCGGCCTGGGCGCTAACCCCAGTTACACCCGCCAGTGTATCGGTTTCGCCGATTGCGCCGGGCGCATCGGCAGTTCTGCGCTGGCAAACTTCCCGACATTAAAACTGCTGAGTGGAACCCAGGAACATACTCACCCCGGAACCACGCTGATTGCCAGCCTGCGCCTGACCAACTGGGGCTTGAACAACGATGCTCTCTCGCTCAACGCAGACGTTCTGAACCTGGATGGCAGCCCCGCCTCGAATATCCAGGTCGACTTCATTCCTACAGGTCCGATCAACCTGCCTTCCGGCGCTTCGCAAGACATCCAGGCGATTATCAAGGTCAGCTCTGTTGCTACCAACGGCCCCTATGATGTGATGATTACTGCATCCGGTACAGGCGGCCTGCAATCGGCGCAGGTGATCGGTTTGAATGTCGCACCCATTGATAATCTACTCAACCAGAAGGTTGTCGTAACCAGCAGTGGCCCACAATACCTGCCAGACTTATGGGGCAGCGGCCAGAATTTGTGGATCGCCTATAAGACCGGCGAAAACAACAACAATAGCGAAAACAACATCCGCGCCATGTGCTCTACCAATGGCGGTCAGACCTGGGTAGATGCCGGGCAGGTCAACGCCGCCGACGGGCTGTATACCCTGGCGCCCGCCATTGCTGGCAGCGCGGACGGCGGTCGCGTCACAGTGCTATGGCCGCGCGCCGATGGAGTCGCCCTTTACGCCCGCACCTGGACGCGCACCAGCGGCTGTACAGGCGCATGGGGCAGCATCATCACTCTAAGCAGTCTGTCTTCCGGCTCATTCATTGCCGACCCAACTATGATTTATGACAACAACGGCGATATCCTGGCAGCCTGGCTGGAATATACAACTTCGACCAACACCGGCGGGATCCGCTCGAGCGTCTCCACCAATGGTGGAGCCTCCTGGAGCACCAAGGCCTGGGTCACAGACGCCAGCGGAACTGGCGCCACCCATCGCTGGCCAGCATTCACGCTGGATACACGCAACAACCAGGTCTGGATGGCGTATTCTTTCCGTAATTCAACGCCCACAACGCTGAATCGCGACATACGCCTCAAACGATGGGATGGTGTGACCAATGCCTGGGTGACTGGTTTTACCAACGCAGCTTCGACCTCCGATCGGGAGGCTATCTCTGGAGTTGCCTATATCCAGGGAGCTTCCGCCGCCGATGATTCGATATGGGTGGCCTGGCATCGTTATGCCTCCGATTTCACAACTTTTTCGGCGCGTTTGTACTACGCCCGCTCGAGCGGAACGCTGCCTTCGATCTCCTTCCCCACTGCATTCGGTCCTTACGCGACGCGCAGCGCGGAATACATTCCACCAGCCATCACAGGCGATAGTTCCTATGCCTATATCTCGTACCTGGCTTATAACGACACGCTGCGCGGCGCAAACCCCTACATTCTGCGCGTGCCCATCGCTGGCGGCGCGCCCGACCTGACTTACCAGGTCAGCGCCAGCCAGGTTAGCGGCGCATTGAAATCTGCAGGCAACGCCGGCATGGCGCGCCTGCGCTGGCTGACCACCACCATCCTGGGAGAGACGTTTAGCGGACCGACGGTGTTGTATTCGAAAAGCTCACCCGCTGGACAGGACCCCAACTTTTCCGCCGGCTTGGGCGCTGCCCAGACCTTCTTCAACCTGCGTGAAAACTTCGACCTGTACCTGGCGCAGGCGAAATACGCCTCTTTCAGTGATACGTTTGCAGACCTGAATGGAGTTTGCGCTGGTAATACGCCGTGCTTCACCAGCCTGCAAAATGCCATCAACGCTGCGGGCGAAGGGCGCAGTGTGACGGTTTACACAAGCGCCTTCAATGAAAATGTCACCTTGAATAAAAACGCAACCGTCAATCTGCTGGGCGATATTACGATTAACAACCTTGCCATCAGCGCTGGCGTTTTCAACACTGGGAATGCCACTCTGAAGCTCACCGGTAACTTCACCTACAACAGCGGGACTTTTAATTCTGGCAACAGCACCATCATCATGCAGGGGTCAATTGCGCAAACCATCGGCAGCGCTTCCGAGGCTGTTTTTAACAACTTGGAGATTGACAACCCCTCCGGTGTAAACCTGGCTCAAAACGCTTACATCAATCGAGTCTTGAAACTCTCGGATGGCCTGTTGACCCTGGGCGATTATCACCTGACGATTGGCAGCAATGGCTTATTCGATGGCCAGCCCAGCGCCTCCGCCATGATTGTTCCCACAGGCAGCGGCGAACTGCGCAAAGTCATTAACGCAGGCCTTTCCCTCCCAACCACTTTCCCGGTTGGCGACAACGATGGTACAGCAGAATATTCTCCCATCACGCTGGAATTTGCCGGCGTCAGCGGTTCAGGTACACTCGCCATCCGGTTGGTTGATGATTTGCATCCCGATACCGGCGCAACCCCGCGTCTCTCGCGTTATTGGGTGATAACCCAATCCGGTTTGAGCGAGTTTGCCTGCAAAGTGACTTTGCAGTATGTTGATGACGACCTCGACCTGGGCGCTTCGACCGAAGACCAGCTCTATGCCGCCCGTTACGATGGGGCAAACTGGCTGGTCTTGAATCCCGCCGATCCAGCTGAGAATACGCTTTCCATCACAGTTAAGGATTTTTCCGATTTCAGCGGTGCAGCGCTGGTTCCATCTGGCAACACCCTGGCACTCCTGAAAACCACAGCCTATGACTCTTACATTGAGATTGACTGGGAGACCCTGGAAGAAGACGCCGAGAACCTGGGCTTCAACATCTACCGCACCACCAGCCCGACTCCGCCGCTGGTTTTCACCCCCCTGAACGCCAGCCTGATCGATACCCAAGGCGTCAGCGGCGGCTCGTACAGTTTCCAGGATACCACCATCGAAACTGGTCCAACTTACTTCTACTGGCTCGAATTTGTCGGCAGTTCTCTCAACAGCCTGTTTGAGCAACCGGTCTTTGCTTTCATCCATTGGAAAGCCTTTTTGCCGCTCCTTTTCCGTAATTAATACTCTACGCAACATAGACCCTAATGGTTTTCGAAAACCCTCAGGGTCTTTAGCACACATCAGTCAATTCTGTAACCAGGAGCCCCATGACTACTTATTCCAACAGCCCTGAACTGCACACCAAACCCGACCGCGGCCACTATGATCGCCCGACTATCTATGCCATCCTGGACGCTGCCCCAATTTGTCATGTCGGGTTTATCGATAATGGGCGCCCAATGGTCATCCCCATGCTGCACGGCCGCCACGGCGATACGCTGTACTTACATGGCTCTCACGCCAGCCGCCTGCTTGACCTGCTTGCCAGCGGCGCTCCGGCCTGTGTAGAAGTCGCCTTGCTGGATGCCTTGGTATTGGGTCGCTCAGTCTGCCAGCATTCGGTCAATTTTCGCTCGGTCGTACTCTCCGGACATGGGCGGCCGGTAGACGACCCCGATGAAAAAATGCACGCCTTGCGGCTGATTACCGAACAGATTACCCCCGGACGTTGGGCGGAAGCGCGCCTGCCAGACTCCGATGAGCTGGAAGCCACTCGCGTGGTCGCCATCGCGATCGAAGAAGCCGCCGCTAAAATCCGCAGCGGTCCGGCGACTGGAGAAAGCGCCGCTGACCTGGCGCTGCCGGTTTGGGGCGGCGTTCTACCGCTCAAACTGACCGCCATGGCGCCTGAACCAGACACTCATACCTTGCCAAACACACCGCAGCCAGCCTGCTTCGATGCATACAAATCGCCTTAATCCTATGCTATAATTATTGCTAAGAACCGGGCGGCGCGATGAACCTGTTGCTAAACCAAATCATCACCCTGTTAACCAGCGAAACGGGCAGTCTGGCCTATCATATTTTGATGGCTGCGCTTTTGATTTGGGCGTTGCTGGTCTCGGTTAGCCAACCGCCATCGTCCTCATCTGCCCTCCGTCGCACAGTCCTCGGGCTGAGCGCCTTGTTAGCGACTCAGTTTGCTTTATTTTTCCTCTCTGGCCTGGTCTGGCAAGGCTTGCCAGGAGCCGCAAACTGGCTCCCAGTGCTTGATCGCGGCGTGATGCTCTTTGGTCTGGCGACGCTGATCTGGTTGTGGGCTTTTGCACAACCTTCGCCAGGCGGGGATAGCAGCGCGGTGCTGGTTGCGCTCTTGATCATCGCGGGAGTTGTCCTTGGCGGCTTATCGTGGACCGAGCAGGCAGTCGGCTCTTCATTCAATCATAGTATGGTTGATCAGGCTTCCCAGGCTGCCGCTCTGGTTTTGATTGCCGTGGGCGTGTTACTTTTGCTCATTCGCCGCCAGGCGGGTTGGGTGTTTGGGCTGGGAATGCTGATACTCCTCTCGCCAGGGCATCTGCTCCATTTGCTGATGGGGCCGCTCGAAGGTGATTATGCCGGGGCAGTGCGGTTGAGCCAGCTCACCGCTCTGTCCTTCTTACTGATGCTGCCACAGCGTTTTGTGACGCCCACCGCTGGGCCATCCACGACCGCAGGGCAAGCCCACCTGCCAGTTAGCGACGCAGAACGCGCGGTAGCCAGCCCGCAAACCTGGAATGCTCTGCAAAAATTGATCCAGGAAAGCCAGCCTGAACGCGCCCGACAGGCTGTAGTAGCTGGCATGGCGCAAATCAGCCAGGCCGATATCTGTATGCTGGTGTATCCTCCCGATGAGAATGGCCAGGTACTGATTGCCAGCGCCTTCGATCAAGCCCACAACCGTTACTTTGAATCCCAATCCATTGAAACCCATAACCTGCCTGCTTTCACCTCCGCCTTACGGATTGGGCGCATCCGTCGCCTGAATAGCCACACCGCTTCTTCCGATCTGCCAGAGTTGGCTCGCTTCTTCAACCTCTCCGATACCGGC
Source organism: Anaerolineales bacterium (assembly GCA_020061105.1). Taxonomy (GTDB): domain Bacteria; phylum Chloroflexota; class Anaerolineae; order Anaerolineales; family UBA4823; genus JAGUYW01. The sequence continues at coordinate 16,972 of JAGUYW010000064.1, read as the reverse complement.
AATGTGCTCTTCCTTCCGGCGCTTACCATCGACGGCAAAACCCTCGCCAGCCTCATCCTCATGTCGCCCTTCTCTGGCCGTGATTGGACAGCCGAAGAGCAAGCTCTGCTCAGCAACATCGCTCGGCCAATGGTTTATTTCTTGCAGCGCATCGATGAGATGAACGCCACTCAGGAAGAAATCTCGCAGGTGCGCCAGGCAGCACGCACTTCTCAGGAACACGCTGGACAGGCATTAGAAGAACGCCGTAAATTGCTCGACCAACTTACCGCGCTGCGCAATGAAAACCAGCGTAACCGTGACCAGCTACAAAACTTTACCGGCTTGCTCAACGAACAAATGGCAGCGCATCAAACTATTCAGTCTCTGCATAGCGATCTTGATCAACTACGCCGGCAGAATCAAGAATTAGTAGAATCAAAAGAGCGCCTGGAGCAAAAATTGCGCGTCTCCACCGCCAGCCTGAATAAAGGCAGCACTGCAGAGGCCGAATTGCGACTGGCCTTGCAAGAAATAGCATATCTGCAAACGCTATTGGCGGAAGCAGATAGGCGCTTATCATCACTTAAAGTTGCCCAAATTGAGAGTTCACCGTTGAAAAGCCAGATGGATGAGATGATCGGCATCGCCCAAGACCTGCGCCAACCACTTTCCTCAATCATGGGTTATGTGGATTTTCTACTGAGCGAATCGGTTGGCATTCTCGGCGCGATGCAGCGCAAATATCTCGAACGAATTCGTATTTCGGTTGAGCGAATGAGCCGTCTGGTGAATGACCTGGTGCAATCAGCCGAAGTAGACCGCAGTATTGCCCAGGTGGAAATGAGCGATTTCGACCTGGGAATGGTATTGCAATCCGCCATCGCCGAAAGCGGAAAAACCTTGCGCCAAAAGAACATCACCTTGCAGCTCGATCTCGGGCAAACGCCCATGCGTGTTTTCACCGACCAATATGTTCTGCGTAAAACCCTCACCAGCCTGCTGGACAACGCCGCCCAGGTTACGCCCGAAGGCAGCGTTGTCACTCTCTCAGCCCGCTTGCAAAACGCCGACGGGCACGAAGATTACGTCCTGGTGCAGATCAGCGACAAAGGCGGAGGAATTGCTGTTAAAGATCTGCCACGAGTGTTTTCTGTCCGCCAGCCTGGAGAACAGATCACGGGGGTGAGCAATGGCAGCCTGGATCTATCTAGTATCAAGACGGTTATCGAAATCATGAACGGGCGCGCCTGGGTTGACTCAGATGAAGGCCAGGGCGCTACTTTTAGCCTGCTGCTGCCGGTTGCAGCCGCCAGCGCCCGCGGCCTGGCCACGGTGGGAGTGTAATGCGCAGCCCGGCGCGCCAGGCCTGGCTCGGCCTTTTGATCGCCGTGCTTTCCAGCGCCGCGGTTCTCGGCAGCGCCATCTTAGCCCTGGTCGAAAGCGGACAGTACCTATCCCTCTCCCTTAGCCCTACCCCCACCCTGATTTACCTGGAACTTCCACCAACCGGTTACCTGCCAGGAGAGATTACACTCACCGCCCAGGCAGCCCGCCCCTCCTCCACCCCCACTTCCACCTCAACGAATCCCTCCCCTTCGGCTTGTATCCCGCCGGGCTGGATTGCGATCCTGGTGCAAGCTGGCGACACTCTGGAGAGCCTGGCAGGCGAATATGGCACAACCGTAGAGAACTTGCGCATTGGGAACTGTCTGCCAGCAGGCGATGTGATTCCCGGAACCTTGCTCTATATTCCGCCCACGCCACCCAGCGCCACGCCCGCCCCCAGCGCCAGCAACACCCCCACTACCTTACCCACCATCTGCCAGCCGCAATCCGGCTGGGTGCAGTACCTGATCCGTTCGGGCGATACGCTGGCAAGCATCGGCAGGGCTGTAAGCGCATCGGTTACGGAATTGCAAGCCGCCAACTGCATGGGCAGCAGTATCACCATCTACGCCGGTCAATATCTTTGGGTGCCGCGCCTGCCAGTTTTCACCCCCACCCCTACAGCTACACCGTACACAGTTCCCACGGCCACCCAGGATTTACCGCAGCCAACTTTCTTTACCCCAACACCGACGCCCAGCTTTACGCCAACTGCAACCTCTACAGCCATGCCAGCTGCAACATCTGCGGCAACTTCAACCAGCATTCCTCACACTTCCACCTCGACCGCCACGGAAGTTCCACCCCCGCCTGAACCGCCTACCTCCACTGCGACGGCTACCATTGGCGTCGCCTCGCCGCCCGAATGAGCATGTCACGCTTGCGCGCTATCATCTTGATCCTGCTGATCGGACTGGCGGGTTGTAACCTGCCCGGTTATCCCGAAGCCTTGCTGGAGGTTTCGCAATCCTGGAACACACCGCGCCCAACTTACGTCCTATCGATGCCCGGCGCCACAGTCACCCCCACACCTTTTCAACCCATCCTGGCAGCCAATATGCCCACCCTGACCCCCGAAACGCCGATTGCCAGCGTTCTTCCGGGTGAACAAACCGCTGGTTTACCAGTTCCCCCATCCCCAACCCCCGTTTTACCTTCTCCAGGTCCGCCGCTGCCTACCCCCGCCAGCCAACCCACCTTGCCAGGCGGCCCTCGCCAGGTCAACATCTTGCTGCTCGGCTCTGACCAGCGACCATGGGAAGGCGGCTTCCGCACAGATACCATTGTATTACTGACCCTGAACAACGAACTCGGTCGCGCCAACCTGACTTCCTTTCCGCGTGACCTTTACATGGCAATTCCCGGCTGGGGTTGGGGGCGCATTAACACAGCTTTCTACCACGGCGGTTTCCCGCTGCTAGCTGAGACTTTCGCCTACAACTTCGGCGTGCGTCCGGATTACTATGTATTGGTCAATTTCTCCTCATTTAAAAGGATTATCGACAGCCTGGGCGGGTTGGAAGTCAATGTAGAAGAACCGCTTTCCGATTATCGAGCCGGCTACTGGGTGACCATTCCCGCCGGCGAGGTGCATATGGACGCAGATATGGCCCTGTGGTATGTGCGGTCACGCGCTACCACCAATGATTTCGCTCGCAACCAGCGCCAACAGCAGGTGCTGGATGCCTTATTCGAAAAATTACTTTCCCTGGATGCCCTGAAAAACACCCCAGAATTCTATCGCATCTACAAAGACAACGTCATCACCGATATCGGCCTGCCTCAAATCCTTTCCTGGCTCCCGATGGCAGCCCGCATAGCAGAATCGCGCGCCATTAAACGCTATTACATCGGTCGCAACCAGGTCTATGACTGGATCACCCCACAAGGTGGGATGGTGCTGCTGCCCAACATGGACGCCGTCATGCAAATTATCCGCCTCTCGCAAAACCTGGAATAGTTACCATGTTTCAAGGCAAAGGTTTTTACATCTGGCAGGTGGCTCGCTGCGAAGGCGGTGATGTCGGCGCCATGGGCAACCTGGCGACCCAGGCGCAGTTCAGCCATGTCCTGGTCAAGATTGCCGATGCCAGTTCGGCTTATAACGTCACCGCCACGGGGGTTGACCTGGCTCGCAACGTCGTGATCGCCATGCACGAACGTAACATCTTGTGCCTGGGCTGGCATTATGTATATGGCTATGACCCGGTCGGCGAAGCCAATATCGCCATCCAACGTATCCAACAAACGGGAGTCGATGGTTATGTAATTGACGCCGAAGCTCAATACAAAGAGCCTGGCAAAGAAGAAGCCGCCCGCATCTTCATGAGTCGCTTACGCCAGGTGCTGCCCACCTTCCCCATCGCCCTTAGCTCATACCGCTATCCCACCCTACATCCGCAGTTGCCCTGGACAGCCTTCCTGGAAAAATGCGACTATAACATGCCGCAGGTTTACTGGGTTGGGGCGCACAATCCCGGCGACCAGTTAATCCGCTGCGTGCGCGAATTTCAAAACATTACCCCCTGGCGACCCATTATCCCTACCGGCTCGGCTTACCTGCAAGGCGACTGGCGCCCCACCATGTCGGATATTGAAGAGTTTTTGCGGGTAGCCCAGAACCTCAACCTGGCCGCTGCCAACTTCTGGGAATGGGCGCATACCCGCCTGTACCTGCCCGAGTTATGGAATGCGGTTGCTGCTTACCCTTGGCCCCCCTCCAGTTCCAATGTCGATATCGTCATGCGCTATATCCAGGCTTTAAACAGCCGTGATGTCCAGCAGGTTTTGGCGCTCTACCAACCTAACGCTGTCTACGTGACCCCACAGCGCACCTTGCAGGGTCACGCCGCCATCGCCGAGCGGTTCCAACAACTCTTTACCACCCTGCTACCGCAAGCCGTTTTCACCCTGGTCGATTCTAGCGGCAGCCTGGGCTCGCGCGCTTTCACCTGGCGCGCCGTCTCCAGCGCTGGTTCGGTAAACGATGGCGCCGATAACCTGGGCATTGTCGGCAATCAGATCGTCTATCACTATTCGCAGTTCACCATCAGTTCCTGATACACACCCTTCCAGGTTTCCTTTCACGAAGCTTAAGAGCGCAATTTCTACTTGATCTTTCCGTCAATTTGTCTATACTAATAGATAGACATTCTAAAGGATCGGTCGATGACAATAAATTCCGGACAAATATTGCGCCAGCGCTACCGCATCGTCAGCTTGCTTGCATCAGGTGGAATGGGTTCTGTCTACCGCGCCTGGGATCTTAACCTGAAGATTCCCGTGGCCTTGAAAGAAAACCTGAGCAGCGAACCAATCGCCGAACGCCAATTCGAGCACGAAGCCACCATCCTCGCCAATCTCACTCATCCACACCTGCCGCATGTCACCGATTACTTCAGCCTGCCTGGCGAGGGGCAGTACCTGATCATGGATTTTATCGACGGCGAAGACCTGCAGTGCATGGTCGAACGCCTGGGCGCTCTATCTCAAATGCAAGTGCTACCCTGGATCGATCAGGTATGCCTGGCTTTGGATTATTTGCACAACCAACCGCGCCCGGTTATTCACCGCGATATCAAACCTGCCAATATCAAAATCCGTTCCGACGGGCGCGCCATGTTAGTCGATTTCGGGATCGCCAAAATTTTTTCTCCTGACAAAGGCACCACCACCGGCGCCAAAGCCGTCACACCCGGGTACAGCCCACCTGAGCAATACAGCGGGAGAACCGACGCCCGTTCGGATATTTATTCGCTCGGCGCCACCCTATATTTTCTCCTCACCGGGAATGTGCCTCCTGAAAGCGCCTTGCGCGCCGTGGGCAGCGAACCGTTTCTCCCACCCCGCCAGATCAATCCCGACATCTCTCCCACGGTGGAGATGGCGATCTTAAAGGCGTTGCAAATTCCAACCGAGCAGCGTTACCAAAAAATCAGCCACTTACGCCAAGCCCTGGCGCAGGCGCAACCAGCCGTGCTTATTGCCCAACCCAGCGTTCCAATCTCAGCCCCACTTGAACCCACCGCCCAACTTACCCCATCCTTGCAACCTGACCTGGCGAGTCAGGCTGCTCAATCTTCCACGGCGCAGGTAACATCTGCACCTTCTGTAGCCAACCAATCTACTCCATATCTGGAAGCCCCCGCGCCAACCAGCGCTCGCTCGCTCTCTTCGCCAGGTTATCGTCCCGCCAGTCATCCGGCAGCCTGGAAATGGCTCGCCGGTGGTACGGTCATGGTAGCGCTCCTGATTATCAGTACCGGTTTGATATTGCTGGCCACGGGTCAGCTCCCCATCCAAAAACCAACACCAACCAGCCTCTCCGTCGCCATGCTGACCCGCCCTGCCAACCCGACCCAAACAGCAAGCCAACCAACCGCCGCCCCCAAACAACCAAGTCAAACGCCTGCCCAGGTACTCAGCCTGCCTTCTCCTACTCAAAAACCCCCCACTAGCCGCCCCCCTACCTCCACCAGCATACCACGCCCTTCTGCTACAGCCACTTCCGCCCCACCGACACTTTACCTGGACAAAGGATATAACTGCCGCGGAGGACCTGACGACGGATACGAAATCGTCTGGACCTTCGAAGCTGGAATCACCCTGGAAATCATCGGCAAAGAACCTACCGGCGAGTGGTGGTTGATCCGTATCAACGACCCGCGCACGCGCGGCCAACAATGCTGGATCGGCGGCGGCATCCCCAACGGAGACCTGGCGTCGGTGCCCATTTCGGATTGGACTGGTACGCGCGATAGCGCCAAAGTGCGCTGGCCATAATGCTTGTCTCAAATAAGCAATTTCGCCAGGCTTCATATCCCATATTGACTGGCAATTCTCCGTCGTTTTTGTGGGTTTTCATAAAGACCACAGCTTTTCTTGCTAAATGTTCAAGCCTTCCAGGACTGGGGTATACTTAAGCATAATCATTCATATCAGGAGACTCTATGGAAAAGAAATTGCAAGAACTAAAAACCCGCCTGCTCGAGATCGATGACCTTGAAATGGCTGCCAGCGTGTTGAACTGGGATCAATCGACCTACATGCCCCCGGGCGGCGCCGCCTCGCGCGCCCGCCAAATGTCCACCCTGGCGCGCCTGTCGCAAGAAAAATTTATCGATCCGGAGATAGGCAAGCTGCTGGATGATCTTCAGCCTTACGGCGAGAGCCTGCCCTACGATTCAGACGACGCCAGCCTGATCCGCGTCACCCGCCGCGACTATGAACGGGCGACCAAGATTCCACCTGCCTTCATGGCAGAATTTTACCAACACGGCTCGCTTTCATACCAGGCCTGGGCAAAAGCCCGCCCAGAGAACGATTTCGCAACTATGCGCCCGTTACTCGAGAAGACCCTCGATTTCAGCCGCAAACTGGCCGATTTCTTCCCTGGCTACGAACACATTGCCGATCCGTTGATCGATTTTGCCGATTACGGCATGAAAGCCTCCAGCGTACGAGCGCTCTTCGCCGATTTGCGCCAACAGCTTACCCCGATTGTCCAGACGATCGTCAATCAGGAACCGGCGAATGACAGCTGCCTGCGCAAACATTTCCCCGAAGCGCAACAATTGCAATTCTGCGAAGAAGTCGCCCGCCAAATCGGTTACGACTTCAACCGCGGCCGCATCGATAAAACCCACCACCCCTTCATGACCAAGTTTTCGCTCGGCGACGTGCGCATCACCACGCGTGTCAAAGAAAATTATCTCGGTGAGTGCGTTTACAGCGTCATTCACGAGTCTGGGCATGCCATGTACGAACAGGGCATCCGCATGGATCTGGACGGCACGCCATTGGCGGGCGGAACTGGCGCTGGAGTGCATGAAAGCCAATCGCGCTTATGGGAAAACGTGGTTGGGCGCAGCCGCGACTTCACCGAATTCTTCTACCCGCGCCTGCAAAAAACTTTCCCCGATCAGTTGGGCAGCGTCTCGGTGGACGAATATTATCGCGCCGTCAACAAGGTCGAGCGTTCCTTGATTCGCACCGACGCCGATGAAGTTACCTACAACCTGCATGTCATGCTTCGTTTCGATTTTGAATTGATGATGTTAGAAGGAACATTAGAGATCAAAGACCTGCCCGATGCCTGGCACGCTCGCTTTGAGCAAGATTTCGGTCTGCGCGCTCCCGATGACCGCGATGGCGCTTTGCAAGACGTGCACTGGTACGCCGGCGCCATCGGCGGCGCCTTTCAGGGTTACACCCTGGGCAATATCATGGGCGCCTTGTTCTACGACCAGGCCCTCAAAGCCCACCCCGAAATCCCAGACCAGATTCGACTGGGTAAGTTTGACACCCTGCGCGGCTGGTTGACAGAGAATGTTTGCCAGCACGGACGCAAATTCACCGAACCTGAGATAATCGAACGGATTACAGGCGGGTCAATCCGGATTGAACCCTATATCGAATACCTGCGGGGAAAATACAGACAGCTGTATTCATTATCTTGATCGTCATTGGGTGGGCATAGTCCAAAAAAGTATGCACCCATTCATTCCAACTATTACCTGCAATCCTTCAAATGAAATCGCAAGAGTAGAGATCTATGAATCTCCAAAAATACCATGTGGTGACATATGTCACAGGCAATAATTGCATATGTCACATTCCAAAATCCCGAATAAACTTTATACTATTATCTAGGCAATTAGTTTATTCATCCAGTCCAAAATTGTAAATAAAAATCGGAGGCTCCTTTTAAGATTTTTAAACGAGAATTGTTGTCATAAAACCCCTTTCATCCTGAGTATGCACTGCGTCTACTTCCACCAACAGAGGAGGTGGCTCTTGAAAGCACAACCTGTAAATCCAAATGATCCCAACCCAAATTTGCGTTTCCTGGAAGAAGTGAGCGCCAAAACTGCTGGCGTCTCGCGCCTGGAGATGTGCATCCAATGTGGCACTTGCGGTGGTTCCTGCCCGTCAGCCGAAGATATGGATCACACCCCGCGTGGCTTATTCGCCTTAATCCGGGCTGGTATGCGCGAAGAAGCCTTGCGCAGCAATACACCCTGGGTCTGCGTCTCGTGCTACCATTGCGTGGTGCGCTGCCCGCAAGATGTGCACATTACCGATGTTATGTATACCCTAAAAAGCATGGCGATTCAATCGGGCTTGTATTCCGACTCACCCTCACACAAAATCAATAAAGCAGCAGCCGGCTTCTCCAGTACCTTCATCGGCAATGTCAATGAATATGGTCGCAGTTGGGAGGTTGGCCTGGCGACCGTGCATGCCTTGAAACACTTCCCGCTGCGCGCTCCCTCTATGGCGCCCATGGCTCTCGGCCTATGGGCTAAGAGCCGCCTGAACATTACCCCCAAGCGCATCAAAGGCATCGACCAACTTAAAGCCATCATAGCCAAGGCCAACACTTTGGAGGTGTCTTGATGAAAAAATACCTGTTCTATCCTGGATGCTCGATGGAATCGAGCGCCCATGCCTACGCCGAATCACTCAGCCAGATTAATGATGTCATGGATATGGATCTGGTCGAGATCGACGACTGGAACTGCTGCGGCGCCACCGAGTATCTCGGCATCAGCCTCGTCCCTGCCTACGCCCTGATCGGACGCAACCTGGCCTTGGCTTCCAAACAGGCCAACGGCTCAAAAACAGTGGTGGCTTCTTGCAGCGCCTGCTACCTTAATCTTGCCAAAGCCGACCATTACATGGCAGAACGCCCAATTCTGGGCGATAAGGTCAATGAAGCTCTGGCAGAAGGTGGATTGAACTACACACCCGGCAGCCTGAGCATCCGCCACCTGTTGGACATTATGGTTTATGACATCGGCCTGGATCACATCAAGAGTAAAGTTGTCAAACCGCTCACCGGTCTGCGCGTTGCTCCATATCTGGGCTGCATGGTGCCGCGTCCAGATTATTACAAGAACTGGTCCGACCACGAGCACCCCACCGAATTGGATGATTTACTGCGCGCCCTCGGGGCGGAAGTGATCGATTTTCCTCTCAAGACACACTGCTGCGGTGGTCACATGACCCAAATCAGCCCCGACACAGCTTTCGAGATGATCGGCCGCCTGCTGACGTCAGCCGATACCTTCAAAGCCGATGTCATTGCTACGGTTTGCCCGATGTGCCAGTTGAATCTGGATGCTTACCAGGCTGACGCAATCAAGTACATGCATGCGCAAGGCCGAGATATCCAGTCACGCTTCCCGATTCTGTTCTTCACCCAATTGATGGGCGTGGCGTTTGGCAAAGACCCCAAGACGCTTGGTTTTGGTCGCGAATTTGTCAAAGCCACCGAAGCCATGAGCCGCATAGGCGTTGAAACCCCCGCTGAAGATGTCCAGGCCAAGCCCAAGCGCAAGAAGACCACCGGCTTGCCCATGCCAGTCATGCCTGGTCGCAGCGGCGAGGAGGAATAAATTATGACAACCGAAAAATCCGAAAACAAAGAACGCATCGGCGTATATGTTTGCCACTGCGGAAGCAATATCGCCGGCATTGTTGATGTGCAGGATGTCGCTGAATGGGCTGGAAGGGACTTGGCCGAACGAGGCGTGGTTGTCTCTCGCGACTACAAGTTTATGTGTTCGAGTCTCGGGCAAGAGTTAATCGAAAAAGATATCCAGGAAGAAGGGCTGACCCGCGTGGTGGTTGCTGCATGTTCTCCCCATCTTCACGAGGCAACTTTTCGTACCGCTTGCTCCCGCGCTGGCTTGAACCCTTACCTGTGCGAGTTGGTTTCAATCCGCGAACAGGTGTCATGGGTACATACTGATAAAGAGGCTGCCACTGAGAAATCTAAGGCCGTGTTATCAGGCGGCGTGGAGCGAGTTATCCATCATGAGCCGCTTGAGCCGTTGCATGTCCCGATCCACCCAGCCACATTGGTTGTAGGCGGTGGGATTTCTGGAATCCAGGCTGCTCTTGAAATTGCCGATGCGGGATTCCCAGTTTACATGGTTGAACGTGAGCCTTCGATCGGTGGGCACATGGCGCAATTCGACAAAACTTTCCCCACCTTGGATTGCTCCGCATGTATTCTGACTCCCAAAATGGTTTCCGTTGGAAATCATCCCAACATAAATTTATTCACCTGGAGTGAAGTAGAAAAAGTTGATGGCTATGTGGGCAATTTCACAGTTACCATCCGTAAGAAAGCCCGTTACATAAAAACAGAATTGTGCACTGGCTGTGGTATATGTCAGGAAAAATGCCCTAAAAAATTGATCGATGATGTATATGAAGCTGGCCTAGGATACCGAAAGGCTGTTTATACACCTTTCCCACAAGCTGTACCTAAATATCCTGTGATCGACCGTGAAAATTGCACATTCTTCCAGAAAGGCACCTGTAAAGTCTGCCAAAAATTCTGTCCAACTGATGCAATTGACTTCGAACAGGAAGACGAGCTCATTACAGTGCAAGTTGGCAATATCATTCTGGCGACCGGATTTGATCTCTTCGACCCACGCAAGGTATCTCAATACGGCTATGGCCGCCTGGCGAATGTCTTCTCCAGCCTGGAATTCGAGCGCCTGACGAATGCTGCCGGACCGACCAACGGGAACATTGTGCTACGCGACGGTGTGACTACACCACGCGCAGTTGGCATCATCCATTGCGTCGGCAGCCGCGACCGCAACTTCAACAACTACTGCTCGGTCATTTGCTGCATGCAGAGCCTGAAATTCGCTCACCTGGTGCACGAACGTACCGGGGCAACGGTGTACAACTTCTACATCGACATGCGCACGGCCTACAAAGAATATGACGAGTTCTACCAACGCATTCTCGAAGAAGGCACGCTCTTTGTGCGCGGCAAAGTTGCCGAAGTAACCGGAGCCGCTCGTTCGCCAGGGGAAGAAGGGCGCCTGATCATCCAGGTTGAAGACACCCTGGCTGGAAAGCAACGCCGTATCCCAGTCGATATGGTGATCCTTTCGGCCGCCTTGCAACCTCGCTATGATGCTAAAGAAGTTGCCCATAAGTTTGGCATCTCTTGCAGCGCAAACGGTTGGTACATCGAGAAGCATCCGAAGCTTGACCCGGTTGCGACCATGACCGAAGGCATCTTCATCGCTGGCTGCGTGCAAGGACCCAAAGATATACCAACCAGTGTTTCCCAAGGCGCTGCTGCAGCGGCGCGCATTCTCGGCCGCATTCAACAGAAAGAAATCGCTCTCGAGCCAGTGCGAGCCAGCGTCGATCAAGACAAATGTTCGGGTTGCCGCATCTGCAATTCCATGTGCCCCTTCAACGCCATCATTTTCCATGAAGATCGCATGGTTACGGAGGTCAATCCAGCGCTATGTCAGGGCTGCGGCACTTGCATCGCAGCATGCCCGGCCGGCGCAATCAGCGGCACCGGTTTTAGCGACCAGCAAATCCTGGCCCAAATCGAGGGCTTGTTGATGGTCAACTTCGAACATGCGCGCGTGGCAGAATTGGGATAGGCAGGAGACAATTATGACCGAAAATTTCGAACCCGTGATCATCGGCTTCACCTGCAACTGGTGCAGCTACCGCGCGGCTGACCTGGCCGGTACGGCGCGCATCAAGTATCCACCAAACGTCCGCCTGATCCGCATGATGTGCTCCGGTCGCCTCGATCCATCCTTCGTCATGAAAGCCTTTTCCGAAGGCGCGGATGGCGTGCTCATCACCGGTTGCCATCCTGGCGAGTGCCATTATCTAGAGCAAAACTACAAAGCGCTGCGTCGCTTTTTGCTGATGCGACGAACGCTGGCGCAATTCGGCATTGAGCCGGGCCGGGTGAAACTGGTCTGGGCAAGCGCGGCTGAAGGCGTTAGGTTGGCCAATGAAATCTCCAAAATTGTGGAAGAAGTGCGCGCCTTAGGGCCTTTGAATTGGCCGAAGTGGAAAGACAATGGCGTCCACAAAATCGCCTTACACGAACTCGAGGAGGTATAGCATGAGCGCCAACGGCAAACCAAAGTTCGCCATGTACTGGGCTGCCTCTTGCGGCGGCTGTGAAATCGCCGTTTTGAATATCGGCGAGAAAATTCTGGATTTTGACGCCAACTTCGAAGTGGTTTTCTGGCCGGTAGCCATGGACGCCAAATACAAAGACGTCGAAGCCATGCCCGACCAATCCATTCTTCTTACGCTTTGGAATGGCGGCATCCGCAACAAAGAAAACGAAGAAATTGCTCATCTTCTACGTCGCAAATCGCAAATCCTGGTGGCGTTCGGCTCGTGCGCAACCGAAGGGTGTATTCCCGGTTTGGCGAACTTCAGTTCGACCGAAGAAATCTTCCATGCAGCTTACGACAGCATCTCCAGTGAAAACCCAGAGAAACTGCGCCCCCAGTATCGCACCCAGATGCCTGAAGGCGAGATCAGCATTCCAGAGTTCTACCCCACTCTACGAACCCTTGACCAGGTAGTCAAAGTTGATTACTACATGCCAGGCTGCCCGCCAGAGTCGCACCAGATCGCATCGGTGATCGATTTGGTGATCCAGGTGCTGCAAGGGAAAGCGACCCTTCCGCCTGCTGGCTCGGTCATTGGGGCAGGCATCTCTACGGTGTGCGATGATTGCCCACGCCAGCGCAATGTCAAACTGGTTAAGAAGTTCACCCGCATCCAGGCGCTTCAAAACCCAGACCCAACCTTATGCCTTTTGGAACAAGGCGTGCCCTGTAACGGCCCAGCCACCCGCCAGGGTTGCGGCGCGCTGTGTCCACAAGCTGGCGCTCAGTGCATCGGATGCTACGGCCCGGCAGAAGGAGTGATCGATTACGGCGCGCGGTTGATTAGCGCTTTCGCTTCCGTCATCGACTCTACGGATCCTGACGAGATCGAAGCCATCCTGGATGGCATCCCCGACCCTGCCGGTCAATTCTACCGCTTCAACCTGGCAGGTTCGCTGCTACGCGCAGGCATGAAGTCCTGGAGCCGCTAAAGGGTTCTGGAACAGGAGAAGTAACCTATGCAAAGAATTACCATCGATCCGATTACTCGTCTGGAAGGTCACGGCAAGATCGATATCTTCTTGAACGAAGATGGCGATGTCGCCAACACCTACTTCCAGATCCCTGAACTGCGCGGTTTCGAGCGCTTTTGCGTCGGTCGACCCGTTGAAGAAATGCCGCTGCTCACCAACCGCATCTGCGGAGTGTGCCCTGAAGCACACCATATGGCCGCGGCAAAAGCCGCCGATGCGGTTTACCACGTCGATCCACCGCCCACCGCCAAGAAACTGCGCGAGCTACTCTATTCTGGCTTCTACTTTACCGACCATACCACGCACTTCTATGCCCTGGCTGGCCCTGATTTCGTCATGGGACCCGATGCGCCTGTTGCGGAACGCAACATCCTGGGCGTCATTCATAAAGTAGGCCTTGAAATCGGCGGCAAAGTGATCCAGGCCCGCAAATATGGCCATCATATCGTTGAAATCATCGGCGGAAGAAAAGTCCATCCATGCACCTCCATTCCTGGAGGCTTGACCAAAGGGATTACTGAGGAACAACGCGCCGAGATCGAAGCCATGGGCCGCTGGGCAATTGAGTTTGCCCAGTTTAGCCTGAAGCTCTTTGCCGACATTGTCCTGGCGAACAAAACTTATCTTGACCTGATCCTGGGTGACATCTATACTCACAAGACCTACTCGATAGGGCTTGTGGACGAAAATAACATAGTGAACTTCTACGATGGCAAAGTGAGCGTGGTTGCCCCTGACGGCGAGCGAATCGGCAAGTATGCTCCAAACGAATACACCGACTGGATCGCCGAACGAGTCGAGCCCTGGACATACCTGAAGTTCCCCTACCTCAAGAAGGTCGGCTGGAAAGGCTTTGTCGATGGCAAAGACTCGGGGGTTTACTTTGCAACGCCGCTCTCGCGCTTGAACGCGGCTGATGGTATGGCGACTCCGCTCGCCCAGGAACAGTACGAGAAGTTCTATGAAACCCTGGGCGGTAAACCGGTCCACCAGCGCCTGGCAATTCACTGGGCGCGTCTCATCGAATTGCTCTATGCTGCCGAACGAATCGTCGAGCTCGCTACCGATCCTGAGATCACTTCGCCCAATTTTCACACCGTACCAACCGCAACACCTACCGAAGGTGTGGGGATTGTCGAAGCGCCGCGCGGTACATTGACGCACCACTACAAAACTGATGAACGTGGCCTCTTGACCGAAGTAAACCTGATTGTCGGCACCACCAATAACTACGCCCCAATCAGTATGTCGATCAAGAAAGCCGCCCAAAGCCTGATCAAAAAAGGCGTTGTTGTCAACGAAGGCTTACTCAATATGGTTGAAATGGCTTTCCGAGCTTACGACCCCTGCTTTGGCTGCGCCACACACTCTTTACCCGGGCAAATGCCGCTTCAGGTCACAATCCGCGATGCCAATGGCGAGGTTGTGGAAGTCCTAAAACAATTCTGTTAGTAAGAACAAGTAAATTCAGGAGCGGGTCTGCTTTGCCAATAAATTCTCCAATCAGCAGCAGATCCGTTCCTGCCAATCCTTCATGCAAAACTCCACCCCATTTTCAATCCTGATAGTAGGTTTGGGAAACCCGATCCTTGGCGATGACGGCGTCGGCTGGCAAGTTGCTGAAAGCCTTACGAATTGGCTCTCGAATAGTTCAGAAATAACCCAAAAAAACCTAATTGAAATCGAGACACTCTCCTTAGGTGGGTTGAGTTTGATGGAGCACTTGATCGACCATACACATGTTGTCATTGTCGATGCAGTTAATACCGGTCAAAATCCAGTCGGCTCGATTATGCGCTGCAGATTGGAAGATCTCCCTATGCGGGTTGGCAGCCATCTCAGCTCTGCGCATGATACTTCTTTGCAAAACGCCTTATTGATTGGGAGAAAAATGGGAGCCAATTTACCTGGCGAGATTATTATTATAGGCATCGAGGCATCCTCTGTATACGATTTTTCCGAGCAACTTACTGAGCCAGTCGCAGCAGCAGTATCGCAAGCAAAACAGCACGTCATTGATCAAATCCTCGAATGGACACACCATGCAGATATCGACCTTTAATGCTGCGATCCGCTCGAAATTCCCACTCCAGATCCCCAAAAATCTATTACAATAATCAAGTTGGAAGAGCTTACTGGTATTCGGATTCATATAACTGGCATCGTTCAGGGGGTTGGTTTTCGGCCGTTTGTTCATTCCCTGGCATCACGCTTGGGATTGAAAGGTTGGGTGCGCAACACCTCTGCCGGGGTAGATATTCAAGTTGAGGGTGCTTATCCTACGCTACAAGAATTTTCGCGCCTCTTGCGCAGTGAAGCGCCCGTTCTGTCGATAATTGACAGCCTGGAACTAGAAAATTGCTCGCCTGAGGGATTCCAGCAATTCGAAATCCTCTATTCAAAATCTGCATCGGGAGATTTCCAGCCTGTTTCACCCGATGTGTGCACTTGTCCCGATTGTTTGCAGGAAATGCGCTCTCCTGCAGACCGGCGATATCGCTACCCTTTCATCAACTGCACTAACTGCGGTCCGCGTTTTACCATCATTACAGATATCCCCTACGACCGCCCCAACACAACCATGACAGGCTTCCCACTCTGTGAAGCCTGCGCAGCAGAATATATGGATCCGATGAACAGGCGCTTCCACGCCCAACCGGTTGCCTGCCCGGTATGTGGACCATCCCTTTGGTTTGAGCAGGTCAGTTCAGAAGAAGGTAAACCAGGCATCAAAGAAGAAAACCCACTGGGGCGAGTGCTGCAATCTCTGATCGAGGGGAAAATTATTGCCATCAAAGGCCTGGGTGGTTTTCACCTGGCTTGCGATGCGACCAATTCCCATGCCGTTGAACTCCTTCGCAAGCGCAAATTGCGCGCTGAAAAACCCTTTGCTGTGATAATGTCGGATTTACAGACCGTTTCAGCGCATTGCTACCTAAACCAGGCTGAAATGGATCTCTTAGCATCCCGCCAACGACCGATTGTGATTTTAGAAAGGCGGCCCAATTCGAGTATCGCTATACAAGTCGCACCAGGGCAAGACACCCTGGGCGTCATGCTTCCGTATACACCGCTTCACAGCCTGCTGTTCGAACGCATCCCAGAAAACCCCTCGCTTACTCCACCAGAAGTGTTGGTGATGACAAGCGGCAACCTGAGCGAAGAGCCAATCGTTTTCGATAACGACCAGGCTCGCCAAAGCCTCTCATCCCTGGCAGACGCCTTTCTGATGCACAACCGCCCAATCAGGATGCGCTGCGACGATTCGGTTGTACGGGTGATAACGCTCGAGAGCAATAACCAACCCAATGACCATGTAAATGAAGGAAATCATCGAGCGCTTGTCGCACAGTTACGTCGTTCACGCGGTTACGCCCCCACGCCGATAAAATTAGCCTGGGAAGCTCCACCCATTCTGGCAACCGGTGCTGAGTTAAAAAACACCTTCTGTTTCACGCGTCAGAAGTATGCTTTTCTAAGCCACCACATCGGCGACCTGCAAAATTTCGAGGCGCTTGAGGCATTCGATGACGCATTGCAACACTATGAACGCCTTTTCCGGTTGCAACCGGTTGCAGTTGCGTATGATTTGCACCCCGATTACCTGGCAACTCGTTATGCATGGCAAAGCTCCCAAAGTCGCGGTGTGCCTGCCTT
>JAGUYW010000070.1 GCA_020061105.1 Anaerolineales bacterium | reverse complement strand
TGGAAGGCGCGGCGTCTCCGAGATGCGCTCTATTTTCGGCGGTCTTTTTATCGGCCTGGGATTGGCGCCTTTCTTCCTGGGTGCAGCAGCATACCAAATGCTCGGCGTTGCTTATCTTGCTATTGCAGTAGCGCGCGCCTTTTCGATCGTCTTTGATAAATCCTACGAGTCATCCAATATCATCAGCCTGGTGGTTGAAATTGTTTTCGGTGGTATTTTGGTAATTTAGGAGGCGAATATGCCCATTCGAATCGTAACCGATAGTACCTGTGACCTGCCTTCAGAGATTGTCGCCCAATATGGCATTTGTGTTGTACCGCTTTACATCAACGTCGGCAAGCAAGGCTACCTGGACGGAATTGACATGACGCGGGAGGAATTTTATACCCGCCTCCCCAATTTCCCCGTCCACCCCACCACGGCTGTTCCTTCTTCGCAAAAATTCCGCGCCATGTACGATGTTCTGGCCGAAGAAGGCGCTACGCAAGTATTATCCATTCATATTTCAACAGCCTTGAGCGCCTCAGCAAATATCGCCCAGGTGGCCGCGCAAGAAACAGCTTCCACTCAAGTTACTGTGATTGATTCACAACAACTCAGCCTGGGTACCGGCTTTTTGGTTGAAACAGCCGCTAAAATGGCTGCAGCAGGTTGTCTAATTGGCGAAATCCTCAGCGCATTAGAGCAGCAGATAAAACACTCCCACGTCTTTGCCGCCCTGGATACCCTGGAATTTCTCAAGCGCAGCGGTCGCATGAGCCGCTTCATGTCCAGCCTGGGAACCATGCTGCAAATCAAACCAATCTTGACCATGCACCAAGGCCAACCCGGTACGGAACGCGTTCGTACACGCGAGCGCGCCACCCAACGCGTGATCGAAATGCTGCGGGAGGTGGGCGAAATCGCCCGCGTGGCGATCCTGCATACCCACGCCCATGAACGCGTGGCTGAATTACGGCAAAGGGCAGCCGGCTTGCTGCCTGAAGGAAACATCCTGACCGCCGATATTTCCCCGGTTATCGGGGCGCACATCGGACCAGGCGCGGCAGGTTTTGCAGTAGTCAGCGCTCAAAAGTAATTCTCAAATCCCGGAGACTTCCTCGATGAAAATCGCAAAACTCATATCTTTAGCTGGCTTATTGGCGATGACCGGTGTTTTAATCTACGGCTTCACGATAGGTGATTTTGCTGCTGAGGGGGCCAAATTACTGACCATGCCATGGGGTATTGTTTCGCTTGTAGACCTTTACGTGGGTTTTGCCCTGTTCTCATGTTGGATTGTTTACCGCGAAAGAGCCTTGGTCCCCTCCGTCATCTGGGTTATCCTGATGATGGTGATGGGCTTCTGGGCTGGCGCTCTTTACACGTACATTGCTTTACACAAGAGCCGCGGTGACTGGCAGCGCTTCTGGTTTGGAAATCGATTAACTCCATAACCCCATTTTTTGTTTTATGTACCGAATAACTTGACTCAATCCATGATCTATCGTATACTATGTTTAGTAATAACTAAACGTTCTATAAGGTAAAGATAATGGACGCACAGATCACACAATCTCGCCAACACTTCATCCAGGGATTAAGCCGCATCAGCCAGTTTTGGGGTTATCCCAAAGCCATGGGCGCAATTTTTGGCGCCCTCTACCTCTCACCTGCTCATTTATCGCTCGATGACCTGGTTGGGCAGGTCAACGTAACCAAAGGGGCGGTGAGCACCAATGTGCGCGCCCTGGAGCGCCTGGGCATGGTTCACAAGCACATCCTTCTCGGCGATCGAAAAGATTTTTATTCTGCCGAAACTGACTTTTGGAAAATCGTCAAAAGCGTCTTGCGTGAACGCGAAAAAAGCGAATTCGATCTGGCGCTGCGCTCGGTAGACGAAAGCTTGCAGATGCTCCCCACACCAGGCGATCCACAAGATGCCCAATTGGTGCTGTTTTACCAGCGCCGTCTGAGCAATATCCAATCCTTTTTTCACACCTTGGACAACATCGTCGGCATGTTACTCGCTCTCGATGAATTGCGCGCTGGCGCCCTGGAAAAATTGATCGGTTTGAAACGACCTGAGCCGCAAGAGCAGGATCAACACCAGCGTTCTTCGTAATTTATTGGTTCAATTTTCTGATCATTTACCCGAGGTATCCTATGATGTCACAACCCGTTAAACACGCTGTTACAGGCACTTCTGGTTACACTGGAAAATACATCACCCGTTTGCTCCTCGACCGAGGTATCCACGTGGTCTCGCTGACCGGACACCCGGAGCGCCCCCATGAATTTGGCGATCGCCTTCAGACAGTCTCTTTCAACTTCGAAAAACCCCAACTTCTGGCAGAAAGTCTCCAAGGTGTGCACACACTTTATAACACCTATTGGGTTCGCTTCGACTACGGCCAAAACACCTATCGCCAGGCAGTAGAAAATACCAAAATTTTGTTCGCTGCCGCCAGGCAAGCCGGGGTGCAACGCCTGGTACATGTCAGCATCAGCAACCCCTCTCTGGACTCGCCGCTGCCCTACTTTCAAGGCAAAGCTGAGCTAGAGAAGACCCTGATCGATTCGGAGTTGTCCTATGCTATCATCCGCCCTACTGTAATTTTCGGCAAAGAAGATATCCTGATCAACAACATCGCCTACCTGCTGCGGCGCTTGCCAATCTTCGCCATCCCGGGTTCAGGACAATATCGCCTCCAACCCATTTATGTCGAAGATATGGCCAGGCTGTGCTTCCAGGCAGGACTGGAGAAGAATAACTTGCTCATCGATGCAGCCGGACCGGAAATTTTCACCTTCTCTGAACTGGTCAGGTTAATCCGCCAATGCATCCGCAGCCAAGCATTATTGGTTCACCTGGCGCCCACCATTGCGTTTTGGCTTTCTCGGGTTATTGGCCTGCTGGTTCGAGATGTCGTATTGACCAAAGAAGAAGTGCTCGGTTTGATGGACAATCTACTGATCTCCAATCAGCCGCCTAATGGAACAGTCAAACTAAGCGATTGGTTGCTCGAGAACCGTGATTGGGTCGGCAGCTGCTACGCTTCTGAGTTAAGCCGTCATTACCGCAAATGAAGCCAGGGTTCTGTGAGTCCAAAAAATATCTGTTAGAACCTCCGTCCTCCATGATATACTCTAAGTGAAAATCCATCTAAATTCACAGATTTCCCGGAGGTTGCCATGTTTGTTCGAGATCGAATGACCCACAATCCCATCACCATCACCGTGGGCACATCCATTTCTGACGCCCTGCGTCTGATGCGCGAAAAGAACGTCCGTCGACTACCCGTGCTCGACAAGCACGGGAACCTCGCCGGAATTGTCTCCGATAGCGACCTGCTTTACGCATCTCCTTCGCCGGTCACTTCTCTCAGTGTATGGGAAATGCATGAATTACTCTACAGGCTCAAAGTTGAAACCGTAATGACCAAAGAAGTCATCACGGTCGCTGCCGATATACCGCTGGAAGAAGCCGCCCGCATCATGGCCGATAGCAAAATTGGTGGTCTCCCGGTTATGGACGGCAAAAAGCTGGTCGGCATCATTACCGAGACGGATGTCTTCAAAGCCTTCCTGGCGCAGATTGGCGCCCGCCGGCCAGGTGTGCGCATCACCATCGCAACTGCTGGCGCCAAAGGCACCATGGCAAAAATCGCCAGCGCCATTTTGGAAGTTGGCGGTGACATTGTTGGCCTCGGCCTGAGCGAGCCAAATTCTCCCTCAGAGACACATTGGATGATCACCTTCAAAGTCCAAGATGTTCCGCAAGACAAGCTAGTCAAAGCCATCCAGCCTGTGGTCGACAAAATCATCGACGTGCGCGAGACCTGATTCACGAAGCATATTAACCTGGTTGTTTCGAAACCCTCAGGAGTTCAGGCATGTCCGGACAATTTTTCTTACATCCCGGCCAGATGCCTGCCCATCCCGGGCCACTGGCTCGCTTTCTACCGCCTATTTTTGAAGGCCAGGCCGCCTCCTGGCTAAAAACAAATATCCCCCCTGGCGCCTGGGTATTAGACCCCTTCGGAACTTTGCCGCGTTTAGCTGTAGAAGCCGCGCGCGCCGGATATCGTGTTCTAGCTACCGCCAACAACCCCATCGAGCGCTTCTTGCTCGAGTTGGCTGCCAACCCGCCTCCTGCCAGTGAATTGCGCGCCGCCCTGGCCGACCTGGCAGCCGCCCAAAAAGGCAGCGAGCGAATTGAACCACACCTGCGCTCGCTGTACCGCACCGAATGCGCCCAATGCGGGTTGGCGGTTGAGGCGCAGGCTTTTATCTGGGATCGGGAAACCAACACGCCAGTTGCACGCATCTACACGTGCCCTTACTGCCACGACCAGGGCGAACGACCAGGCACCGCTTTCGATATCGAGCAAGCAGCAAAATTCGGCAGCGGTGGCATCAACCGCCTTCGAGCCCTGGAACGCGTCGCTCCCCTGAACGACCCAGACCGGGGTTTAGCCGAGGAAGCCCTGGACGCCTACCCACCACGCGCCGTGTATGCCCTCTTCACGCTGATCAATAAGCTGGAAAGCTTCTCCCCTGCTCGCCAACACCATCTCTGCGCTCTATTATTACCAGTCCTCGACCATTCCAACGTACTTTGGGGCTATCCAAATCCGCGCCCACGCCCGCGCCTGATGGGCACTCCCGCCCGTTACCGGGAGGTCAACATCTGGCTGGCTTTGGAATATGCCCTTGAGGCATGGGAGAAGCAAAGCCCGCGCCACCTGGCAAGCATCCCGCTGACAAGCTGGCCGGATGCACCTCCGGAAAGCGGAGGCGTCTGCCTTTTCAAAGGCCCGCTGCGCGAATTGACCGATCAAATCTCTGTAACCCTTCAAAGTGAATTCTCTTTTCAAGCTGTCATCAGCGCCTTACCACGCCCCAACCAGGCTTATTGGACATTATCGGCTTTATGGGCTGGTTGGCTGTGGGGCAGCGCCGCCACAGCACACTTTAAAAGCGTCCTGCGCCGCCGGCGTTATGACTGGGCCTGGCACGCCAGTGCTTTACACGCCGCCTTGAAAAACCTGGGGAGTATGCTACCGCACAGCATACCCTTCCTGGGTTTGATCGGTGAAAGCGAGCCTGGCTTTTTAGCCGCCGCCCTGACGGCGGCCGAATTAGCTGGATTCCACCTGGATAGTTTAGCTATGCGCAGCGAACTCGGCCAGGCCCAAATTCAATGGACCATCGCTTCGCGTCCGGAAGCTTTTCCCGCGGGCGCCACACCAGCCAGCAAAATTGCCCAACAGGCTGTACAAGAGCATCTTCAGGCGCGCCTGGAGCCAGTCAACTTCAACCAGTTTCACGCTGCAGCCCTGGTTGGCCTGGTGCAGACTCACGCCATCCAAACTGCGCCGCAGCTTGCGGCTACCGAGGCGCTCTCGCAAACCCAGGAAGCAATTCAAACTGCCGCAGCCAACCGAAACATCTTCACCCGCCTGGCTGGCAGCGAGCGCACTCCCGAAAGCGGTTTTTGGCAGCTTGCTGCTCCCCCTGTCATCGGAGGCGACCTGCCGCTTTCCGACCAGGTTGAAATTGCCCTTATCCGCGTTTTGCAAAACCATCCCAATTTCGATTTTTCTGAAATCGATAACGCTTTGTGTCGTCAGTTTTCCGGCTTGTTCACCCCCGAACTGGATTATGTGCAGGCCTGCCTATCTTCTTATGGCGAGCCGATCTCACCTGGCAGCATGCAATGGAAACTCCGCCCACAAGATACTACTCAGGCACGGCGTTCTGACATCGAGAACATCGCCCAATTACTCTCGCAAATCGGCGAAAACCTGGGTTTTACAGTCACTCGCCAGGAAGTTTCAACCTCATCCGGAATGCCCAGCCGCAGCCCCATCCTCTGGACAACCAGCCAGAACAAAACCGACTATATATTCTACGTCATCGCTTCGGCAGTCATCAGCAATATCATCTTTCAACCCCAGACTTTGGCATCTCGTAAACCTGACTGGTCAGAAGATCAGCCCCCCCGTCAGGTCATCATCGTTCCCGGTGGTCGCGCTGGGCTGCTGGCATTAAAACTTCATCGCAATCCAGGCCTGCAAAGAGCCGTGCAGGCTAGCTGGCGCATCACCAAGTTTCGCCACATTCGGCGACTGGCATCTACTCAACTACTCACCCGCTCCAACCTGGACAGACAACTCGCCCAAGATCCGCTGGCAAATACCGATCCCCAGATGACTTTGTTGTAAATTTACCGCCTCTCGCCTACCCACCTCAAGGGGTCGGGAAAGGCCAGGTAGGCAAGATGAACCACGGCGTCGGTGTGATGGTCGGCGTAGGCGTTTCCTCAGGTGTTGGCGTCTCGGTCGGCGGCGGGGTTGGAGTCTCAGTGGGAGTTGGGGCAGGCAATTGGATCAACAAACGCACGTACGTTTCTGCATAGGTTTCAATCACGCTGAACATCGTCAAGCGCAGCGTCACCACCCCTCCCGGAAGATCGCTAATATCCCAATTGTGAATTAACTCGGGTTGGTTAAATTTTTGCTGCCCCTGGTAGAGCGTTTTCCACTCCACGGGCTTTTCTCCCAATCCAAATTCCAACCTCAAACCGCCAAAACCCTGGGTTGCATCTGCAAGAACATAGATTCCCGCCGGGCTGAATGTCAGGGTATCGCCGTTGCGCGGCGCCAGGATCGATAGCTGCGGGCGCGGATCATCCGCCCGGCATTCGCGATTCGGGGCGATCACCAATGGCCGCGGAAACCCCATCTTGTCTGCCCAGGCCTGTCCTGCTGGGTCGCGACGCAGCCAGCGCCGCGCCGATTCATCGCTCACGTTGATCACTGGCTTTTCATCCACGAAATCGCGGCAGGCCGGTGAAGCCAGCAGGCCGGTCCAGGTATCTACAACCACTTTTTGCCACAAATCCTTCTCTTTCGGCAGCGGAGGTTGGTCGGCGGCAAAGGTCTCCGAGCGCTGCTGTGGGCACCACTGCGATGGCAGCGTGCCTGAGACAGCGCATATGATCTGGTCTACCAACCCGGGCGGGCGCTGGAACGGAGATGGATTTCCACCCGCCACCTGTTGGATGGCTGCTTGCATCACGCTCGCCCATACCGGGGCGGCGCCGCTCAACCCGCTGGTATTCACCATCGGCGTATAATCCGGGTTGCCAATCCATACCCCAATCGCAATATCTGGGGTATACCCCAACGTCCAGTTATCTCGGAAATCGTTGGTCGTGCCAGTTTTCACCGAGGCTGTAAAAGGCAGGCGCAGCACTGAATTAGCCCCAAAAGCCGGCGCTCGGGCGTCGTTATCCGCCAGGATCGAAGAGATCAAATAGGCGTGCTCCGGGCGGATCACCTGCTCGCCACCCGGAGGCTGGTAGGAATAAACCTCATTTCCTGCAGAATCCAATATCCGCAAGATCGCCGCCGGTGGAACTCTGCGCCCCATATTGGCGTATGTTGCATAGGCGCCCGTTAATTCGAGCAGCGTCACTTCGCCGCCACCCAAAGTCAATGAAAGCCCGTAATCGCCGCGCTCCAACGTGGTGATGCCCATGCGACGGGCAAAGTTGATAAATCCATCTTGCTGGTTCGTTTCAGGGTTATCATTAATTCCCACAAAATACAGCGTTTTCACGGCCGGAATATTATAGGAATTTGCTAAGGCCGAGCGCACAGTCACCGGTCCGTGAAACCGCCCATCGTAATTGACCGGAACATATGGCGGGCTGGGATCGTTTGGTAATCCTGAAGGTGAAAATTCGGTTGGTACGTCCCATATCAATGTCGCTGGCGTCCAACCCTTCTCGAAAGCCGCTGTATAGGTCAAGGGTTTCATCGATGAGCCAGGCTGGCGTGGGCTGTTCGCCATATTGACCTGCCCGGAAGCGGCTTCGCTATAAAAATCGGGCGAGCCAACCATCGCCAGGATTTCCCCTGTCGCTGGGCGGATGGCGACCAAAGCGCCGCCTACCGCCCGGTTGGCAACCATGCTCTGCACCTGTTGGCTGATGGCGTTCTGCGCCGCGTCTTGTAAAGCCGGATCCAGCGTGGTATACACCCGAAAGCCAGAGCGATAGATTGTCTGCGGATCGTATTGTTGTTCCAACTGAGAACGCACAAAATTGACCCAATGCGGGTAGCGCTGCGAATAAACCGGTGGGCTGAACGGGTATTGCTTAATCTCATCTAAAGCGCCGACAACAATCACCGGATCGACGCACACCCGCTGCGTTGAATTACTCACATAGATACAATCCTGATCCTGGCTGGCCTGATACATCAACACCAATACATCTTCCATGCGAGAAAAAACTGCCTCTGGATTGGTGTAGATATCATAAACCGCCGGGGTTTGTGGAAGACCAGCCAAAAAGGCAGCCTGTCCAATCGTCAATTGATCGGCAGTCGTGTTGAAATACGTCTCCGCAGCCGCTTCGATCCCATAGGCCAGGTTGCCATAAAAGATTTCGTTCAAATACAATTCTAAAATTTGGTCTTTGGAATATCGCCGAGTGATCTCAGACGCCAGGATTGCCTCTCTGAGTTTACGATCGTAAGTCTGCTCAACGCGCTCCTCTGGCGAAAACAGTAAGCTGCGCGCCAGCTGCTGCGTGATCGTTGAAGCCCCTGAAACCGTCTCGCCGCTCTGGTAATTTTGCCAGAACGCTCGAAAAATTGCGGTCAAGTCAAAGCCTGGATGGCTATAAAAACCCTTGTCTTCCGTTGCAATCGTGGCCGCCACCAGGTATGGCGAAATATTTTTCAAAGGGATAAACGTGCGGCGGCCGGCGTTCGGATCAAGGATCTCGTATAGAAGGTTCCCATTGCGGTCAAAGATGCGCGTCGTTTCAAACTGCGAAGCGCGATTACGCAAATCGCCGATATTGGGCAGCGTGGAGGCAATGCGGTAATACTGAAAGAACATGATCGACACGCCGCACAAGGCCGTCATGACAATCACAAACAGGCTGGCAAAAGCCGCTCGTAACAAACAGCCTGAATTCGACATCCAACTAATACCGCGCCCTTTCGGACGCACCACTGTCGGAACAGAAGCTTGTCCAGGCGGCGCGTAACCCGGTCTGGCAGGCGGGTACCCGGAAGTCATTGGGCGTTGGGCAGGTGGGTGTTGGGGACGAGTGGGCGGCGGTGCTGGCGTTTGGTAAGCCGCCGGAGTTACTCGGGTGACGTTACTGTCTACCTGATCGACATGCTGAGGCAGCCCGCCTGCTCCAGCCGGGGCTGGCGGTAATTTTCTACCCTGCGGCGCGGTTGGGGTCGAAGAACCCTGCTCAGAAGATGAGCCGGGTTCTGGCGTCTCAGGTCTTCGGGGTGGTTGTGTGGGCGGGTGGTTCATTGCGGGTGTGAGGCAATCAATACCGACCAGGCGCCTTTCATAACCGCCTCGTCGCGTTGATTATAGACCGTCAATCCCACCACGACCAATCCACCTCCCAATCGGCGCAC
>JAGUYW010000006.1 GCA_020061105.1 Anaerolineales bacterium | reverse complement strand
TGGCTTGCCGCTGCTTCGCCTGCAGGGCTGGCGCTGGCGGGCTTTTCGCCGGGCGCGCCGATCCAGGCCAGCAGCTGCCCGGCCTGCACGGTCTCGCCTTCTTGCGCCAAAATTTCGAGCACCACCCCCGCCGCCGGGCTGGGCACCTCGGTATCCACTTTATCGGTGTTGACTTCCAGCAAAGCTTCGTGTTCTTCGATTTTCTCGCCGGCGGCTTTCAGCCACTTGGTGATGGTGCCTTCATCTACTGATTCGCCTAATTGGGGCATCAGAACTTGTGTTGGCATGCTTCTCTCCCAGTTATTGGTTGTATAGCGGGTATCTGGCGGGCTGCGATTCTTGCATAAGCTCGTAGACGATGTCAAAAACCTGCTCGGCGTTGGGCTTTGACCAGTAGTCGCCGTCCGATCCATAGGCCGGGCGATGCGGTTGTCCGGGCAGGCTGCGGGGTGGCGAGTCCAGCCAAGTGTAGCCGCCCTGCGTTTCGAGCACCTGCTGCATCATGTAGGCGGAAGCGCCGCCGGGGACATCTTCGTCGATGAAGACGATTCGTCCGGTCTTACGCAGCGATTCGCCGATCCGCCCGGGTCGGTCGAAGGGCAGCAGGGTCTGCACATCGATCACTTCAGCCGAGACGCCGAATTTCTGCAATTGTTCGGCGGCTTCCAGGACGATCCGGCAGCAAGCCCCGTAAGTCACCAGGGTGACATCCTCTCCAGCGCGCAGCACCTCCGGCACGCCCAGCGGCATGCTGAACTGGCCGATATTATCCGGCAGGCGCTCCTTGCTGCGATAGCCGTTCAACACTTCGATCACCAGGGCGGGCTCTTCCGACTGCAGCAGGGTGTTATAGAAACCGACTGCCTGGGTCATATTGCGCGGCGTCGCCACGTACATGCCACGCGCCAGGTTGATGATGCCCGCCATGGGGGAGCCGGAATGCCAGATGCCTTCCAGGCGGTGGCCGCGTGTGCGCACAATCACCGGCGCCTTCTGCCCGCCCTTGGTGCGCCACAGCAGGTTGGCCAGGTCGTCGGACATCAATTGTAATGCGTATAGTAGATAGTCCAGGTATTGGATTTCCGCAATCGGGCGCAGGCCGCGCATCGCCATGCCGATCGCCTGTCCCAGGATGGTGGCCTCGCGAATGCCGGTGTCCGAAACCCGCATCGGGCCATACTTGTCTTGCATGCCGCGCAGTCCCTGGTTGACATCCCCCAGGCGGCCGACATCCTCGCCGAAGATGATCAGGTTGGGTTGGCGGGCCAGGGCGGCGTCGAAGCCGGCGTTCAGCACCTCGAAACCCATCAATGTGGGCGAGCTTTCGGAGTAAATTGCTGGCGTTTCCTCCACGCCCAGCGCCGAGTCGCGGTTGGGGGAATACAGATAGGAGGCGTAGCGATCCTGGCTGGCGTCTTGCAGTTCCCTGCGCCATTCGATCAGCGCCTGGCGGGCGGGTGAGCTTTCTCCTTTGGCTGCTAGCAGCGCTTTGTGGGTGGCTGTGCTGATATCGCGGCGCAGCGGGTTGGGAACCGCCAGCAAAGCGCTCTGGATCTGGGCGATTTCAGCCTGCTGCGCCGAACTGCTCGCCAGTTCCTCCAATAAACCCGTCGCAGCCTGCCGGTCTTGCTGGATGGGCGCAAGATAAGCTTCCCAGGCGCGCCGGCGGGCTTCTTCTACGGTTTGCTTGCTCTCTTCTTCGATCTTTTCCAGCTCCTCAGCGCTGCCCAGGCCGCTGTCCAGGATCCACTGGCGGAATTGCTTCACGCAATCATAGCGCGCTTCCCATTCCAGGCGCTCTTTGGATTTGTAGCGCTCGTGGCTTCCGGAGGTGGAGTGACCCTGCGGTTGGGTCAGCTCATTAACATGTACAATGGAGGGCATGTGCTCCTCACGCGCCACCTGGGCGGCCTTTTGGTAAGCGTCGATCAAGGCCGGGTAATCCCACCCCTTGATCAAGTAGATATCGAAGCCGTCGCAGCATTCACCGGCCGGGCGCTGAAAGCCCATCAGCAGCTCGGAGATATTCTCTTTGGCAATCTGGTGCTCGTTATGGACGGAAATGCCGTAGCCATCGTCATACACGGTCACTACCGCCGGGCAGCGCAGCACGCCGATGGCGTTAATCGATTCCCAAAACATGCCCTCGGCGGTTGAGGCGTTGCCGATCGTAGAAAAAGCCACCTCGTTGCCGTCGTGCGAGAATTTTTCGAACTGCCCCAACTGCTCGCCCAGCATGCGGTAGATCTTGGAGGCGTAAGCCAGCCCGACCACGCGTGGCATCTGTGAGCCGGTGGGTGAGACATCAGCGGCCGAATTATACTGGGCGGTCAGGTCTTTCCAACTGCCGTCCGGGTTCAAGCTGCGGGTGGCGAAGTGGGCGTTCATTGAGCGTCCGGCGGTGGCCGGGTCGGCCAGCACATCGGCGTGGGCGTACAGCTGGGCAAAGAATTCCTGGATGGTGGCGATGCCGGTCGCGAAGGCAAAGGTCTGATCGCGATAATAGCCTGAGCGCCAGTCGCCTTTTTGGAAAGCCCGCGCCATCGCCAGCTGTGGCAGCTCTTTTCCATCGCCAAAGATGCCAAACTTAGCCTTGCCGCTCATCACCTCCCGCCGCCCGATCAGGCTGGTCTGGCGGCTTTGGGTCGCCAGCCGGTAATCGTGCAGTACGTCTGCCTGGGTGAGTTTGATCGTTTCGGTTGAAATTGTGGGGGATTTTCCTGCCATCTCTCCGTCCATGCGCATCAGGTTTGACCTGATTATAACGCTCTTTTATCTAATTATCAGATAAAGCGTGTCGAAATTGTTTTCACTTGACGAATGAGTGATCATGGAACCTGCAACCATAAGCGATCGAATTTCACATTCCAGTTTCTATCCACTCAGGCTCATGTCTATTGACAAGAAAGAAGGTTCGATGTATATTCATTGTCGATACATAAAGCTGCGTGGGTGCGATGCATCTGACCTCGGGCGTTGCATCTGCCACTTGCAACACAATATGAGTAGAGATCATAAAAAGGAGATTGCGATGATTACTCGCCTGCAAAAATGGGGTAACAGTTTATCGATCCGCATTCCAAAACCATTTGCAGCGCAACTTGGGTTGGAAGAAAATATGGCGTTGGAAATTTCGATCGAAAGCGGCAGGCTGATTGTAACGCCCTCGCCGGCAGTGAAATATTCTCTGGATGAGTTACTCTCAAATATTACAGCAGAAAACCTGCACTCAGAAATCCCCACTGGAGATGCTGTCGGGAAGGAAACCTGGTGAAATGGATTACATCCCTGATCGTGGTCATATTGTCTGGATTTCTTTCAATCCCCAGGCCGGCCATGAGCAGGCTGGACGCCGGCCTGCCCTGGTATTAACCCCCGCAGCGTACAACGCTCGGGTGGGCCTGGCAATTCTGTGCCCGATTACCAGCCAGGTGAAAGGTTACCCCTTCGAAGTGAAAATCCCTGAAAATCTCCCGGTCACGGGGGTGATTCTCTCCGATCAGGTTAAAAGTCTGGATTGGCGTGAGCGAAAGGCCGAATACGCCGGTCAGCTTCCTGCGCTGCTTCTGGAGGATGTCCTGCAACGCTTGAAAGCCTTGCTGGTTATCAAATAATCCAGTTTTTACACAATTAAATAGCCGCCATCGCCGTTGCTTTGCCGATCCCTGAGCTGCCGCCGGTGATCAGGGCCACTTTATTCTGCATGGGTAGGGTCATTTTTATGCTCCTCGCTGTGGGCTTAAGCCTGTGTGTTAGGCCCAACCAGGTCCCACAGGTTGCCGAATAAATCTTCGAAGACCGCTACAGTTCCGTAGGGGGCGGTTTTTGGGGGGCGCACGAAGTGGATTCCAGCCGCCAGCATATCCTGGTAATCGCGCCAGAAATCATCCGTGCGCAGAAAAAGAAATACCCGGCCTCCCGTTTGCCTGCCAATGAATGCTTCTTGTTCAGGCGTCGAGGCGCGCGCCAATAAAAGGTTGGCGCCTGTCGATCCGGGCGGCGCCACCAACACCCAGCGCTTATCCTGTTCGGGTTGGTAGGTATCCTCTACCAGTGTGAAATGCAGCTTGTTACAATAGAAATCGATCGCTTCATCGTAATCGCGCACCACCAGGGCAATATGAACGATCGATTGTTTCATTCTTGCAATCGCGCTGCCACAATCTCGGCAATATCCAATATTTGCATTTCGCTGTTGGCTTCTTTGCCAGCGTCGTTGAGCATCGTCATGCAGAAGGGGCAGCCGACCGCCAAAACGCCGGCGCCGGTCGCCTGGGCTTCTTTGAAGCGGTTGGCGTTGACGCGCTCGACGCCGTGTTCTTCTTCCTTCCACATTTGCGCCCCTCCCGCGCCGCAGCAGAAAGATTTCATGCCCTTGCGCGGCATTTCCAGCAGTTCCACGCCGGCGCTCTGCAGGCTGTGGCGCGGTTCATCCACCAGCTTGTTATGGCGGCTCAAATAGCACGGATCGTGGAAAGTCACAGCGGCTTTTCCCGTACCGTCGCCGGACTGCTCTTTCAGCTTGAGCTTTCCGACGGCAACCAGCTCATTGATCAACTGGGTGTGGTGAATCACCTGGTAATGCCCGTCAAAGGCCGGGTACTCATTCTTCAAGGTGTGCAGGCAGTGCGGGCAGGTGGTGACAATCCGTTTCGGCGCCACTTCATTGAGCAGTTCGACATTGGCGCTGGCTAACTCGTTAAAGAGAAATTCGTTGCCTGCCCTTCTCGCCGAGTCGCCGGTGCATTGCTCATTTTGCCCGAGCACGGCGTAATTCACCCCGCCGGCTTTAAGTACTTTGGCGAAGGCCTGGGCGGTCTTCTGGGCGCGCCCGTCGGTTGCCGGGGCGCAGCCCACCCACCACAGGATCTCCGGTTCTGGATTTTCATCGATCGTCGGCACATCCAAACCTTCAGCCCATTTCATGCGTTCGGTGGGAGAGATATTCCACGGGTTGGTGGTGCGCTCCATGCCTCGAAAGGCGGTCGCCAGCTGCTCGGGGAAGTTGTTCTCCATCAGCACCAGGGCCCGGCGGATATCCAGGATATCGCGCATTGGTTCGTTGCCGACCGGGCAGATATCGATGCACGCCCCGCAGGCTGTGCAGGCCCACACGGCTTCTTCAGAGATCGCAAACTCCAGCATGGTCTGCGAACTTTGCTCACCGGCGGCAATTTTTGCTCCTTCCAGGTTCAGGAAATAGCGCTTGTTGATTTCCAGCGTGGCAGGCGAAAGCACCTTGCCGGTATTGTAAGCCGGACAGACTTCCTGGCAGCGGTAACACATGATGCAGGCGTAGGCGTCCATCAGCTGTTCCCAGCCCAGGTCTTCCAGGCGCGTAACGCCGAACTCTTCGATGCTTTCATCGTCAAAGTTCAGCTTGCTGAGTTCCCCGATCGAGCGGCGCTGTGGTTTGAGCAGGAAATTGAGCGGGGCAAAGAACAGGTGCAGATGCTTGGAATAAAGAAAATAGGGCATAAAAGCCAGGATGGCGCCCAGGGCAAACCAGAAAGCCAGGTGCTCTCCTACCAGCAAGCCGGTTTTACTGGCGCCAGCCCACAGGTTGGCGACGACGGAGGCCAGCGGCTGCCAGGCGTCCGCGCCTTCGTGGGCGATGCGAAACGTTTGCCCCAGGAAGCGCGCCCCCACGTGCAGCAGGATAAAGCCGCCCACGATGGCAGAGTCGCGCCGGATGCCCTGGCGTGCTTGGGGGTGCAGCAGCACATCCTCCCGGGCGGTCAGCGTGGCGGGTCGCAAAATCCAGCGCCGCACGATCATCGCCAGCATGCCCACCAATACTGCCACGCTTAACAAGTCCGCCAGAAAGCGATACACGCCCCCCACTGCGCCCATCCCCAGGAAGCGGAAGTTGGGGATGTAGGCCTCCAGCACATCGCCCAGGTTTACGACCAGGTAGTAAATGAAACCCCAGGCGATGAAAGCGTGAAACAGGCTGGCAGCCGGGCGCAGGCGAAAGGTCGGCGTCAGGGCAGCCACCCTGACCAGGGTGGGTACCGCCCGCTGAAGGGCTGCTTTCCAATCTGGCTTTCCATTGCCTCGCCGGATGATCGCGAGTATCCGTTCAGCAACCCGGTAAGCCGCATATAGGGATGCCAGCGCTGCCAGGGCAAAGAGGATTTTTTCAGCGAGAGTGAGCATAACGCCTCCACCAGTCGGTTGGGGATGTTTGTTACGAAAGCTGTTTGGGTGGCTTGCTAAGAAAGTTTACCACAGCCCATCCGCTGGCGCAATTCTTTGGCTTGAAATGATGCAGCGCGGCATAAAATCGCTCAGGTTGCTAATACCCTCCTGGTCCATACAGGCTGGGGTCGGTGGGAGTCTTGCCGCTGGGATCCCACACATACACCCAATCGCCTTCCACCGCCCACTTAAAAAGCCAGTGGGCGTCGGCGATGGCCATATTGACACAGCCGTGCGACTGCACAAAGCCCATTTTAGCCCGCCAATAGGCGCCATGGATGGCGATTGCCCCGTCGTAATACATCGTCCAGGGCACGTCCTCCAGGTAATAAGCGTCCGAACGGTCCGCGGTGGTGGCGCCGGTCATGGGGGTGGTTTCCAGCTTGGAGAAAATTTGGAATAAACCGGGCCGTGTCCAGAAAGGATCGATCCCGCTGGCGATGATGGTGGCAAAGACCAGTTGGTAGTTGTCGTATGCCATCAAGGTCTGCTCGAGCAGGTTAATTTCGATCCAGCGCCCTCCTTCAACGCCCGCCGGCGGCGTGCTGTTGGGCAGCACCCGGGCGATATAGCGTTTGGGCGCCCATTCTTCCGGGCCAACCCGCACCCACAACTCCTCGCCGACCAGTTCTTCGCCCAGGAGCGGCACGATCTCATACAGGTTGAGGATGCGCCCGGTATAGTCTTTCACGGCTGTCCCTGGGGTGCGCTTGGTTTGCAAAGGTTCCGGCACCCAGTATGGCAAAGCCCAGCCAAAGGCATGGGCGGGGGTGCGCTCGAAGATCAGGGCGCGCCCTTGCGGCAGCACGCCCAGGCGGGTGATATCGTTGCCGGTCATCCAGGCGTTCGGTCCGATATTAAAATAGCGCTTGCCATCGACCACCCGTTCATCGGCGTACGAAATCCACATAAAATCACCCACCATGCGCCGCACGGCATCCCGCGGGCGGTTGCGCATAGCGTCTTCCAAAGTGCCATAAACCGGGGCGTTGTTGTTGCGCACTTCTCCATAGCGGAACGGCACGCGCCCCAAGTCCGGGTCGACCGGCGTACTCGCCATGGCCGGCATGGGCAGCAGGATGCCGTGCTGCGCCAACTCGCCCAGGTAGCTGGATGGCCCGGCGGGGACACAATCGCCCGGGTCGTTAGGGTAAACTCCCGGCAGGCACAAGACCACTGGTCGCTCGGTTTGAGCCTGGGCTGAAACCGGGCGCGGTGCAGGAGTGAGCAAGCTGTTGGCGAACAGGGCGCCAACCAGTAGAAAGAAAGGTATCTTTTTCATCATGACCCTATTATAATGGATCCTGTTGCGAGGTGACAGGCATATGCGAGAAAAAAGCCCCCAATACTCTCCATTTCAAATCTGGATGTTGGCCGCCCGCCCGAAAACATTGCCCGCCGCAGCCGCGGCAGTGATAGTGGGAACGGCGGTCGCCGTTCGAGAAGGTTTCTTCCAGCCCGCTCCGGCGGCGGCGGCTTTATTGGCGGCTCTCCTGCTGCAGATCGGCGCCAACCTGGCCAACGATGTCTTCGATTTTCACCGCGGCGCCGACTCTCACGATCGCCTGGGCCCCTTACGGGTCACGCAAGAAGGCTTATTGACCCCTCGCCAGGTCCTGATTGGCATGTGGGTGACCTTTGGGCTGGCAGCCCTGCTGGGGGTTTATTTGATTGTTATCGCTGGTTGGCCGGTGCTGCTGGTCGGGCTTGCCAGCATCCTGGCAGCCATGGCCTACACCGGCGGCCCGTTTCCCTTTGGTTATTACGGCCTGGGCGATCTGGTGGTTTTCATCTTCTTTGGGCCGGTGGCGGTAGGCGGAACCTATTTTGTCCAGGCCAGGCAGATCAGCCCTCTGGCGCTGTGGGCTTCGCTGCCCATGGGATTCTTGATCACGGCAATTTTGGTGGTCAACAACCTGCGAGATATCGAAAGCGACTGCCGGGCCGGCAAACGCACCCTGGCGACGCGCCTGGGCGCTGGCGGGACGCGCTGGCAGTACCTGCTCTGCCTGTTGGCGGCCTACCTGGCGGCGGCGCTGCCGGTTTTTTTGCGCCTGGCTGAATTTTGGCTGCTGTTAAGCTGGTTTTCGATCCCACTGGCGCTCTTCCTGACACGCTTTATCTGGCGCACCACTGGGCGGCCTCTCAACCAGGCACTGGCAGGCACTGGCAGGCTTACATTATTGTATGGAATATTGTTTTCACTTGGATTGATTATTCCAGTGCTGTTATAATAATCTCTGCATAAGTTGACCAGCATTGCAACTTGACACAATTCCTTGCATGTGCTACAGTATGCGCAATCTTAAAGAATGGAGTGGTGTGCCTTGACTAAATCGCGCTCCCAACTCATGGTAGAACGTCTCCGTGACCTGCAAGCCTCATCCCCAGATATCGAAGCCTCTGCAGTGGTCAGCGTAGACGGGTTGAGCATCGCCTCAGCGCTCCCACAAGGAGTGGAGGAAGACCGTGTTTCGGCTATGTCAGCGGCCATGCTTTCCTTGGGCGAAAGAATTGCCTCGGAATTAGGCCGCGGCGCCTTAGATCAGGTTTACATCAAAGGCGAAAAAGGCTATGTCATTCTGATGTCTGTCGGCGAAGAAGCGGTATTGACCGCGCTGGCGCGTGAACAAGCTCGCCTGGGTTTGATCTTCCTGGACATGCGGCGTGCCGTTGAAGCGCTTGAAAAGCTCATCTAGCGGGTGAAAATTATGGATCCAATTCCAAAAAGTGAATACTATTACGCCAATAAGATCGTCCTGTTGTCACTCAAAGCCTTTGAAGAAGTGATGGGCAAGAATGGTCTGAATGCCATTCTCAATCTGGCGCACTTGCCGCACCTGATCGATAACTACCCACCCGACAACCTGGAGCGCGAGTTCAACTTCGCCGACTTCTCTGCCCTCAACCTGGCCTTGGAAGAGATGTACGGGCCACGCGGCGGGCGCGGCCTGGCTTTACGGGCTGGACGAGCCGCCTTTGCCGACTCGCTGCGCAATTTTGGCGCCTTAGCCGGCGCTGGCGACCTGGCGTTCAAGGTCTTGCCGCTGCAAACCAAGATGCGCATCGGCATTCCTGCCATGGCGCGCATTTTCTCACAGATCAGCGACCAACATTCAACCGTTGAGGAACACGAAAACGAATTTATCTACACCATTCATCGCTGCCCGGTTTGCTGGGGCCGCAAGAATGCCGATAAACCGGTTTGTTTTATCGCTACAGGGCTGCTGCTGGAGGGCTTGAAGTGGCTTTCCGGAGGCAACGAATTCCGCATTAATGAATCCAAATGTGTCGCAGTGGGCGACGATGTGTGTGAATTCGTCATCCAGAAGACTCCCATCAGCTAGGTGAGCACAGTGCCTGAGCCGAAGTCGACGATTCTGGTTGTCGAAGATGATGTGGATGTCGCCGAAATGTTGACGGCCTATTTTCGCGCTCAGGGCTATGAAGTGACAGCCGTCAACTGGGGGGAAGACGCCGTACAAGCCTGTCGCTCGACTCGCCCCGACTTGGTGATCCTGGATATTCGCCTGCCCGACATCGATGGCTTCGAAGTGGCGCGCCGCCTGCGCAATAACCAGCGCACCTCTGATATCCCGATTATTTTCTTAACCGAAAAGCGCGAGCGTTCAGATCGCCTGCAAGGCCTGCAGTTAGGGGCTGATGATTACATTACCAAACCGTTCGATATTCAAGAATTGCGCTTGCGGGTGCGCAACTCGTTGCGCCGCGTTACACAAAGCGCCCTCACCAACCCGGTGACTGGCTTAGCAGAGGGCGCCCTGGTGGACGAACGCCTGATGGAATGCCTGGAAAGCGACGATTGGGCGCTCTTGTTAGTCTCGATCGATCACCTGACCGAGTTTCGCGAGGCCTATGGTTTTGTGGCTTCCGATGATGTGCAGCGCGCCGTCAGCCTGATGATCCATAACGCCATGCGCGGCGTGGGCGGTGCAAACGATTTTCTCGGTCAAATTGGGCCGACCGATTTTGTGCTGTTCACCACCCCCAATAACCTGACAGCGCTTTCCGAGCGTATTCGCAGCCGTTTGCACCAATCACTCGATTATTTCTATCCGTTAAAAGATCGCGGCCAGAATGTCGCCGTTGGGCGGCGCCTGGGCGTGCGCATGGGCAGCCTGGTCGCCAGCGACGGCCCATTCAAAAGCCTGGAGACGCTCAAAGCAACCCTGGCGCGCAAGCGCGTATAAATCGTGTCTCTCACAGTTGTCATTCCCACTTACAACGAAGCGGAGAACCTGCCTAAACTGGTCTCCGCTTTATTTGATTTAGGGCTCGATTTGAAGGTCCTGGTCGTCGATGATAACAGCCCGGATGGCACCGGCCAGGCGGCTGACCAGTTGGCGCTCGAGCACCGCGGGCGGGTGGCGGTTATCCACCGCCCCGGCAAGCTTGGATTAGGAAGCGCCTATATCCAGGGCTTTCGGCACGCATTAGAGGCCGGCGCACAAGTGGTCGCTCAGATGGACGCCGATTTCTCGCACCCGCCCCAAATCTTGCCCATGCTGGTGAACGCCTTGGAACACTGCGATGTGGCATTGGGTTCGCGCTACATCCCCGGCGGCAGCGTCGATCTGGAATGGCCGGCCTGGCGCAAGGGGCTTTCGGCATTTGGCAACCTGTACGCCCGCCTGATCTTGCACCTGCCCGTGCGCGATGCCACCGGTGGTTTTCGCGCCTGGCGCTGTGAGGCTTTGTCCGGCATGCCCCTGCAGCGCATCAAATCCAATGGCTACGCCTTCCAAGTGGAAATGACCTACGTGGCTCATCGCCTGGGCTATTCGTTCCAAGAAATTCCGTTTTATTTCGCCGATCGACAGTGGGGACACTCCAAGATGTCTTTTCGCATCCAGCGCGAGGCGGCTGTGCGCGTCTGGCTGATGTTATTTGAATATCGTTCCCTGAAGCGAAAAAAGTGAACGACACACTCATCACGCCTCAAATGCGTACAAATTTTCACCATTTGTACGCTGATATTTTCTGGTATGGCATCCTGGCCGGCAGTGCCATGGCTTTCCTTGCCATCTATATCACCCGCCTGGGGGGGACGAGTTTTCAAATCAGCCTGCTCACTGCCCTGACAGCCGGGGTCAACCTGCTGCTTTCCATGCCGGCGGCGCGCTGGCTGCAAGGCAAAGCCCTGATCCCCGCCACCACCTGGTCAGCCGCTTTGCACCGGGCTGGCTACCTGGCGCTGATTCCCTTGCCCTGGTTTCTGAACGATCAACAGCAAATCTGGACGGTGATCTGGATCACCCTGCTGATGTCGCTTCCCCAGGCGCTATTGGCGATCAGCTTTAATGCCATGTTTGCGGATGTCGTGCCGCTCTCCTCGCTGGGCGAAGTGGTCGGCAAGCGCAACGCCCTGGTAGCTGTCAGCATGACGGTGACGACTTTGCTGTGCGGGCAGTTGCTTGATCGCATCATCTTTCCACTGAACTACCAGGTTGTTTTTGCCCTGGGCGCTTTGGGCGCGGTCATGAGTACCTATCATGTTAGCCGCCTGAAAATGGTCAAACAGCCCGTTGCCCAAATTCCGCCGCCGCCCGGTCCGGACCCGCGTCGGGTGCAGCGCTGGCAGTTGCGCCTGGTTTCTGCCGAGAACCTGCGCGGCAATTACGAACTGCTGCGCAGCACCTTTGGTCGCCAGATGACCGGCTATTTGCTCTTTTACACCACCCAGTTCATGTTGATTCCGATATTTCCCCTGGCTTTCGTGCGCCACCTTGACCTCACCGATGGCCAGATCAGCCTGGGCAGCGCTATTTTCTACGCCGTCATGTTGGTGATCTCCTTACGCTTGCGCGAGTTCAGCGCCCGCTTCGGGCATCGCCGGTTGTTGGTGAGCAGCGCCATGGCTTTTAGTTTGTACCCGCTGCTGATAGGGTTGGCCTGGGACGCCACCCTGTACTGGGTGGCTTCATTTGTAGGTGGGGCAGTTTGGGCGCTGCTGGGCGCCAGCCTGGTCAACCGCCTGATTGAAGTCACCCCCGAAAGCGACCGCCCGGCCGGTATGGCGTTACATAACCTGGCTTTGAACGTCGGCATCCTGGTTGGCTCGCTCTTGGCGCCCCTCTTGGTGCAATGGATCGATTTGGGGATGATTTTAGTGATCGGCGCTGGTTTGCGCTTTTTATCAGGCCTGGCTTTGCTGCGTTGGGTCTAGTGTTTGGGTCTGAACAACCAGGGCTTGCCATTCTTCCAGGCTGAGGGTCTCGGCGCGGCGCTGCGGGTCGATTCCGGCCTTTTCTAGCACCTGCTGGGTTTGCTGGCTGCTCCAGCGCATCCCGCCCGACAGAGCATTGCGCAGGGTTTTGCGCTTCTGGCTAAAGCCGGCTTTGGCCAGGCGGAAGAAATGCTTCAGCAGCGGCGCGGCGATAAACGGCTCTGGGAACAAATCCACCCGCACCACCGCAGAATCGACCTTGGGCGCCGGGTAAAAAGCGCCTGCCGGGATGCGCGCCGCGATGAAAGGTTTTCCGTACACCTGCACGCTCAAGCTAAGCAGACTCATCTCGCCGGCTGTGGCGCAAATGCGCTCAGCCACTTCGCGCTGCACAGTCAGCGTCAGGCGGCGCGGCGGTTGGCGGGTCTCCAACAAATGCCGAATCACCGCCGAGGTGATATAGTAGGGAATGTTGGCGACCACCAGGTAACCGGGCTGGTCGATCAGCCGCCCCACATCGACGGCCAGGATATCGCCGGTCACGATTTCGACGTTATCCAGGCCGCTCACCACCTCCCCCAAGGCCGGGATCAGTTGTTTATCGATTTCCACCGCCACCACGCGTTGGGCGTACTGCGCCAGTAAACAAGTCAGGCTGCCCAATCCGGGGCCGATCTCCAGCACCGTGTCGCCGGGTTCAATCTCGGCAGCCTGGATGATGCGCTGCAGGGCAGCCTGGTCGACCAGAAAATTCTGCCCCAGGCGTTTATCCGGTCGCAAATTGTAGCGCCGTAAAAGGTCGGGGATGTTTAGTGGAATTGGGAGCATTGGTCGCAAGTTTCCTGGTTACCGGATAGAGCTTCTGGCCAGCGCCCAGCCAGAAATTCCTGGAGATAGGCGCTAATCACTTCAAAATCAGCCCGCAGGATGAACGTCTCGCTGCGCATTTGTGGGCTGTACACTCGCCCAGAGGTGAAGATTTCTTCCGGCAGGCTGGCAAAAATCAGGTCATCGTTTTCCATGTAGGAGAGCAGGCAGCCCAGTTGGCTGATTTGCTCGAGGCTCAGGTCGGTAATCGCCGAATTTTGGAAAGCGCCAATCATTTCAGGTATTTTTGGCAAGATTGCCGGGCTGAGCAGCTTTTGCCCCAGGGCGTTCAGCACCATATTCTGGTGTTGGATGCGCGTCAGATCGTTGTAGCGCTTGCGCAGGCGCGAGAGTCGCAGCGCCTGGTCTCCCGTCAGATGGTGCTGCCCGGGCAAGAAAGAGTTCATCTCTGCGCTGAAACCGTCCAATGGCGTACCATCGATTCCATAGGGCAGGTAGAGATCGATGCCGCCCACGGCGTCGATCAAACGGGCGAAGGTGCGCATATTGAGCACGCCGTAATGATCCACGCGCAGGCCAAAATTGACCTCCAGGGTGCGCGCCATCAATCCTGCGCCGCCCCCCGGGCCGCTGTAATAGCCCATGCCGGGGGCGCCATACAGGTAGGCCTGGTTGAGTTTGCCATGCGTGATGTCGTAATTTTCACGGATCATGGGAATTTCAACCCACAAATCGCGCGGCAGCGCCAGCACGCTCACGTTGCGAGCTACGAAATCGATGCGCACGATGCGGATGGCGTCTCCCAGCCCGTAGGTGTAGCTATCATCCAGGGTGTCGATCCCAATTCCCAGCAAGATCATCTGCAGCGGCGCCCCACAGACAGGTTGGCGGGAGGAGGAGATGGACAGGTTGGCGGCTGATCCCGGTAATGCGTCAGAGGTGTTGGTCAAAGGCTGATTCGGCGCCGCAGCTTGCGGATCTCCCGGCGTTTGCGGGGCCGCTTCCAAAAGCCGCGCCTTCATGGCTGCGCCGGGCGCTGGTGTGGCGGCGGGCCAGTCGATGGCTGGTCCCAGCGGGGAGTTCCAGATCGATTGTGCTGGCTGCCAGCACAATATCGCTCCCAGCGCCATGGCAGCCCATAAAAAGCGCAGCCATCTTTTCTCAGGCCTGCCGGGCAAAGCCAATTTACCCAATCTTTCACCCATCGTCACCCACTCACTTTCTTCCTCACATCCCAACTATCAATAAATTATCTGAATGCCCCGCGCCTTGCACCTGCAACAAACTAATCGCTGATCAAAAAAGGATGGTGTGGGTGCGATGCACCTGGTTTTGGTGCATTGCACCTTCTACCCAAAAAACAGTTCATTAAACCAAGGATTGTCATTATATCACCTTGCCGCAAGGCAAGCGTGACCCCCAAATACCCTATTGCTCCGTGGCGGGTTTTTGGTATCATAGCACACAAGTGTAACAAAAATCCATTTTGGGCGTTTTTAAGGTTAACTAAATGACAGATGGGCCAGGCCAGGAAGAACTCGAACTGCTGCACGCTGCCCAAAACGGCGATGCCGAAGCCTTTGGCAGGTTATATGAATTGTACGCCGGGCGAGTTTTTCGATACCTGTATGCGCATCTCGATAATCGCCTGGATGCTGAAGATATTACCGAAGAAGTCTTCCTGCGCACCTGGCAGGCATTACCCGGCTATCGCCAGCGTGGGGCGCCGTTACAGGCTTTTATCTTTCGAGTGGCGCACAACGCCTTGATGGATCACTATCGCAAAACGCGCCGCCAGAAGCCCGCTGTCAGCCTGGAAGATGAACGTTTCCAAATCCAATTGCCAGACCAGGCGCAAGGGCTGGAATACCTGGAAAATCGTCAACACTTGCGCCGCCTGCTCGGCAAGCTGCGCCGGGATTATCGCATGGTGATCGACTTGCGTTTTTTGGCTGGCCTTTCGTTGGAAGAGTCGGCTCAGGTGATGAATCGCTCGCAGGGCGCGCTGCGAGTTTTGCAGCACCGCGCTGTGCAAGCGCTGCGAAAATTGGTTGAACAAGATCGCATGGAAGAATGATCGATGAGTATGAGAACCGCTGACGAACGTATTTTACAAACTTGCCTGGAGAACCTGGCAGAGGGCTCGGCCAGCCTGGATGAACTGCTGGCGCGCTATCCAGAACAGACCGAGTGGCTGCGCCCAGCCCTGGAATCGGCTGCCTGGCTGCAAGACCAGCGCCCGGTTTTCGAAGCCCGCCCGGGTTTTGTGGCTGCTTCTCGCCGCCGCCTGGTCGAGCGTATCCAGGCTCAACCGGCCCGCTTGCGTCCCTGGCAGACGCTTTTTGCCTGGCGCGCCCCCTGGTTGGCTGAGACGCGCCGGCGTTTGGGCTATGCCTTGCTGCTGCTGGTGCTGGTATTTCAAATCGGCCTCAACGGCGTCACCATTGCCCACGCCGCCCCCACCTGGCTGCCGGGCGACGCGCCCTACCCGGCCAAGACGGCGTATGAAGGCGCTTCGCTGGTCTTGACTCTCAATCAAATGGATCAGGCCGGGCTGCATGCTCTGTACGCCCGGCGGCGCTTGCTCGAGATCCAGGCCTTGATTTTCGAAGAGCGCTACGAGCCCATCCCAGCGGCGGTAGACAACCTGCAATACCATACTCGCCAGGCGACAGCCTTGATCGAGCGCCTGGCCTCCAGCGACGCCCACAACGCCTCCCTTCTGGCTGCTGACCTGCGCCAAACCTTGACCGCCCAGGCCAAACTGATCGATTTGCTGGCGCGCTTTGCCCCGGACGACACGCGCTTGCAGTGCCAACGCGTCCGCCAGATCGCCGACCAGGCTTTGGCGCAGATCGATGCGATCGGCGCTTCGGATACCCCGCAGCCGTAAAGCCAGGGGTTGGCTGCCGCCCAGATTGCCAGGCGTCGTTTTGATAATAGACGCCCGGTGTGCTTCTCAAAAATGCAAGGTTTTCAGAATTTTCTTGCCCTTTATGGTATCCTATACAATCATTTATTGTATCTATTGATCGCGGTTCATCTGTAGCAGGAGAATGGCATGATTAAAATTATCAAAGACCGTCGTTGGCAAGGCCAGCCTGCCCAGGGCATGGTGGAATTTGCCCTGGTGTTGCCCTTGCTGCTGCTCTTGATCTTTGGCATTATCGAGGTTGGGCGCCTGTTTGTCATCTATACTTCCGTTTCCAGCGCCGCTCGCGAAGCCACACGTTACGGCGGCGCCGCCGGCGTATCCGGCAATGGCGTGGTGTACTTCAACGATTGCCAGGGCATCCGCGACGCCGCCCGCCGGGTCTTGATCTTCTTCCAACCGCTTGACCCGGATAACATCGTCATCACCCACGAACATTACGACGATTACGGCAATGTCACGA
Source organism: Anaerolineales bacterium (assembly GCA_020061105.1). GTDB lineage: Bacteria > Chloroflexota > Anaerolineae > Anaerolineales > UBA4823 > JAGUYW01. Next base: position 1,792 of record JAGUYW010000006.1, on the reverse strand, counting down.
TCTATAGCGATGTTTGCGATGGAGTGAATTCGGTCAATTCGCCCTTGCGCATGGGCGACCGGGTGATGGTGCAGGTTTCTGTAGATTACGAGCCGCTCTTGGGCATCGTAAATTTGCAGCCCGTCACGCTCACGTCTCAAGCGCGCCGCACCCTGGTCAAGGATGTCCCCATGGGCGGCCTGTCGCAGCAGCAAATCCCGCCTACCATCCCCTTAATCTGGAGCCTGACTCCCACGATGACGCCGACCTTTACGGTCACGCCAACCATCGGTCCTTCGCCCACGCCTACTGAAACCCCGACGCTAACCCCCACCGTCACACAAACGCTCACCCCCACCATTACCCTGACTCCCACAGAAGGGCCGTCGCCCACGCCGACGGATACCCTGACTCCGACCCTGACGCCCACCGAAACCGCTACTGCCACGGCTACTCCAACGCCCACCGCCACCGATACCCCCACACCTACCACGCCGCCGCCCTGCCAGATCGGCATCGGTTCGGCCCAGAAGCAAGGCGGCGAAGTGATCTGGACCGTGATCAACAACGGCCCGTACAGCTACACCCTGCGTTATCTGAAATTACCCTGGACGGCCTCCAATTCGAGCATCCGGCTGACCCAGGTGAAATTCGCCTCCGCCACGCTCTGGACGGGCTCGGATAAAGATGATGTCGGGGGCTCTTCCTTCCGGCACCCGGCGATTGTCCCAGCGCTGCCCAGCGCCGAGTACTCCTGGACTCCTAACACCGGCTTTATTCTGCCCGAGCGCCCGGAAGACAGCGACCCGCTTAACAAGAGCCTGATTATGATCTGGGGCAGCAGCAGTTTTCAGTTCCCCGCTGGATACTTCAGCGTGGCGATCTTTACCAATGATGATACCGGCGATCAATGCCAGATCTCGCTGGAGTTCAATTTGCAATAATTAGATCGAGAGATATTTGACGATGCGAAAATTCGTTTCCTGCCTGTGGGCGCTGATTTTAATGGTTGCGATAGCTTTGCCAGGGAGCGGCCTATTTGGCGCTCTCACCGCAGACGCCAGTGCTTTGGGCAGCCAATTGGAGTCGAAAACGGCTACCGGCGGGCCGGATGCCTATGGTTACCAGTGGAACGACCAGGCTGCCTGGGATGGCAAAGATTTCTCCAGCGCCACCCAGCTCTTTCCCGAAGACCCAGAGGAGGAGCAGCGCTTTGGCGTCGCTGGACCAATCAATCTGAGTTTCTCCTTTCCTTTCTATGAAAAGAGCTATACCCAGGTTTACGTCAGCGTCGAAGGCCTGCTCGGTTTTGGCGCCGCCCTGGCAGATGAAAATAACCCGCACGCCGGCAATTTGCCCATGCCGTCCGATATTTTACCCGATAACCTGATCGCCCCATTTTGGGATAACTTGACTGTGCCGGTTACGGGCAAAGTGCGCTATCTTTCTACCGCCGAATATTTTGCTGTGCAGTGGGCCAGTGTGACCTCCAGTGTCACCGAGACGGTGCCGATCACTTTTCAGGTTGTGCTGTATTCTGGAGGGGATATCGGCCTCTATTATGAAAGCCTGCCGGCCAATTATGACCAGGCCACGGTAGGAATCGAAGACGGCGATGGCGTGGATGGGCTGCAATATCTTTTCAATTCTACCGGCATCACGGATAACACTGCCATCCTGTTTACACGGCCTGGTCCGGCTCACCGGGTTAAAATGATGCCGCTCCACCAGGGCGGCCTGACCATCGGGGGAAAATCCGAGTATAAAATCTATGTCCGCAACAGCGGAGATTTTACCGAAAACTATAACCTGG
>JAGUYW010000058.1 GCA_020061105.1 Anaerolineales bacterium | reverse complement strand
GTGATCGCCGCGGTCAGCGTGGTCTTGCCATGGTCAATGTGCCCCATGGTGCCTACATTCATGTGCGGCTTTGAACGATCGAATTTTTGCTTACCCATGAAAGCTCTCTCCTTATTTGAATAAGTCAATAATCTAGTAAATGCCAGTTTCCATCGGCGTCCGGCTGGGCGCTCTGGTTATCGGTCTCCCACAATCACCCGCGCCACATTATCTGAGACACGCGCATAGTGGTCAAATTCCATTGTAAAAACACCGCGCCCTTGCGTTGCTGAGCGCAAATCGGTAGCATAGCCAAACATTTCCGCCAAAGGCGTCATGGCGCGCAACGCTTGTGCGTTGCCTGGGCGCACTTCCATGCCCAAAATTTCACCGCGCCGGGCATTCATCTGTCCAATAATATCGCCCAGAAATTCTTCCGGAACGACTACTTCCACTTTCATAATCGGTTCTTGCAAGATGGGACCAGCTTTGCTAGCGCCTTCTTTGAAGGCCAGAGAACCAGCCATTTTGAAAGCCATTTCGTTCGAGTCTACCTCGTGGAAAGAACCATCATACAGGCGTACATGAATATCCGTTGCCGGGTAACCCGCCAGGATGCCGCCTTCAGTGGCCTCTCGCACACCTTTTTCGACCGCCGGGATAAATTCTCTCGGAATAGCCCCGCCGGTAATACCGTTTTCAAAAACAATTCCGCTGCCAGATTCGCCCGGCTTGAGCTCCAAAACCACGTGGGCATACATACCCCGCCCACCGGTCTGCTTGACATAGCGGTAATCAACTTTTTCCACTGGACGGGTGATCGACTCACGGTAAGCCACCTGGGGACGACCGACGCGCGCCTGCACTTTGAACTCGCGCATCATGCGATCAACCAACACTTCCAGGTGCAGTTCGCCCATCCCCGCAATAATCGTTTGTCCAGTTTCTTCATCGCTGCGCACCACAAAGGTGGGGTCTTCTTCAGAAAGTTTTCGCAGCGCCTCAGCCATTTTATCCTGGTCGGCGGTGGTTTTTGGTTCAATCGAAACCGCAATCACCGGCGCCGGGAATGAAATCGATTCCAGCATCACCAGGTTACTTTGATCAGACAAGGTATCGCCGGTGAAGGTATCTTTCATCCCCAGGATGGCGCAGATATCGCCCGCCAGGACTTCATTAACATCCTCGCGACGGTCGGCATACATGCGCAATAAGCGCCCCACCCGTTCGCGACGGTCTTTCGTAGCGTTGTAGACCATTCCGCTCTGGTTGAGCTTTCCTGAGTAAACCCGCACATAAGCCAACCGTCCGACATAGGGATCGGTGACAATTTTAAAGACCAACGCGCTCAATGGAGCGTTGTCTTCAGCTGGTCGCTCTACCTTTTCGCCAGTTTTGGGATGCTCGCCAACGACCGGGGGAATATCCAGCGGAGAAGGCAAGTAATCCACCACGGCATCCAGCAACAGCTGCACACCTTTGTTGCGCAGCGAACTGCCACAGAAAACCGGGGTAACCAGGCCTTGTAAGACCGCCTTGCGTAAGCCCGACTTGATTTCATCCTCTGTCAGGTCGTGACCTTCCAGGTATTTCAACATCAGGTCATCGTCGGTCTCGGAGATCTTCTCTACCATGCGAGCATGCATTTCCTCGATATAAGCACACAAATCGGGCGGGGTAGCAACCGCTTGAGGTTCTTTCCCCAGGTCATCTTCCCAAATATAAGCCTGCCTGGTAACCAGGTCGACTACACCGCGAAAGGCCGATTCTTCTCCAATCGGAATCTGCACCGCCACCGGGTTAGCGCCCAGGCGTTGGTGAATACTCTCCACCGTGCGCTCAAAAGAGGCGCCCACACGATCCATTTTATTGACAAAACAGATGCGCGGAACACTGTAACGATCAGCCTGCCGCCACACAGTTTCGCTTTGGGGCTCAACTCCCTGAACAGCGTCAAAAACTACCACGCCGCCATCCAGCACCCGCAAAGAGCGCTGCACTTCAGCCGTGAAGTCAATATGCCCAGGGGTGTCGATGATATTGACCTGGTAGCCCTTCCACTCAGCAGATACCGCCGCAGAGACAATGGTGATACCGCGTTCTCGCTCCTGGTCCATCCAGTCGGTCACGGTGGTCCCATCATCCACTGAACCCAGGCGATGCGTCTTGCCGGTGTAGAACAGAATCCGTTCCGTAGTCGTGGTCTTGCCCGCATCGATGTGGGCAATGATCCCGATATTACGGTAACGTTCCAGTGGAAAGAGACGAGTCATACAAATACCCTGGTTGCTTCTGGCGCTTAAGGCCTGTGCACCCTATTACAAGAAAAGATGTCCTATACCCGGTAATGGGAGAAGGCGCGGTTGGCCTCCGCCATTTTGTGGGTTTCTTCGCGTTTGCGAATAGCCGAGCCGGTATTGTTCACGGCATCCATCAGCTCAGCCGCCAATTTCTCGGAGAAATTGCGCCCAGAACGGGAACGCGCGGCCGCTAAAAGCCAGCGGGTCGCCAGGGCAAAGCGGCGGAAGGTAGGAACTTCCATCGGCACCTGGTACGTGGCGCCGCCTACACGGCGCGGCTTCACTTCCATAACCGGAGAAACGTTCTTGATCGCCTGATCAAAAACTTCCATCGGCGCTTTCTTTGAGCGCTCAGCCGCCAGGTCTAAAGCATCATAGACCAGCCGGGCAGCGGAGCTTTTCTTGCCATTACGCATCACTGCGTTAATGAACAATTGCAATTGAACACTGTTATGCAGGGTGTCGGGCGGGGTGATCCGCTTTTCAGGTCGATTTCGGCGCATAGCTCTCTCCTATTTCTTTCCCTTACCTGCAGGCGCAGACGCGCCTGGCTTGGGTCGTTTGGCGCCGTACTTCGAGCGGCCTTGTTTACGAGCGTTAACTCCGCCAGTATCCAGTGTGCCACGCACGATGTGGTAGCGCACGCCTGGCAGGTCTTTTACACGCCCGCCACGCACCAACACCACCGAGTGCTCTTGCAGGGTGTGACCTTCGCCAGGGATGTATGCTGTCACTTCGATGCCATTGGACAGACGGACACGCGCAATCTTCCGCAAAGCCGAGTTCGGCTTTTTGGGCGTCATGGTACGCACAACGGTGCATACACCACGCTTTTGCGGAGCGCCTTTTTCCTGGCGAGTGCGGCGCTGCTTCATTGAATTGAGCGTATACAACAACGCCGGCGCCTTGCTCTTGACTTTCTTCGTTTGACGTCCTTTACGGACCAGTTGATTGATGGTTGGCACGTTTTGCCTCCAAAAAAAATAATCCAGCTACCGATTTGTTTCGAGGGTCTTTTTTACCCATTAAGTGAGGCCATCGGTTGTGCAATGATGGCCTCACTGGATTCATGTCGCCAAGTTGCCTGAGCGGGGGTCATGCCGCTCCTATTGAATAACAGCGCAACGAAGAGCGATTTTACCATGCGCATGGGCTATCGTCAAGATTCATTTACAACCAAATCTTAACATAGCCGCAGCAAGACTTAAAGATCATCTCCCAAAGATACCAGGCCGGTACCCATCTTGGGTGGGCGGGCGCGTTCTTCATCCTTGCCAAAGCGGATCATCTCGCCTGTGTCAGTCACCGCCTCTACCGCCAATCCCAGGCTTTGGAGTTCTTTTACCAAGACCCGGAAAGAAGCGGGGATGCTGGGTTCTTCGATCGGTTCGCCCTTGACAATTGCTTCGTAAGTCTTCACCCGTCCCTGAACATCATCCGATTTGACCGTCAGCATTTCTTGCAGGGTATAAGCGGCGCCATAGGCCTCTAACGCCCATACTTCCATTTCGCCGAAGCGCTGCCCGCCAAATTGCGCCTTACCGCCCAAAGGCTGTTGCGAAACCAGGCTGTACGGGCCGGTGGAACGAGCGTGCACTTTATCTTCTACCAGGTGGTGCAGCTTGAGCATGGTCATTACGCCTACGGTAACCGGCTGATCGTATGGCTCGCCGGTTTTGCCATCGCGCAGAAGTTGTTTGCCTAAGGTAGGCACAGGCAGCCCAATTTCCAGCGCTAGCTTGGATGCCGCGCCGGAAAGTTCCTCGTCTGCCAGAGTGCTAACATCTTGCTCATGATATTGCATCCACAAACGTAAACATGCATAAATGGCAGCGAAATCTTTCTGTTCGTGATCTTTGCCATCCACCACCTGATTTACAAAAACCAGCAGTTGGTCAGGATCGTAGCTGTGATCTCTGAGCCATTCGCGCAAGGTTGAGCGGCGGGCATAAACCGGATCGGAAATCAGATCATAAACGTTGTAGCCGCGCTTTCCCAGCCAGTGCTCGAGATACAGGTTGCGAACTTCATCATCGTCCTCAATGGTTTGTGGATCGTAATCCTGGGTTTTGAGCCACTCCCAGGCTGCCTGGCTGGTTTCTTTCCAGGCATGTTCGATCAACCAGGCACGTCCCAGTTCAGCTTCGATCTCGTGCTCACGCGCTCCATCAAATACAGGCGAGACCGCCCGAAAACCGAGCTGCATGGCCGCCCACCCCAGGTGAGCTTCCAGGATCTGACCAATATTCATACGCCCGGGAACGCCCAGGGGGTTCAGGATGATATCGACCTGGTTACCATCGGGCAAGAACGGCATATCTTCCACCGGCACCACTTTCGAGACCACGCCTTTGTTACCGTGCCGCCCGGCCATCTTATCGCCAGCGGTGATCTTGCGGCGCTGCGCCACCGAGACGCGCACCATCATATCCACACCTGCTGAAAGGTCGGCGTTATCTTCACGTGTGAACACCTTGACATCGACTACCTTACCGCGCTCGCCATGCGGCATGCGCAGCGAAGTATCTTTAACATCGCGCGATTTCTCGCCAAAGATCGCCCGCAGCAAACGTTCTTCGGGAGTCAATTCTTTTTCTCCCTTCGGAGAAATCTTGCCCACCAGAATATCGTTCGGCCCAACTTCAGCGCCGATGCGCACAATGCCCTGGTCATCCAGGTCTTTGATGGCTTCATCGCCGACGTTGGGAATATCCCGGGTAATTTCTTCTGGGCCCAGGCGTGTATCGCGCGACTCGATTTCGTATTTCTCGATATGAACAGAGGTGAATTGGTCATCTTGAACCAGGCGCTCTGAAATCAAGATGGCATCTTCGAAGTTACCGCCCTCCCAGGAAAGGAAGGCCACGACTACATTCTGCCCCAGGGCAAGTTGGCCGCCTTCCGTAGAAGACGAATCGGCAATCACATCGCCCTTCTTCACCATTTGGCCTTTGATCACCGCCGGGCGCTGATCGATGCAGGTGCTCTGGTTCGAGCGTTGGTATTTGCGCAAGTTGTACTCGTGTAACTCGCCATGCTGGTCTCGCAAAACAATTTTTCGCCCCGTGACCGATGTCACTTCGCCATCTAGCTCCGCCACGACCACCTGGCCAGAATCCATCGCCGCGTGATACTCCATGCCGGTCGAAACTTGCGGTACATCCGGGCATAACAATGGCACCGCCTGCGCCTGCATATTCGAACCCATCAAAGCCCGGTTGGCATCATCATGCTCCAGGAAAGGAATCAAAGCCGCACTGATGCCTACGATCTGATGTGGGGCGACATCCATATAGTCAATATTGGTCGCTGGCGAGAAAATAAACGATGAGTGGGAACGAGAAGAGATCCTCCGGCGCACGAACTCGCCATATTCGGTCAAGGGTGCATTAGCCTGGGCAATTACGAAACGATCTTCTGTATCTGCCGAGAGATACTCCATCTCGTTCGAGACAAAAGGCGTTAACAATATTTCCTTGATGTCCAGCTTGGCAATCTTCTCAGCAATTTTCGGGGTAATGCGCTCATTTTCTTCGATGATCACCTGCCCCGTTTTCGGATCTACAACTGTTTCGCGCACCATACGATTCACCAACCGGCTGTCATCCTTTGGCAGGCTCTTCAGCACTCGCCGGTAAGGGGTTTCGATAAAACCATATTCATTGACCCGAGCGAAGGATGCCAGGCGCCCAATCAAGCCGATATTCGGACCTTCAGGGGTCTCAATCGGGCAAATGCGCCCATAGTGGGAATGATGGACGTCGCGCACATCAAAGCCTGCGCGCTCACGTCGCAAACCGCCCGGGCCTAAGGCTGAGAGCGTGCGCTTGTGGCGCAGTTCAGCTAAGGGGTTGGTTTGATCCATAAACTGCGATAGCTGGCTGGAGCCAAAGAACTCGCGCAGCGCGGCTACCACCGGGCGGATATTAATCAAAGTAACCGGCGAAATCTGATCCTGGTCGCGGATCGACATACGCTCTTTGATCACCCGTTCCATACGGCGCAAACCGATGCGCAGCTTATTCTGGATCAGTTCACCCACTGTCTTCGCCCGGCGATTGCCCAAGTGGTCGATATCATCGGCCTTCTCAGTACTGTTGTTGATCTGGATCATGCGCCGCAGCAATCGCACCACATCCCATTTGGTAACCGTGCGATGCGTGATCGGCACATGCTGGTACAGATCAAGTTTCTGGTTGAGCTTATAGCGCCCCACCCTTTCGAGGTCGTAGTGACGCTGGTCGAAGAGCTGCTCTTCCAGAAATTCACGGGCGTTATCCAACGTCGCCGGGTCCCCCGGGCGCATTCGTTTGAAGAACTCCAGCAGCGCCACCTCAGCAATACTCATATGGTGCGATAAATCCCACTCCGGCTCTTGCGCCAGGGTGGAAGCGATGAACATGCGGTCGGGATTATTATCGACATCAGCGAACAACTTTAAGATTTCGTCATCTGCGCCGGTGGAAAGCGGGGAGGAGCTCGTCTCCAAATTATCGCTTACCGCCGCCAGGGCGCGCAGGAAGATCGTCACCGGCACAGTGCGCTTGCGGTTGAAGCGCAAAGTCAGGTAATCGCTCTTGCGGGTTTCGAATTCCATCCAGGCGCCACGGTCGGGAATCAGCTTGGACATCGCCAGTGGGCGCCCGGTCGAGCGATCCACTGGCGCTTCGAAGTAAACGCCTGGCGAGCGAATTAACTGTGAAACCACCACCCGCTCTGTGCCGTTGATGATGAAGGTACCCTTCTCAGTCATCTCTGGGAAGTCGCCCAAGAAGATATCTTGCTTGATCGGTTCGGGCACATCAGGGCCAGCTAACAGCACCGATACATACAAAGGGCTCGCATAGGTTAAATCACGCTCAACGCATTCTTCGATAGTGTGCTTGGGTTCGCCAAACCAGTAGGTCAACCCAAACTGCTGCGATTCGGGCAGGCGGCTGGGGAAATACAGCTTCATGCCCTTGTTATATGATTCGATGGGAGAAATTTCGTGGAAAAGGTCGGAGAGGCCTTCTTTTTTGAGTCTCTCGAAAGAATCCAACTGCACTTCGATCAAATCAGGCAGTGGGAGTTCTACATTGATACGCGCGTAAGATTTGCTGGGCAAATTCGTTGCCATTCAGTTTCTCCTGAATATTGATGGATAAACCTGTCTACTTTTAATCCATGCCAGACGCGCAAAAATCGAATGAAGAAACTGGCTTGCAGAATTTCTTCTCGATATTCACGCCGTTTTGGGTGACCCAACCATTGAATGAAAGAAATCTACACCGGGCATATAATAGACGAAAAGATATTATAACTGATTTTGCCAGTCCAAGTCAAGTAAAAACTGCTATATTCGATTAACTTTTGATGAGTGTAGGCCTGGAAGAGATGATAGAATGTAGGTTATGGAACAATCAACTACTTTACACAAATCCGGTTTTGTCGCCGTAATGGGACGCCCCAATGTCGGTAAATCCACGTTGATGAACGCTCTTTTGGGACAAAAGGTGGCTGCCGTTTCTCCACGCCCGCAAACTACCCGCAAACGCCAGCTTGGGATCCTGACTGTCACGGATGCGCCCGTTCAAGCCCAGGCCATCTTCATTGACACCCCGGGCGTGCACCAGGCGCGCTACAAATTGGGAAGTTTAATGAATAACGAAGCTGCCCGCACTCTGGAAGAGAGCGATGTAATTTTGCTGGTCGTGGACGCCAGCCAGCCACCGCAACCCGAAGATGAGCTGCTCTTCGAAATGCTGCGCAAACTGAAGCGCTCTACGCCGGTCATTCTGGCTTTGAACAAAGCCGATCTGCTAGACGAAGCCGCTCTACAGGCAAGCCAGGCAGCCTTCACTGAAAATGCCCCCCAGGCCGAAGCGCTCCCAATTTCGGCGGTTAATGGCGAAAACCTGCCCCCCCTGCTGGAACGCATTATCGCCCTGCTGCCGGAAGGCGATCCGTTTTACCCGGAAGACCAATTGACCGATCTGTACGAGCGCGAGATCGCCGCCGACCTGATCCGCGAGGCCTGTTTGAACATTTTGCGCGATGAAGTGCCCCACGGCATTGCCGTGCGCATCGACCAGTTTGCCGAACGCAGCGAGGAGGCAGCCTACATCGAAGCCACCTTGATCGTCGAACGGGAGGCCCATAAAGCCATTGTGATCGGGCAAGGCGGGCAGATGATCAAACAAATCGGCAGCGCTGCCCGCCAGGAAATCGAAACCATGAGCGGGCGCAGCATTTACCTGCAACTCAAAGTGAAGGTACGCAAAAACTGGCGCAACGATGAAAAAGTGCTGCGCGCTTTTGGTTATTAACGAACCCAGACATCGCCAGGAATCTTGCTATGCCGTACGCCCTCTTTCTGCTACCCGTGAGCATTGCCATCATCGACTGGTGGGCGGTGGCAACCAACCGCCGCCTGGAATACGCCCTCAAGCCCGCCGTCATGCTGGCGTTGTTGATCGTTCTGGGGTGGGTCGGTAATTTTCGCGGCGGGCAGATCTGGTTTGCTCTTGGGCTCATTTTCTCACTGGGCGGCGATGTCGCCCTGATGCTAAGCCCGCGCTTCTTTTTGGCCGGCCTGGCCAGTTTCTTGCTCGCCCACCTGGCCTATATCATCGGCTTGAACCCATCCTTACCGCCGCTCAACGCCGCCAGCTTGCTGGTTGCTGTCCTGGTTGCCCTGGTTGGTGGCCAAATATACCGCCGGGTTGCAGCCGGCTTGCAAGCCCGCCGGCTAAGCCGCCTGAAATGGCCGGTGCTGTTGTATTCGATCGCCATCAGCGGCATGGTTTTCTCTGCCCTGGTCAGCCTGATGCGCCCGGGTTGGCCCCCGCTCTCAGCCTACAGCGTCAGCGCCGGCGCGCTGCTGTTTTTACTTTCTGATATCTGGTTGGCCTGGGATAAATTCGTCCAACCCGCCCGCGCTAACCGCGCCCTGCGCATGGCTGCTTACCACCTCGGTCAAATCTTGCTCATCATCGGCGCGCTGTCGTTATGAAAGCTTCAGATTAAAAGCATTGCAATCAAAAAGCCGGGCCTGGAAGATCACCAGGCCCGGCTTTGAATCTCTCTCATGTACAAAAGAAACTAACTTTCCTCAATCATTTCTGGCGCTGCCGGCGCTGGTAAAACCCCCGCCATTTCATCTTGTGTACCGAAGCGTGTGATCAACACCGCTCCCAGCCCAAGAGCGCCCACCGCCACCGGGAGCATCCAACCGACGCATGGCACGACCAACCCAATGGCATTCCCTACCAGGGTGACGATGAATGTGCCCAGACCAGCCGAAAGCGCCGGCGCCCAATCTTGCCTGGCAGCAATCACCAGGCGCTGTCCCACTTCCAGGCCGACCACCGCCAGGCCAAAGGCCCACCCCAACGCCAGCAAAAACAAGGCTGCCAGCGTGACCGGGATGCCGATAATCGTGATGGTTACAATGATCAAGGCCAACGGAGCAACCAGGATCGTCAGGGCGCCCAATCCCAGCGATACCCCGGCGCGTTGGGAAATGGCCCGGCGTACTCGCTCGCTGTGTTGCGGGAACAGCAAGGCCGCCAACAAGGCAAACATAGCCCACATCACCGAGCGGAAGATCAGCCACAGCCCGCCGGTCAGCACGCTGCCCAATCCCCAATCGACACCTGGCGCCCACACCCGGGCTGGATAGCTGACCGGGCTATACGGCCCGGTAAAGCCACGGTTGACGCGCCCTTCGATGCGCGTTCCCTCTGCCCGGCTCAGATGGCCAGAAAGCACGTTCACATCCCCTGCCACCACCGCCGTGGGCCCCAGGTCGACCAGCCCGCCGATCGAAACGATGTCGCCATCCACCCGGCCATCAGCCCGCAGCGTGCCCCCCAAAATCACAATATCCTCTGTCACCCGCGAGCCATCCTCCAGGGTTGCCACCCCTCCCAGGATCACCAGGCTGCCCGAGAGCGTTTGCCCGCTCGCCAGGCTAAAAGCGCCGCCCATCACCAGTTGGTCGCCCTCCGGCCCGGCCTGCCCTGGCGCCCGGTAGGCGCTCAAGATCGGCCCGGCGGTCAAAAGCGCAGCCAACCTGGGGGCCGGCGCC
>JAGUYW010000040.1 GCA_020061105.1 Anaerolineales bacterium | reverse complement strand
CGGCAAGCGTAGACCAGAGTTCGTCAGGTCGGCTGATTTGCAGAGCCCGCCGCACAAATGGCACGGATTCAGGATTTTGACTCATAACCCGGAGGTCAGAGGTTCGAATCCTCTCCCCGCTACTGTTTCCGAGACGACCAGAAATGGTCGTTTTTGGTTTAAACATGCGTTGCGCTCCCGTTTTTAGTTGTGTATAACAATTTCTTGACCGAGTAACTTATCATCTATTCGATCGGTCTTGTTTATTTAAGACGAATATAGAATAGCACTGTGATCTGATACTTCCAAGGTGTCAATTTTCACACCTTGTTTTTCACCAATTCAATGAATCAAGAATAGCATCTATTTTCTGGGTCACCAATCTATTAATTTCGTTTTCAGATTCAGGCATACTTCATCACTCATGTCCTCAACCTTGCTCTGCTATAATCAATCATATATTTTATGGATACACCGTTGCTTGCTGTTAAAATCTCTTTACCCCGGCCCCTGCCAAGGCGTGTGGAACGCATCCGCCTGAGAGAGCGGCTAGATCAGGCGCTATTAAGTCAGGGCCGGCTGGTTCTGGTTTCGGCGATGGCGGGATCCGGCAAGAGCACTTTGCTGGCTGATTGGATACCCGCTGCAAGCCTGCCCTGCGCCTGGTTATCCATCGACTTGCAGGATAATAATCTCTCAATTTTTTGGGCGTACCTGGTGGCTGCCGTGCAAACTCAGGCGCCTGGCTTTGCAAAGCAACTATTTACTGAGCTAGTATCCACGCAAAAGCCACCGGAGCGGTTTTTACCGGAATTTGTAGATCAAGCCGCTCAATTATCGCGCAAGGTCGTGATTGTGCTCGATGATTACCATCTGATTGATAACCCAGCCATTCACGAAAGCCTGATCTACCTGATCGAGCATCTTCCCGAAACCCTGTTCATCGTTATTTGCACGCGCTCCGATCCACCTATGCCGCTCAGCCGCTGGCGGGTCCGCGGTTACCTGACCGAAATTCGGTTGAAAGACCTGCGCTTTTCTTATTCTGAAGCTCAAGCCTTCCTGCGAGATTTCATGAAATTGCAATTGGAAGATGATGAGATAGCCAGCCTGGAAACAAGAACGGAGGGCTGGGTCGCCGGCTTACAGTTAGCAGCTCTGGCGCTGCAAGAAACGCTTCCGGTAAACGACCGGGATGCGCAAAAAAACTTCATCGCCCGCTTTTCAGCCAGTCACCAGTACGTATTGGATTATATGACCACCGAGGTGCTGGCACACCTGCCGGATGAAAACCAGCATTTCATATTACAGGCATCCATTTTGAAGCAGATGTCAGGGTCGCTATGTCACGCTTTGACAGGCAACCCGAATAGCGCTGAGATATTGTCAGCGCTGGTCGGGAAAAATTTATTTGTAATTCCTCTGGATGCCGAAGGAACCTGGTATCGCTTTCATCACCTGTTTGCTGAAATGCTGCGGATGCGTCTGGAACGACAAGGAGTCAAAGCCGTCGCCCAACTGCACTTGCAAGCGGCCCAATGGTACGATCAGGCCGGCCGGGTGGACGACAGCCTGTATCATGCTTTGCAAGCTGGGGCGATGGATTATGCTGTTGAAGTAATCTTGAAAAATTGGCGACAAGTCATTTACCGGGGCTGGCCCAATCAGGTCTTGGGTTGGTTTGACGCCCTGCCGGTCCAGGCTGTACAGGAGCATCCAGGCTTGAGCATCGCCCTGGCGTGGACGCACTGGATCCGGGGGCAGTTCCAGTCCGCCCAGGTGCACAGCGATGAGGCGCAGCAAGCCTATGAGCGCTTGTTGTCCCTGAGCAAAGATTCCTCGCAGAAATGGGCTTTTATTCCCGGAGAAGTCGCGACACTCCGAGCGATGGCGGCGTTGCACTTCGAGCGTTTTGACGCAGTCCTGGAATACTCCACGCAGGCGATCCAAATCTTGTCGACAGACAAGTCACACATGGCGATCCTCGGATTGGCTCTAATGGCTCAAGCCGTTGCACTCCGCGACACGGGGAAAATGGCGCGGGCGATTGAGGTGCTGCGTCAGGGTGGCAATCTCGTGGCGGTGGGAGGTGGAGGTATAGCTTTGGGGCGCCTGCTTCAAGTACAGGGCCGCCTGACGGAGGCAGCCGATTTCTACTGCGATTTGTTGGCGCGGATGGAGCCCAATTCCTCTTCCCCGGCCTTGGGTATTTTGCAGGTGGGGCTGGGGGAAGTTCTCTATGAGCAAAACAAACTGGAACAGGCTGCCGCGCTGCTTAGACCGGTTTGGAACCACATGGATCGCAGCGGCTACCGGGAACTGGTTGCCTGCAGCTGCCTCCTGCAAGCGCGGCTGTTCCGCGCCGCCGGCCAGACCGGCGATGCCATCGCGATTCTGCAGGAAGGAGCTGAGAGCCTGCGGCGATCCGATGCGCTGGATTTGTTGAATGAAATCCAGTCTTTGCTGGCGGTTTACCTGGCCGAAGAAGGGCAAGTGGCAGAGGCTTGGCGCTTACTGCCAGATCCGATGGGAATAGGTGACAGTCTCCCTGGTTTGTCAATTGGATTCAGAATGCTCAACCAGGCGCGCGTCATTCTTGTAGCAGGGCGAGCGGAGGCCACGCTGGCTTTTGCGGCGCAGTGGGAACAGCTTGCGGCTGGCGCGGGCAGTCGGCGCTGGCAGATGGAAGCCCTGCTTCTCCAGGCACTGGCGCAAGCAAAGCTTGGAAAGCGAACCGCCGGGCAGACTGCCCTCCAAAAAAGCCTGGCGCTGGCCCAATCCCAGGGCTATCTCCGTCTCTTCATGGATGGCGGCGAGGCCATGCGGGACTTGCTCATCGGCCTCTATCCTACCCTGACCGACCCGGCCCTGGCGCAGTTTGCCCGGAGCATCCTGGAGACCTTCCCCGCTCCCTCCCCAAAAAGACCGCTGCAGTCCGCACCATTGAGCGAGCGTGAAATGCAAATTCTACAGCTGCTCTCGTTAGGGCTATCTAATTCTGCCGTAGCTGACCAGTTGTATATTTCCCTGGCAACTGTCAAAACCCACATCCGCCACATTTTCGAGAAGTTGGGGGTTGATAATCGCGTTGAAGCACTCAACAAGGCGAAAGAACTGAACTTAGTCTGAATCGCTAAGCTGAGCAGGTTATTAGAAGTTATTACCTGCCTGATTATTTGGAATTAATCAACCCACAGGCATCATCCGATCGGATGATGCCTGTGGGTTTTGTTTTCCGTACAATTTGTC
The DNA here is from genome assembly GCA_020061105.1 of Anaerolineales bacterium. Classification (GTDB taxonomy): domain Bacteria; phylum Chloroflexota; class Anaerolineae; order Anaerolineales; family UBA4823; genus JAGUYW01. Next base: position 959 of record JAGUYW010000040.1, on the reverse strand, counting down.
TTGAGAGATAAAAACCACCTGTATTGAGAAAAGGGCGATGACTAAATATATTTTTATTGACGAAAATCACTTTACAAAGGGTTACAAGGTACGCGTCAAGGGCTGCTTGAGCGAAGACTTCCTGGCCTGGCTCGATTTGACCGGGAGTTATGATCCGCAATCAGACGTAACCCTTTTATTTTTCGACACGAAGGACCAGGCGGAGCTCTATGGCCTCCTCAACCGGTTGCGCGATCTTGGATTAACCCTGATTTCCGTGGAGAGTCAGCCTATCCAAAATTGGTAATTCCAGCTCCAAATGCAAAAGATCTTTTTCTACTGTGGAGGTTTTCTATGACTTTTGTTAAAAAAAAGAGCTATCTCGTTCGTCACCCCGTACTTTCGTTTTATCTCATGAGTTGTGGCTTCTTCTGGACGCTGCTCATCCTGTTCGGGGTCATTGTGGTTGGCGCCTTGCATGTTGACCCAAACGCCCAGCCCTGGACGGTGTGGATCGTGACGATCCTGGGCTCATGGATGCCATCCCTATCGGCAGCCATCGTAGTCCGGGCGACACAAGGCCCTGAAGCTGTAGCGGGCCTGTTTTCCAGGCTGGTGCGCGTCAAGCTGCCGGCGTGCTGGTACCTGGCCAGCCTGATCCCGCTCGGGGTGGTCGCATTGGCTGTCCTGGGTTACCGGCTGGGCGGCGGTGCGCCCGAGGGCAGCATGCCGCTGACGTTTCCCGTCTGGTTTCACCTGCTGGTGGTCAATCTGATCGCAGGCCCGACCGGTGAGGAGCCGGGCTGGCGTGGATTTGCGCTGCCGCGACTGCTGGAATGCTACAGCCCGCAAAAAGCCGGTCTGGTATTGGGCTTGATGTGGAGTTTCTGGCACCTGGGGTTGTGGCTGGTAGCCTCTGGTTATTCAGGAACGACCCTCTTGGTCTACATCCTCGAGTTCACTGTAACCATTGTTGCGCT
>JAGUYW010000036.1 GCA_020061105.1 Anaerolineales bacterium | reverse complement strand
GCCGCCCCCTGCCACGCAGGCGCCGGTGGGCGAGACACCTGCCACCCCGACCGCGGCAGGCTTCTCCGGGGCGATTTATGACCAGAACACCAAGCTGCCGATGATCCCGGATGCGCACGATATCTACAGTAACGAGGATACGCTGAACTACTGGACCAATTCGTCCTTCGAGGCAACGCGTGACTTCTACCTCAAGTACCTGCCGCTGGCGGGCTGGCTGCTGGACCTGGACGAGAACGGCAAATGCCGCGACAACGACCGCTGCGGCGGCTGGCACGGCGGTTACGACGACCCCGACACCAGCACCTGGTTCTTCATCCAGGGCGAACGCGCCTACCTGACGCTCAACTTGATCCGGGAGGGCTATCGGGTGAATGTGATTATCGGAATCGACTGGGAGTATAAGTAGGGGTAGAGCGAAGGTCGTTGGAGAAAAAAATGATGCAATATCGTAATTTTGGCCAATTAGATTGGAAAGTCTCCGCCCTGGGCTTCGGCTGTATGCGCCTTCCGACCATCGATGACAATGCCGGAAATATCGACCAGGAAAAAGTCGATGAAATGATTCATTACGCAATCGAAAGCGGCGTCAACTATTTCGATACGGCTTACGGGTATCACGATCAGAAAAGCGAAGCCGCGCTGGGAAAAGCCTTACAGGGCGGCTACCGTGAACGGGTGAAAATTGCCACCAAGTCGCCCATCTGGTTGATCAAAGAACCTGTGGATTTTGACCGCTTGCTGGATGAGCAGTTGGAGCGGCTGCAGGTGCAAACCATCGATTTTTACCTGCTTCACGCCCTGAATAAGGACGCCTGGCAAAAAACTGTGGAATTCGGCTTGCTGCAGCGCGCCGAAGCGGCCAAAGCCGGTGGGCGCATCCAACACCTGGGCTTTTCGTTCCACGACGACCTGGAAACCTTTAAAAAGATTGTGGATGGCTACGAGGCCTGGGATTTCTGCCAGATCCAATATAACTATATGAATACCGAATACCAGGCCGGGACGGAAGGACTGAAATACGCCGCCGGTCGCGGGCTGGGCGTCATCATCATGGAACCCTTGCTGGGTGGGAAACTGGCGGCTGAGATCCCCGCTGTCCAACCTTTGTGGAATTCCGCATCCATCCAGCGCCAGCCGGCCGAATGGGCCTTTCAATGGCTGTGGAACCAGCCGGAAGTTACGCTGGCGCTGAGCGGGATGAGCACCCTGGAGCAGGTGCAGCAGAATATCGCTTCCGCCAGCGCATCCGGGCCGGGGCTGCTGGACGATTCCGAACTGGCGATAATCGCCAAAGTGCGCCAGGTGATGGAAGGCCTCAGCCCCATCCCTTGCACGGCCTGCGAATACTGTCTGCCCTGCCCAAACGGGGTCAACATCCCACGCAATTTTGATGTGTACAACCAGGCTGCCATGTATAACTCGCTGGAGAACAGCCGGGGCGAGTACAAACGCTGGATTCCCGACGAACAAAAGGCCGCCCAATGTATCCAGTGCGAAGAATGCCTGCCCAAATGTCCACAGCATATTGCTATCAGCGCCTGGCTGCCGGTGGTGGAAGAGGTATTGGGCCTCGACCGGCCTTATGTTCAGGCGGTGTAATTTACAAGTAAAAAATGAGGGTAATCTTATGACGAAAATTTCCCGGCGTGAATTTCTCCGGTTGGCTGCACTGACAATGGGTGGGGTGACTTTGAACCATCTTTTGGCGGGCTGCTCACCCCAAAAATCCACGCCCGAATTGACGACCGATCACCCTTTGCCAACTGCCGCTGGTGCGGCGCCGGAAAGCGCAGCCACAACCCAAGCAGCGAACTCCACCGCAAATGTACCTGCTGGCGTTCCCGACCTGGTGGTGGCGCGCAATGGTGACCCGGAAAGCATGGTGCGGCGCGCCATTGCAGCCCTGGGCGGCATGGAAAGGTTTGTCCATCCAGGCGCCAGGGTCATTGTTAAGCCAAATATCTGCGTCGATAGCCACTCCTACGAATACGCCGCTACTACCAACCCCTGGGTGGTCGGCGCCCTGGTGAAAATGGCTCTCGAAGCCAGGGCGCGCAGTGTCAGGGTGATGGATTATCCCTTTGGGGGGACTGCCGAGTCTGCCTATGCCAACAGCGGCATTCAAGAACAGGTACAGGCTGCCGGGGGCGAAATGGTAACCATGACCGGTTTCAAATACATCAGTACAGAAATCCCAGCGGGAAGCGCATTAAAAAAGACAGATGTTTACGATGAAATCCTCACGGCAGATGTATTGATTGACGCGCCGGTTGCCAAACATCACAGCATGGCACGTTTGACGCTCGGTATGAAGAACTTGATGGGAGTGATACGCAACCGTTCAGCCCTGCATCGCAACCTGGGTCAGTCGATTGCTGATTTGAACTCGTTGATCCGGCCTCAACTGACCGTGATCGATGCGGTTCGCATCCTGATGGCCAATGGCCCGACGGGTGGCAACTTGAATGATGTCAAACAGTTGGATACCATCGTTGCCAGTCCGGACGTTGTGGCTGCAGATAGCTATGCTGCCTCGTTTTTTGGGTTGCAGCCAGCAGACCTGGCCTACATCCAGGCTGGTTCAGCCATGGGCTTAGGCCGCAGCGATCTCTCCAACCTGAAAATCGAAGAACTTTCGTTATGAAAAAACGCGTCAAACCTGGCTGGGTAACCACGCGCCGGGTCGTACAATACCTGGCGTTGGCTCTTTTTATCAGCCTGTTTATCGCCGCGCGACAAAATCGTTGGCCGGGCGAAGTGGTCAACATTCCCATGCGCCTCGACCCGTTGCTGGGGCTTGCCAGCGCCCTGGCTGCTCGGACGTTCGTAGCCGGTTCCGTCCTGGCCTTGATCACCCTGCTCCTGACGCTCGTCTTTGGGCGGGCCTGGTGTGGGTGGTTGTGCCCGCTAGGTACCGTGCTCGACCTGTTCCCGTTCAAACAAGCCCGCGGCAAACGTCCGTCGCCGCCAGAAACCTGGCGCAAAGTCAAATATCTGCTGCTCTTGCTGATCCTATCGGCGGCTCTATTTGGCAATATGACGCTGCTTTTTCTTGACCCGCTGGCCATTCTTCATCGCACCCTTTCCACCGCCATCTGGCCTGCGCTCGACCAGATCGTAACCGCCAGCGAGACCTTTTTGTATCGAATTCCAGGCTTTGGCGCCCCAATCTCCTGGCTGGATTCGAAACTCCGCCCGGTCTTTCTGCCAACCGAGCCGGTTTTCTATCGCGATACCATCCTGTTTGGCGCTTTTTTTGTTGGCCTTCTGGCCTTGAACGTGCTCGCACCGCGCTTTTGGTGCCGCTATCTCTGCCCGCTGGGCGGTTTGCTGGGTTTGCTCAGCCGGGCGGCCTTATTCCGCCGCGCAGTGACAGAGCCGTGCCAGGGCTGCAAACTCTGCAGCGCGGGCTGCCCAACCGGCACGATAGATCCCTCCAAGAATTATGCCAGTGACCCAGCGGAATGCACCCTGTGCATGGAATGCCTGGAGAATTGCCCGCGTAGCATGGTTCAATTCACGCCGGGATTTTCCCTGGCCGAAGGCCAACCCTACGACCCGCAGCGGCGTGAAGCGCTCCTGACATTGGGCGCAGCCATCGGCGGAATCGCGCTGCTGCGCAGCAACCTGCTTGCCAAGCGGGAATCGCCCTTCCTGTTGCGCCCACCCGGGTCGCGTGAAAACAACACGGATATCGTCGCCTTCACGCGCTGTTCGCGTTGCAATTTATGTGTGCGTGCCTGCCCGACCGGCGCTATTCAGCCGGCAGGTTTCGAGGCTGGGCTGGAGGGATTTGCCACGCCGGTGTTGGCGCCGCGCCTGGGCTATTGCAACTATTCTTGCAACGCCTGCGGGCAGATTTGCCCCACCCAGGCCATCCCTGCCCTCAGCCTGGAGGAAAAGCGCCAGCAAGTGATCGGCAAAGCATACATCAATGAAAGCCGCTGCCTGGCCTGGTCGGATCACCAACCCTGCATCGTCTGTGAAGAGATGTGTCCCCTGCCCCAAAAGGCTATTCAACTCGAAGTCAAGGAAGTCTGGGGTCCGGATGGTATCCCAATCGAGCTGCAGCTGCCCCATGTTTTACGAGAAATTTGTATTGGGTGTGGAATTTGCGAATACAAATGCCCGGTGAGCGGCGAAGCGGCGATTCGTGTGTATATTCCTCCCCTGGAGGTGCCTTTCTAATCGACCAGAATTTCGGTTGAAACCGGTTGTTGCAGGCAACCTGCTTCAGGAGAGTGTTGCATAATTCAAGTTCACCCCCACAAAACATTCTCCACAGATCGATTATTGCACAGTAATTTGCGCAACAGATACACTACTTCAGTTCATCCTGCACCTCCTTCGTTGTCGGTTCATTTTTGGCATCTAAAACCCTGCCTGCGGCAACGTTTTAGTTACTCGGCCAGCCATTGTTTGCTCACCCAGGCAGAGTCCACCTGCGCCGAAGGTGCAGCTTAACGGCTGGATTTGCGCACCACTGTCAACCGGCGCATCCATAGCTTCAGGTTATAGGCTACGGCGCACATCTTGGCCTGGAAATCGGCGTTCGCCAGCCCACGTCGACGACATCGCCGAGCGCCGTTGTAATGGGTTAGCTCGAAGACTACTCGCTCGACGCGTGGGCGCAATCGCATATCTTGATCGAAAGCTTCGCTCTGGTTATAAACCTGGGCAGCCAGTACCTGGGTGCGATAGTTGGAGATGAACACGGTGCGCCTGCTCTGGTTGCTGGCGCGTGGGTCACGACAATGTTCCCACAACAGACAGCGCCGGAGAAGAGCTTCTTCGCTGGCCTTCTGACGGGGGATCGGTGGATCGCCATTCCAGCACTGCCAGGCAGAGAAAGGAAAGACGACCCCATCCACCTTATCAGCCAACTGGGAATGTGTGGAGACTTTGCCAGCCGGGCAGGTCAAGGCGAAGCCATCTTGCGAGAGACCGAAATCATACGGGCCAAAGCGCGGGCTGCGTTGTTCAAGGTCGGGCAATCGGGCCGACAGGTAACAACGGCCTTGTGAAACTTGAGCAACCTGCCCGCGGGTCTTGCCATATCCGGCAGCCTTATCGTAAATCAGCTTGGGCGGACAGCTCCCCACCCGCTCGATTTGGGCGCCGATCAGGTTG
>JAGUYW010000097.1 GCA_020061105.1 Anaerolineales bacterium | reverse complement strand
TGACCTTCTCGTTTTCATACCAGGAACCCGTCCACTCCCAGACATTCCCAGTCAAATCGCTGATGCCATCTGGCGTATTTCCAGTTAAAAATTGGCCGATAAAAGTCGTTGAGGCTGGCTTGAACGAATCACTGTCGACCCATTTACGCCATTCATCATAATCGCTCAGATCGGCTTGTTCAGCCCAGAATTCTGCGCAATTCAAATAACTTCGATCAAATTTGTTACCCCAGGCATACTCGCGCCCATCCACGCCTCGGGCAGCGCGCTCCCATTCCTGCTCGGTTGGCAGGCGCGCCGGGCGGCCCAGCTCCCCTGCCAGCCAGTTGCAGTAGGCTTCGGCTTCGAACCAGCACACACCCACCACCGGCGCGAGCGGGTTGTTCCACATCTGGTCGTGCCAGTAATAAGGTTCGACCCGTTTTTCAGGAGGGCGGTTGGATAACCTATCTTTGAGATTGTCTGATGCTTTGCTGTCATAGATTCCTGTCCGCCAGGCCCAGCCTTCCTCGCTCCAATACTCCTTGCGTTCATAACCGCCTGCATCCATAAAGCGGCGGAACTGCAAATTCGTGACCGGGTAACGCCCAATGGCAAAGGCTTCTTGGACAGAATGTTTCTTTTTCTCATCGCCATACAAGAATTCACCCGCAGGAATAGTCACAAACGCATCCAGGTCGGGGCGGATGCGCTCCAGGAAGGCCGGGTTGCCTCGAGCCAAACGGCCCAGGCTGAAGCCCGCATCACGCTGAGTGGGCGGAGGCAGGTTCCGGTCCAGGGAAGCTGCGGTCAGCGCATCCAGCACTTCGTTCGCCACCGCCCGTCCCAGGCCCAGTTCACCCACATCTTCCAGACAGGCGCCTGCCACCAGCACATTCTGGCAGGCGTCTTCCTTCTCGCAATACATCTTCAAAATGGCGCGCACCACCTCTCCCGCCACGCGCGGCTGCTCACGAACCAATCCCCAGATGCCTACCGATAACAAAATGGTTTCGCGCCAGCCGGGGTCGCTCAGGTGGGTTCGGATGATCTCCAGGCTGTCGTCCAGGCGCAACTGGCTCAGCTGCACCAGCCCACGCGCCGCCAGGGCCTCTTCAAAAGTCAAATGGATGAAGCCGAAGCGGCCCTGTCCGCGCTCCAGCAGCAGGTTGGAATAGCGGCGCACACTTTCGAGAAATTCACGCGCGGCTTTCATGGCTTCGCCTTTTTTGTAGCCCCAGTCTTCGCCCTGGAAGAAGCTGGTTAGCCAATCAATCAGGCGTTCTTCGGGCACCAATCCGGCAGTGGGATTTTCCTCGCGCAGCCAGAGCGCCAGGGGGCCAAGCACGGCGATAGTTTGTAGGTAATCAAGCTGCTGACCAACTGGACGGTTGTCTAGGGCGCGGGCTTTGCTCCAGGCGCTGATCAGTGTTTTTAGATACAGTTCGTACAGTTCCACGCGCCGGTTGGGCAGGCTGACGCCCTGACGTTTGATCAGGGCCAGGATGGTCAGCAATAATGGATTGCTGGCCAGGTTTGCAACCCCGGGGTTGACATCCAGCGCATCCAGCAGGGAGCGTCGTTCGGTTTCGGCTTTCTGACGTGTTTCGGGAGAATCTCCCAAAATACTTTTCTCAAAGGCCAGGCACCAACGCGCAGCGAAAGCTTCGATAGCCGAATGATCAAAATCGAGTAAGGTGTACAAAGACCAATCTTTTGCCAGCAGGGGGGATTCGCGGTAGCCCACAACGCGGCTGGTTACAACCAGCTTGCAGCCAAGCCGGGAGGCCTCCACAGCAAAAGCCTGCACCTGACGTACCAGCAGGGAGCGCACGCGCTCACTCTGGACTTCGTCCAGACCATCTAACAAAATGACCGCCTGCCCGTTTTCAATGGCGGCATCGAACAAAGGTTTTAAATCAGACAAGCCGTGTGACAGGCCCGCAAAGTATTCTGACAGGTAGCCTTGCAGGTTGCGGTCGCCATTTTCAAGCACGGAGGCATAGGCGTTGAGTGGCATCAAAATTGGCAGAGGCGAGTCAGGTTCTGCAGCCAGGCGCAGGGCCAAGTATTTGAGCAGGGTGGATTTGCCAGAGCCGGGGTCACCCAGTACCACTACGCAGGGATGTCCCCCTAATGCATCTTCCACCTTTACTGGGTGGCTGTCTCCTTTTTCGAGCAGCGCCAGTGTTTCTTCGGGAATGGCATCCTGTTCCATGTGACGCCCGGCCAGTCGCCGCTCCCAGGTTTCCCCACCGGGCAAATCGGGACGGGCGACCAGCGGCACAAATACATCTTCAAGAAGCAATTCGCGTGAGAAGGTGTCCAACTGCGGGATGCCTTTAAAATCCAGAGCGCGATAGGTACGGCCCAGATGGTCGAGATATGTTTGGCGCAATTCTGCCAAATTCGGCGGCGGGGTAAAGGGCTGGACCTGGATGGCCTGTGTCACATAATAATTTACAGTTTGATCCCCCACGACCACATCGCGCTGCGCATTAACATCTTGAATTTGTGTAGGTTTTTGTTTGGGCATATTTTTCTCCGGAGGCCTGCCTCAACGTTCGCTTGGATTGTAATATACCATCTACGCTACCAGAGGAGGCAGGCCGGTTTCAATATTTGGCTGACGAAAAAACGGCCAACCAGGGACGAGCGGCGCTGGCAATATTCCCAGGCTCCGTCCCGCTTGGGGTTTTCCCCGGCGGGATTTACCGGCCTTTTGTTCATTGTCATGGGAAACGACACGAAATCCAACATTATTGTTGAAGTTGTCTGGTACGTTCCTGTTACGGTTAGCACAGCGGACGTTCCTTCGATTGTTGTTCCACGAACCGCCGCGCAAACGCGGCCCGGCCCTCCGCAACTCAGCACAGAATGAATCGCGCTGTTATGCGGCAGTCTTGCGTAACCAACCACCCAGCAGGTTACCCATTTCAACCAACATGCGGGCGGCGTGTTCATACTGACCGATCTGGATCAGCCCAAGATCGAGGCTCATGCGCAGATGTGTGCGCACCTTATCTAGCTCTGCATCCGCAGCTCGCAACGTGGCCACTGGCTGTTTTTCGTGCGCGGCTTCGATCAATAATTCCTGGAAGCGCAGGGATTCGCGCTGAAGAGCCGCCGCCATGACAAAACGTTGCTGGCGCGGAAATTTGATGGTCATCGGAAGGATCCAGGCTACGAAATCATATGTTTTGCTGAATATGGGGGATTGTTGCATGTTCACATTCCAGTTTTTTCAGGGGCGATACCAACAGAACCGGCAGGCAAGGAAGCGCGAAATAATGAGCTTCGCAGTCTCCATGTGTTCCCATGCGCAACATGGGCAACCCAGCTTTGCACAGACGCATTGACCTGGTCGTGTGTCAAACTACCTTTTGCCAACTTCTTTCGCATCTGTGCATAACGTCTTTGAAATGCCACGCCATTGCTGCGTTTCAGGCGGCGATAATGTGGGTAAATTCGCCAGCCTAAAAACGGGATACCTGTCGAAACCGGGAAAACAGCCGCCTGGGGTTCGTGCAGCGTCAAGCGCAATGTAGAGAGAAAACCGATGATTGCAGTGCGCCAGGAGTGCAGTTCTTCTTTGCTTGCAGAAAAGAGTATGAAATCATCCACATATCGGCAATATCCCCGGCACTTCAATTCCTGTTTGACATATTGATCCAGCGGGTTGAGATACACATTCGCCCAAAACTGGCTGGTCAGGTTGCCTATTGGTAAACCGAGCGGACGGGCGAGAGCAAATAGATCGTCATCAGGAAACAAGCGCTGATCCCGATTGCCTGCGTGGACATCTGCGCCGCTGTCCAGGATTTTCTTGCACAGGCGCAACGTGGCTGGATCGGCGATCAGACGTTTGAATTCAGCATAGAGGATGGCATGATCAATGTTTGGAAAAAAATGCTCGATGTCGCATTTCAAGACATACGGGAAGCGGCGTGAAAACTCTGTTGCGCGGTCGAGGGCGGCATGTGTGCCCTTCCCCACCCGGCAGGCGTAGCTATCATAGATAAAGCG
>JAGUYW010000002.1 GCA_020061105.1 Anaerolineales bacterium | reverse complement strand
TTGGGTGCATGCCATGGATGCCAGCCCTAAACCGGTAGTGCTGGTATTTCAAGATGTTGGGCCTCAGCCGAGGAAATCTGCTCATTTTGGCGACGTGATGGGTACTTTAGCGCGAAGACTGGGCGTGGTCGGATTGGTAACTGATGGCGGCGTGCGCGACTTGCAACAAGTACGACAGTTGGGGTTGAACCTTTTTGCTGCGGGTTTAGTGGCTTCGCATGGGAATCCTCGCATTTTAGAGGTGAATATTCCAGTCACAATCGATGATCTGACCATCCGTCCTGGCGATCTATTGCATGGCGATGTTAATGGTGTGACGACAATCCCTTTGGAAATTTTAGATCAATTGATTCAAGCTGCACAGCTCGTGATCGAGGAGGAATCCGCTTTGATTGACTATATCAATGGCCCCGATTTTGATCTGACGGGTTTTTTCCGAAGAAAATTTAGCCATTGACGGAAATGCGATGAATGAATTTTCAATTCTGATAACTGACATCGCCTGGCCCGATATCTCGGTTGAGAAAGGAATCTTGGAGCGCATCGGAGCCAAATTAATTTTATCCGCTGATGGATCGGAGACGGATTTACTGCGTCATGCTCCTTTAGCGGATGCGATCTTGACAAATTGGAAGCAGGTTCCCGAAAGCGTTGTGCGCGCCGCGCCAAAATTACAGGTGATCAGTCGCTATGGAATCGGAGTGGATAATATTCCAGTGCGACTGGCAACAGAATTGGGCATACTTGTTACCAATGTCCCGACTTATTGCCTGGATGAAGTGTCTGAGCATACTTTGGCGATGATTTTTGCCTTGCGCCGAAAATTGTGTTGGTATAACTCCCAGGTGCATTCCGGAGAATGGCAGCCATTGTCAGGTCAACCACTGAACCGCTTGAAAGGTCAGACTCTGGGCATTGTCGGCTTCGGTAAGATTGGTCAAACATTGTGTAGAAAAGCTCTTGGGCTTGGGTTATCGGTCATAGTATATGACCCACTGCTTTCTATAGAAAAAATCCAGGCGGCAGGGGCTCGCAAGGTTGAGTTTAACGAGCTCCTCTCTGTGGCAGATATTATCAGTTTACATGCTCCACTCAACCCCGCCACAGAGAACATGATCGATGAACGGGCTTTAACCCTAATGAAATCGTCTGTTTTGCTGGTCAATACAGGGCGTGGTGGGCTAATTGATCACAATGCGTTGGCTAAGGCTTTGAAGGAAAAACGCCTGGCTGGGGCAGGATTGGATGTGTTTGATCGTGAGCCAGCGCCTATGGATCATATGCTCATGCAATTGCCAAATGTGATCATTACTCCCCATATCGCGTTTTATTCTGAAGAATCTTTGCAAGATCTTTTAGTTCAAACAGCGGAAAATACCGCGGATGTGCTTACAGGCCGCAGGCCTGGCGCAGTGGTCAATGAGGAAGTCTTAACACTCGCTCGTTGGAGCCATCTCAAATGAATTCGCGACAACGCTTTCTAGCTGCCATTCGGGGTGAGCAGGTAGATCGAGTTCCAGTGGGTTCGGTTACCTCTGTTGCCACTGTTGATCAAATGGAACAAACTGGGGCTTATTTCCCTGATGTTCATTTAGATGGGGAGAAAATGGCGCGCCTGGCAGCTGGGGCGATCGATATTCTTGGTTTTGATTGTGCCATGCCATATTTTTCTGTATCTGCAGAGGCTGCCGCACTGGGGTGTGAAATCGATTGGGGCGATAAAATTAGTATGCCGATGGAACGCACTCATCCCTGGAGCGATCCAGAACAAGTTTGCATTCCAAAGGATTTTTTGGAGCAGCCCTCGACCGCCACGGTTTTACAAGCGCTTCAACTGCTTAAGAAAGCCTATGGAGAACGGGCAGCAATCGTTGGCAAAGTAATGGGGCCATGGACGCTAGCCTACCATATGCATGGGGTCCAGGATTTCTTAATGGCAACAATCCTGGAGCCGGAAAAGGTAAACCGATTCCTCGAAAGGTTGATGGATGTTACGATTTTGTTTGCCAATGCGCAAATTGCTGCAGGTGCAGATGTAATCTGTGTAGCTGATCACGCTACCGGCGACCTGGTCAGCGGAAGAATGTATCGCGATCTGCTGCTGCCTTTCCATAAGCAATTAACCAGCCGCTTGAACTTTCCGCTTGTTCTACATATCTGTGGAAATACCCTCGATCGCATTGAGTATATTGCTTTTTCTGGATTTCATGGGTTTCACTTCGACTCAAAGGTAGATGCGAAAAAAGCTATTGAAAAAGTCAATACATCTGCGCCAGCCGGGCAGCGCTTGGCTTTATTAGGAAATGTGAATAATCCCGAGACGCTCTTAAACGGTAAACCAGAAGCTGCTTATTTACAGGCAAAGTATGCCATTGCCGCAGGGGTAGCTGTTGTCGGTCCTGAGTGCGCTGTGCCTTTACTCACTCCCCTGGAAAACTTGCGTGCAATACGCCAGGCGGTAGTTGATATGACTCCATCATGATCTCTTGGAATGAACACCTGCCCGGGAAAACCATGCGGCGATTTTACGAGCGGTGAATCATCACCCCCTCGATAAACAACGGCAAATGCGCCACTGAATCGACCACGGCGTGCACCAGGATAGGCGCCAGCAGGCTTTGGGTGCGCCAGTAGAGTAATCCCATGAACCAGCCGGTCGGGCTGAGAACCAGGATGGTGTAGAGAATGGCGTTCAACAGGCTGGGTTTTTCGCCCAGGGGGCCGTGCTGATCGCCCTTGCGCAGGTAGATACCGGGGGCGTGCGCCAATCCGAACAGCAGCGAGGCGATCAGCACGCCTGATAATGGCGAACCCAAAAAACTGGTCAGGCGGCCTTGCAGGAAGGCGCGGAAGAAGAACTCTTCCACCAGGCCCACCTCCAACAAGTTCCACGCCAGCGCCAGAGCGAAACCAAGCCCGATTTGCCCGGCGTTGTACTGACCTTTGCGCACCGGCGCGGCGCTGCTGCCCGCCAGCAGGTTGAACGCGCCAAAGACCAGGCACAGCAGCAGGGTAGGCAGCCAGATGGCCTCGATATTGCCAGCGCGAAATCCCAGGCTCTGCCAGGGGGTCTGCCAGATCAGGCGTAAGGCGGCCAGGGGCACGACGACAAAGAAGCTAAGCTTGAAGACCGTGTCTACAAGCCTTTTCTTGACAAAATCGCCCTTCCATTCTTCCGGCATCGGGCGCGGGAAAACCAGCAGCGCGGCGATGCCCGCCAGGTACAGCACCGTGAAGGTTAATTCGGAAGTCGAGACAGGCGCCGGGGATGGCGCGCCAGTAGAGACCGGAAAGAGCCAATGCACCAGGGCAGTAAACCCAAAGCCAACGATTACCACCACCATGATGGACTCTTGCAAGGGGAAGGTCTTCCGCTTCCAGATGGCAACGACCAGCGCAGCCAGGTAAATAACCAGGTAAGCCAGGGCAGCCGGTTCAGTGAAGTTCATCAGCAAACACCCTTTCTATGGAATTGGGTTCATGGCAGGCGCGCGGCAATGCGCCGCGCCAGTTCTTCGATCTGGGGATAAATCCGCTCGGGACGCGGCAGCATTTGTAGCATGAAGTATCATCTCCTGGAACAGCCGGTCGGCGTTGATGGTGAAATTCCCATTCGCCATCAGGTCGCCGCTGCGGTAGGTAAAGTTTTTCTGTATTTGTGTACATATTATTACATAGGTTGGATGTCGCAGGCGACATTTTGGTCTATAATAAACCGTAACCGAATACTTCATCGACAGAGAGAACATCATGCCAAGTCTGCTCGCTGCCAAATTCGAAATCCCTTCTCGCCCCGCCAGGCATATTTCGCGCAAGCGTCTGCTGGCGCGCCTGGATGAAAGCCTGAAGATGCGCCTGGCGCTGGTCTGCGCGCCGTCGGGTTTTGGTAAAACTACCCTGGTCAGCGAATGGGCGGCGGCGGTTTCGGCGAGCCGCGGCCAGAAGACGCCGGTGGCCTGGTTGGCGCTGAACGAGCAGGATAACAACCCGGCCTATTTTTGGAGCGCTTTCTGTGAGGCGCTGAATTCTCTTAACCGCCACAGGGCTCCCGAGTTGGCTGCCTGGCAAGGCGCACCTACTGTGGAGGATGTCACCTCGTTGGTGATGTGCATCACCCAGCAGTTCCCACGTCCCTTTGCATTGGTAATTGACGATTACCATCTGGTCACAGATCCAGCGGTGCTGGGCGGCGTGAACCTGCTGCTCAGGCACATGCCGCCGCAGATGCACCTGGTCATCATCAGCCGCGCCGAGCCTGACCTGCCGTTGACCACTTTGCGCAGCCGCGACCAGATGATCGAAGTGCGCAGCCGTGATCTATGCTTCACACCTGACGAAACACGCCAGTATCTACGCCTGGCAATAGAGGTCAAGCTCTCGAGTGAAGCCATTGACATCCTGCACGAGCGCACTGAAGGCTGGATCACTGGGCTGAAACTGGCTGCCCACGCTTTGCAAAGCAGCCCAAACCCGGGGGAGTTTGTACGCCTTTTTGCCGGCGCCAACCGCTTGATCGGCGATTACCTTGCGGAGCAGGTCTTGAACAGCCAGCCGCCGGAAGCCCAACAGTTTTTACTGGAAACATCCATCTTAAAGCGCCTGAACGGTTACCTGTGCAACGCCGTAACCGGGCGCAGCGACAGCCAAGAGATGCTGGAAAGGCTGGAAAAGGCCAACCTGTTCCTGGAAGCGCTCGACCAGGATCACTGCTGGTATCGTTACCACCCGCTGTTGGCCGAGTTTCTGCAGCAAAAGCTGGTGCAAGCTCGCGCTGGACAGGTGGATAGCTTATATTACCGCGCTGCCCACTGGTGCGAAACCAACGGACTGACCTGGGATGCCGTGCAATACTTCCTGTTGCAGCGTGATTATGACCGCGCTGCCAGCCTGATCTACCCGCTGCGCCACAAAATCTTCGAACACAGCGCCGCGCCGGCTATGTTGGGTTGGATGAAAGCGCTGCCGGAGAAATATCTACACTCGCAGCCCGACCTGTGCCTGTGCTACGCCTGGTCGCTGACAGCGGCGGGGCGATTCGACAAAGTAGAGCCGCTGCTGCAAGCCGCGCAAAAAGCTGTGGAAGCGCGCCGGGCTTCTGGTTTCTACCAGGACGAGGAAGATTCGCACCAGGAGACGCTGGGCAATCTCCATCTGCTGCGGGCTTGCGCGCTGCGCTTTAGCCAGCCGCACAAAGCCCTGGAAAGCCTGGAGCTTGCTTTGCAGAGCATTCCCGCCGAAGAATTGGATCGTCACAGCCTGGCTTTATTGTTCCGCGGGCAAATTGCCCTGGGGCAGGGGCGCTTCGAGCAAGCCGAGCAAGACCTGCTGTGGGCTATTCGAGAAGGGCGCATCGCTAACAACCTGGCGGCTTACCTGGGAGGGGTCAATTCATTGGGCTTGTTGCGCGTGGAGCAAGGGCGATTGCGGGTGGCGATGAGCATGTTCGCTGAGGCGACGCAGTTCATTCAGGCTTATCCCGAGCCAGCCCTGGCGGGTATCGACCTGATCCGCAGCGGTGATATTTTGCGCGAACAGAACAAGCTAGAGTTAGCCCGCCAGAACCTGGAAAGCGGCTTGAAGCTGGCAGAGCAGGGGGGCGATTTTGTCTTTATCCGGGAAGGTTTCCTGGCGATGGCGCGGCTTGAAAACGCTTGCAGCAACCCTGAAATAGCTCTCGAGTATATCCACGAAGCGCGCCAACTTTGCCTGCACAGCCGCAATACCCAGGATATCGCCTTCATCGATGCCTTGCGAGCGCGGCTCGGCCTGGAGAATAATGACCTGGCGGCAGCGGAATACTGGAGCCAGCAGGCCGGGCTGGCAGATTTTAGCGCAAGTGACTTATCATCGCACGTTGCGCCGCTTTCTAGCTTGCTGGTATTTGCGCGTTTATGTTACGCCCAGGATCGCCAGGCAGAAGCGCAAAGTTTGCTTGAGCAACTGGACCGCCGCGCCCAGGTGGACGGATTGCACGGGCGCCGGATCGAAATTCTTTCTTTGAGCGCCTTGCTGCAGCATCGCCGCGGCCAGACTCGCCAGGCGCTGCAAACCCTGGAGCAAGCGCTGCTTCTAGCCGAGCCGGAGGGGTATCTGCGGATATTTGTAGATCTGGGGCAGCCGCTGGCCGCCGTCTTGGCTTACCTGCACGCCGCCAACAGCCGCCAGTGGAAAAGCCCGCTTTCGGAGGAATATGTTTACCGGTTGCGCAAAGCCTTCAGCGCTGTGAAAGGCTGCCCAGTTACGCCCATCCACCAGGTTGGACTGGTGGAGCAGCTCAGCGAGCGTGAGCTGCAGGTGCTGCGCCTGATCGCCGCCGGGATGACCTACGAGGACATTGCCGCCGAGCTGGTGGTGGCGGTCAGCACCGTGCAGTGGCACATCAAGAATATCTACCAGAAGTTAAATGTGCACAGCGGTCTGGAGGCGACCGCCGCAGCCCGGGAGCTGGGGTTGCTGTAACACTCAGATCAAGACCTGCACCTGAACCAGGCTGTCTTTGCGAATTTCGACCTGGCCTTCAGGGATCATGGCGAGCGCTTCGGTGTGGGCGATCATTTGCAGTCGGCTGGCAGGCTGGCGGGCGTAAAAACATTTTGTCCCATCGCGTTCCACCAATTTTCCATGGATGAACTGCGTCCAATCGACTTGCCCGCTGATGGTTTCAGAGAGCCTGGCGGTGATATGCGCTAAGCCGGGCTGCTTGAAGCCGGCCATTTTTTGCAAGGCAGGGAGCGCCAGCTGCAGAAAGGCCATATGGTTGGAGGGCGGGCCTCCAGGCAGGCAAAAGACCGGTTTGTTCTGGAATATCCCGAAGCCAATCGCCTTTCCGGGTCCCATTTTGACGCGATGGTAGATTTTTTGCCATCCCATCTCATCCAGCGTGCGCACAGTCAGGTCTTTCTCCCCCTTCCAGGCCCCGCCGCTGGTCAGAATGACATCGTGTTCGATGATGGATTGTTGAAGTTGAGCGCGGATGTTCTTCTCCACATCGCCAACCAGGTAAGTTTCGACCGAAAAACCGAACCAGGCGCACCAGGCTGCCAGGGTTACCAGATTGCTGGCGTACAGACCGCCCATTTTCAAGGGTTGCCCGGGAAAGATCACTTCGTCGCCGGTGGCGATGATTGCCACCCGGGGCTGGCGGATGACGGGCACGATGTCGAGGCCACCGGCTGCTAAGAGTCCTACTTTACTGGGCAGCAATTTCTCTCCCGCCGCAGCCAGCACCTGCCCTTTCCGGACATCGCTGGCCCTGGCGATAATATTCCGCCCGACATGGGCGTCGCCGGTGGCGATGACCTGGCCGGCTTGCTCGGTGGCTAATTCTTCGGTGAGGATGGCGTCTGCGCCGGTGGGGAGTGGGGCGCCGCTCAGAATCCGCAAGGCTTCTCCGTGCTGCAGTTCGCCCTGCCAGCTTCCGCCGGCTTCTGCCACGCCAACAAGGCGCAGGGCGACCGGATGGTCAGGGCGGGCGTCATGAATGTCGTCTGAGTGAACGGCGTAGCCATCTTTCAGCGAGGCGTCCACCGAAGGGGAATCGACCGACGCCAGTAGATCGATGGAAGGTAATCGCCCGACTGCAGCAACTAGGCCGACAAGTTCTGTCTCCAGGGTTTGGACATTTTCTAACGATAAGTGGTAGGCTTTTTCGAATGAGATCATTTGATTTCCAATCTTTTTTTATGGTTACAGGGCTGCGTTGAAGATCAGGCGCTGCGCCTTGTGCATCCCTATTTTACTCCCTTTGCAGCATACGAGGCGAAAATCGGCGACGTAAATTCACGGCTGAATTCGAAGTTCGCCCCACCACCGGCAGCCTGGTATTCTTGATGTTTGAACCGGCCTCCCCGGCTATGGGGCAGTAATATTTATCCCCGGCGCAGGAGCGGCACAGGGTATGCCCGTTCCAGGTGATCTCGCGCTGGTTGCTGATTTCTTCACCACAGCACTCGCACAGCGCCCGCAGGCCGGGTTGGCTGATGATTTTCTTTATCGAGATGTTCAGCGCTACGGGTTGGACGATCAGCAAGGTCTCGTCGGGCAGCGCCTGGTAACCTCGCAGCTGGCTGTGCCAGCGGGATGGCTCGGCGGGAAAAAGCTCTTCGGCAGCCTGGCGGCAACCCGGGTGAGGCCGGATGCGCACGCATTGCCCGGTTTGGGTATCGACAAAGGTCGCTGCCAGCTTACCATAATCCAAGACCCGCATGGTGCGGTGTTCCACCGCGCAACCGCTGGCAACGGCCACGCCGCCCATGCCGCACCCGTCGCATTCCATGAAGGCAAACAAGCGTTTACCGGTTTGCGGTAGATCCAGGTTGAGAATCTTTCCGGCCAACATAGCGATACGTATTCCAAGCACCTGGCGCGGGCAGAGATGCGGATAGCGGGCAGCGCAAAGTTGTAAGAATTTGGCTAAATCTTCCATCAGTAAGGAGCACCTTTTTCATTTTGATTTTTTGCTGTGCAAGGCGCCTGATTTCGGCGCCTTGCACCGGTTACAAAAACATTGGTCAAACCAGACCAGGCCATCGCGCCTACACGATCATTATCGCGACCACGATCGCGATCAAAGACACAACCAGGACGAGCGGATCGAAGCGCCCGGTCACGACCGGCAGGCGGCGGGCGCGCTGCGGAGAAAAGGCGCGCGCCTCCGCCGCCAGGGCGATTTCTTCGGCGCGGCTCAGGGCGTTGGAGACGATCGTCACGGACAGGAAGGTCAGGCTGCGCCAGCGCCGCTTTCTCAAGCCGCCGCGCATCCACAGGCTGCGCCAGGCATTCAAGGCCGATTGCTGCAAAGATGGCAGCAGGTTGAGCGCCACCCCGATCGAAAAACCCAGCCCGTGCAGGCCGGCCTTCTCGAGCAGCCCGGCTACCGAGGCGATATCCACCGAGGAGGTCAGGCCATCGACGGCGATCAAGACCACCACAATCCGCACCACGATCTGGAAGCCGGTTTGCAGCCCCTCCGACGAGACTGGGATGCCTGCCAGGCTGCGATCGACCTCTCCCACGAAAAAGACCGCCGGCAGCGCCAAGAGAGCGATCATCACCAGCCAACGCAGGCGCATCAGGCGGCGAAAGGCGCTCGGGTACACCAGCGCCGCCACCAGCAAACACAACCCGGCGCTCCACGGCAAAACCCTGGGGGGAACTGCCATCACCGCCGCCAGCGAGGCGGCAAAGATCGCCAGGTAGCCCAGCATGCCCAGCCTGGGCGCCGGACGAGGTTGGGAAATGCTTTGCGAAAGGCTGTGGGTCGCCATTATTGGATCACTTGTACTTCGACCAACATGCGCACATTCTGCTTGCCCTCCGCCCCCGGCAGCACAATCCGGAAAAGGCCGTCTTTGTCGGTCAGTTCCCCGTTGGCCTGGGCGTAGGCTACCAGAAAATCTGGGCGTAAGAACTGGGCAGGGTCATAATTGACCGTGAAGCCATCGTTGGCGACGGCTTTGACGGCTTTGACCTGCTGCGGATCGAAACCGGCGTCCTGGAGTAAGACCGACAGCACAACCCCGCGGTAAGTCACGTCCAGGAAATCGGCCTGGCTGGCAGGCAGGGCTTCCAGGTCGGCGCGGCTGTAGGATTTTTTGATTTCGCCACCCGAAACCAGTAAAGTTGATCCTGGCTCAAAGGCAGCCGGCTGGCTGGCAGCGCTGCAAGCTGCCAGGGAGATGGCGATGAAGATCAGGAGGAGTTTTGAAATGTGTTTCAAGTTTATGTTTCCTTGTATCGATAAAGTATTGTGATTTTTGGTTGTTTTGACTGTTGAGTTGTAAGCCAGTGAAAGCTATTTATGATTCGAGTGTTTGAGGGATGGATCTGCCCTGGCGCGCCTGCAGCAAGCGGGCGATATCCCAGCTAAACCAGCCTGCCAGCCCGCCGATCGCCAGGTGGATGGCGAGCAGCGCCAGCACGATCCAGATGGCTGCGGTGACATCCAGGCCGAGCAGCTGGCTGCCGCGATCGAGCAAATCTAGCCAGACCACGAAGGCCGTGCGCCCAAACAGCAGCGGCCCGGTGACGAAGGGCTGCAGCATGACCCAGGCCACGCCCAGCGCCCCGGCCAGCACCAGGGCCGGACGGCGCGGCTTTCCGGCCAGCGAGAGCACAATTTCCGCCAGGATGGCTTCGGTCAGGATGCCAACCATCGGGCCGATGATGACGCCGCCCAGGCTGAATAGCTTGATCAGGGTTGCCAGCACGCCGATGAAGAGCGTCGAACCGCGTTTGGGCACGAACACCCGGCCTACCAGGGCGATGATCAGCCCGATGGCGGCCAGGAAGACGCCGCTGAGCGGGATATTCAGCGATTTGAGCACCGAACCCAAGCTGGCTTCGACCAGCCCCCATAAAGCCCCGAAAACAGCCAGGGTCGCCAGTTCACGCGTTGAGAGTTTCATAAGTAGCCTCCAATTGAGGTGAGTGATCGATTTTTCCAATCTGCTCGATGCGCCCGTCTTTCAGCAGGATGACGCGGTGAGCATAGTGATGCACCAATTTATAGTCGTGAGAGATCAGCAAAATGGTGGTTCCCATCTGGTTCAGCAGGCGCAGGTAATCCATCAGGCGTTGCAGGTGACCCCAATCCTGTCCCAGGGTCGGCTCGTCCAGGATCAGCAGGCGCGGGCGCAAGCTGAGGCAGGACGCCAGGGCGGTGCGCTGCTGCTGGCCTACGGAGAGGACTTGCGGGCGGCGCTGGCGCAGCTCCAACAAGTCGGCTTCTTGCAGGATGCGGCGATGGGTATCTGGGTCGAAAGCGTCGTAGTTTTCTGCCCCAAAGGCCACTTCTTCATCCACCGAGTCGGTAAACAACTGCTCTTGCGGGTCTTGAAAGAGCAAGGCCACATCCAGGCCGGGGCGAGGCCGCACACCGTCGAGAAAGCGCAGCCGGCCGCTTTGCGGCTTGATCAGTCCGGCAGCTACCATGGCCAGGGTGGACTTACCGGCGCCGTTATCGCCCACCAGGGCGGTAAATTCGCCCGGGTAGAGCTGCAGATCGATCTCGTGAATGACAGCATGGCCGTTGAAACCGGCAGAAACGGCTTCGAAGGAAAGCAAGGGCTGCTCGGTTGGCTGGCCGGAGCCGTTGCGCCGGATCAGCGAACTCCAGGAGATGGAGGGTTCTTCGGTCGGGCGGCGCAGGCCCAGGCGCTCGCGCAGCGCTCGATCGGCAAATACATCCTGGGGCGGGCCGCTGGCGACGATGCGACCGGCTTCCATGATCACCACCCGGTTGGCCAACTGGGCGGCTTCTGCCAGACGGTGTTCGATGAGGATAATTGTGACGCCGTGTTCGGCGCGTAAATTTGTCAGGGTGTCGATCACCCGCCGGGTGTTGGGCACGTCCAGGGAGGCGGTGGGTTCATCCAGCACCAACACCTGGGGGCGCATGGCCAGGGCGGCGGCGATCGCCAGGCACTGCTTCTGCCCGCCGGAGAGCTGGGAGGGCCTGGCCTGGCGCAGGGGAACCAGGCCGGTAGTTTGCAAAGCCCATTCGACGCGCTGGCTGACTTCTTCTTCCTCCAGCCCCAGGTTGCGCGGGCCGAAAGCGACTTCGTCTTCGACATGCAAATGAAAAAGCTGGGAGGCCGGGCGCTGGAAGACCATCCCGACCTTCTGGGCGATCTCGGGGATGGAATGCGACTGCAGGGATAATCCGGCGACTTCCACCTGGCCGGTGAGCTGAGCCGGAATAGCATGCGGGATCAACCCGCCCAGGACGCGTCCCAGGGTGCTCTTGCCGCAGCCAGAAGGCCCAGTCACCAGCAGGCACTCGCCGGGGGCAACCTGCAGCGAGATATCCTGCAGGGCCGGGATGTCGCCGTAATGAACGTTGAGGTCGCGGATGTGGATCATGCTTCCCGCTCCGCGTAAGCTGTGTGGAGGGTGGGGATAGATAGGGTTTCTGCCCACGGCCAGCGTTTCAGGGCGGTGGGCAGCAGGCTGGGGCGGATCACCACGCAAGCCAGGTCATAGTGGCGGCTGTCGATGACTTTCAGGCCGGCGACCAACCCGGCTTGCTCCAAAAGCTCCAGAGGGCCGAGTTCGTCGAGAATTAGCAGGCGGGGGTTTTGCAATTGGCTGAGAGCCTGGTTGCCCCAGGTCACCACCGACTCGTCGAAGCGCCAGGATTGGGTAGCCAGACCAGCAGGCGCCTCGGTTTCTTGGGCGGCGCGCCGCACCGCCAGGCGGCGCCTTTCACCCGACGACACATCCACCAGGTCGATGCCGGTTTTGGCGCCCGCTTCGAAGACCGCCGGCGAGACCAGCCCGCAAGGGAGCAACCCGCTGGCCTGCGCTTCACGGATCAACTGCAGGCACCAGCTGGTTTTACCGGCGCCGATTGGGCCGGTGATGATGAATAGTTTTTGGTTCACTTCCTGGTCGAACAAAAAACTCGCCAGGAAGGAAACAGGCGAGCAGAATCGATCTGTCACTGTTCTCCTTTCCAATTCCTCCCGGCATGCGCCGGGATTCGGGAGGTAAGGACGTTTCCATCCCTGCCCTTGAGCGGCCGCTCAACCATGGTGAACACTTTAGGCTGGCTGGCTCGGAGAAAAAATTGTTATCGATTGATCGAACGGGTCGTTCTTTTGGAAATAGGCGGTCCTTTTTTCGATCTTTGATGGTATTACTTGGCAGGGATAACGCATCGAATCAGAAGCGTCGCGCCTGTGCAGCGTTTACTCGAAGATGGTTTGTGAATAATACCACAAAAACGACGCCTGGTAGACCTGGTAACCAGGTCCTAGCATGACTCAGGCGCTTGGAATCCGGTAGATTGGTCAAATTTTGAAGTTAATTATAACCCCATACCCACCCCCATACCACACCCCATGATCATGGGGTGTGTTTCATTCCCCTCTTTTCTATAATGAATATCGTAAAGAAACGCTTGTCTCTCCTCCTTGATGGCGCCCGGAGGGTGGAGGTTGCCCTCCGGGATGCAAGGAGCAGGAAGGAAAAGGATCATGCCCGATTTATTGACTGTCTCAGGTTTGGAAACTCGCTTCGTCACCCCGGCTGCCACGGTTTATGCTGTCAACGGGGTGTCTTTCAGTATGCAGGAAGGCGAGGTGCTGGGGATTGTGGGCGAGAGCGGTTGCGGCAAAAGCGTGGCGATGATGTCGATCTTGCGCCTGATCCCGACCCCGCCCGGCGAGATTGTGCAAGGCCAGGCGCTGTACGACGGCGTGGACCTGCTCAAAATGAGCGAGAGCGAGATCCGCAGCGTGCGCGGCTCGCAAATTGCCATGATCTTCCAGGACCCGATGACCTCGCTCAACCCGGTGCTCACTGTCGGCAAGCAGGTGGCAGAACCGCTGGTGACGCACAAAGGGATGAATTGGAAAGAAGCCATGTTGAAAGCTGCCGATCTGCTGCGCCTGGTGGGCATTTATGACGCCAACGCCCACCTGGGCGATTACCCGCACCAGTTTTCCGGCGGCATGCGCCAGCGGGTGATGATCGCTATGGCGCTGGCTTGCAGCCCCAAGATTTTGATTGCCGACGAACCGACGACCGCCCTGGATGTCACCATCCAGGCCCAAATTGTCGACCTGGTGCGGCGCTTGCGTGACGAATTCGGCAGCGCCATCATCTGGATCACCCACGACCTGGGGGTGGTGGCAGGGCTGGCGCAGCGCATCGCCGTGATGTACGGCGGCAGGATTATCGAGCAGGGCAGCGTGGATACGCTGTTCGAGAACCCGCAACACCCCTACACCATCGGGCTGTTGGGCAGCCTGCCGCGCCTGGATGAAACCGGACGGCGGCGGCTGGTCTCGATTGAAGGCGCTCCGCCGGTGCTGACCAGCAAGCCAACCGCCTGCCCCTTTGCGCAGCGCTGCGAACTGGCGGGCGAAATTTGCTGGGCTGACAACCCCAAACTGACCTCGGTGGGGGTTGACCACACCGCAGCCTGCTGGGTGGACCCGTATTCGAAGAAGGAGCGATCATGAAAAGCGGAAATTCAGACCTGCTGCAGGTCGAAAACCTGGTGAAACACTTCCCTATCCGGCGCGGTATCCTGGTGCAAAAGCAGGTGGGCGCCGTGCATGCCGTGGATGGCGTCAGTTTCGATATCCGGCGTGGCGAGACGCTCGGTTTGGTGGGCGAAAGCGGCTGCGGAAAATCCACCACCGGGCGCGCCATCTTGCAACTCCAGCGCCCGACCTCCGGGCACGTGTACTTTGAAGGCCAGGATCTGACCACCCTGGATGCCAAAACGCTGCGCAAGATGCGCCGCAAAATGCAGATGATCTTCCAGGATCCTTACGCCAGCCTGAATCCGCGCCTTACAGTGGGCGAGACCATCTCCGAGCCGCTGGTGATTTTCAAAGTGGCGAGCGGCAAGGAACTGCAAGAGTGGGTCGAAAACCTGCTCAATCTGGTGGGGCTGAACCCGGCTTTTGCCGGACGCTACCCGCATGAATTTTCGGGCGGCCAGCGCCAGCGCATCGGCGTCGCCCGCGCCCTGGCCTTGCAGCCTTCGCTGGTGATTTGCGACGAGCCGATTTCGGCCTTGGATGTCTCGATCCAGGCGCAGATTGTCAATTTGCTGGAGGATTTGCAGGCCGAGTTCAACCTGGCCTATATTTTCATTGCCCACGATCTCTCGATGGTGCGGCATATCAGCAATCGCATTGCGGTGATGTACCTGGGCGGGATCGTCGAGCTTTCCGAGCGCGATGAACTGTACCACTACCCGCTGCACCCCTACACCCAGGCGCTGCTCTCAGCCGTGCCGATCCCCGACCCGAAGGCTGAACGCCAGCGCCGCTGCATGATCCTGGAAGGGGATGTGCCGTCGCCGGTCAACCCGCCGGAAGGCTGCCGGTTCCGCACGCGCTGCCCTCTGGCGCAAGATATTTGCAAGGCTTGCCGGCCAGAAATGCGCGATGTTGGCTCAGGCCACCAGGTAGCCTGTCATCTGGTTTGAAAAAATCCATTGGAGGAAGCCCTATAGATGAACTTAATCCACAGCAACCAACCACTTTCAAAAATGATCTATCCAAAATTCACTTACAAAGAAGGAGCTACAAATGAAAAGTAAAATTTCCACCCTGATTAGCCTGTTGATCCTGGCGAGCATGCTGCTCTCAGCTTGCGCCCAGACGGTCGAACCTCAGACCATCGTCGTAACCCAGGTGGTCGAGAAAGAAGGCAAGACCGTCATCGAGACGCGCGTGGTCGAAGTGATCGCCACGCCCGAACCGCAAGATCAACCCGTCAAGTCCATCACCCTCAGCCTGGGGCCGGGCGATGTGCCCACCCTGGATCCTGGCCTGGCGGAAGATACCAGCTCAATCCAGATCTTGGAAGAGACTTTTGTCGGGCTGACGCGCTTGAACGAGGAGACCATCAAGGTCGAACCCGGTATGGCCGAAAGCTGGGACATCAGTGCAGACGGCCTGGTTTACACCTTCCATCTGCGCCAGGACGTGCCGTGGGTAAAATTCGACGCCGTCTCAGGCCAGGTGGTCAAGGTGCAAAACTGCGAGGGCGCCGATCGCATGGTGACAGCTTACGATTTTGAATACGGCGTGCTGCGCACCTTAACCCCAGCAACAGCCTCGCCCTACGCCTTCGTGCTCGATAATGCCATTGAAGGCGCCTTGGCGTTCAACTCGGGTGAGACCGAAGATCCGAGCACAGTGGCTGTCAAAGCCCTGGATGAGTGGACCTTTGAGATGAAATTCCTGTATCCAGTGGCTTACAATCCCAATATCGCCGGCTTGTGGATTGCCAATGCCCAGCCGCAGTGGATCATCGAAGGCGATGATTGTACCGAAGGGCGCGGCGAGCGCTGGACCGAAACCGGACTTTTCCAGAGCTACGGCCCTTACACGATGAAAGAATGGATTCACGACTCTTATGTCACGATCATCAAGAATCCCTACTGGCCTGGCAGCGAGTCTGTGCCCCAGCCGCAGATCGACGAAGTGGTCTGGATGATGTTGGATGACGCTGTGGCTTTCGCAGAATACGAATCTGGCAACATGGATGTGGCGCTGCGCGTGCCCGTGACCGATATGGATCGCATCAAAGCCGACCCGGTGCTCTCACAGGAACTGACCAACCAACCGGACCTGGGCACCTACTTCCTGGGCTTCAACACCAAGGCCAAGTTTGTGGATGATGTGCGCGTACGCAGGGCGCTTTCCATGGCGGTCGATCGTCAGAGCCTGATCGATAACGTCACCAAGCAAAACCAGGAACCCGCCCAGTGGTTCTGCCGCCCCGGGCTGGTGGCTTGCCCGCTGTTGAAAGATTACCCAGACCTGGGAGTGAAATACAACCCCGACCTGGCGCGCCAGGTTTTGGAAGAATACCTGAAAGAGAAAGGTCTGACGCGGGCAGAGGTTGATATCACGCTGTACTACAACACCTCTACTCAACACCAGAGGATCCTGGAAGCCATCCAGCAAATGTGGAAGGATGTGTTAGGCCTGGAAGTCAAGCTGCAATCGATGGACTGGAAAGCTTACCTGCCGTACATCAAGAGCCTCGACACCCCGCAAATGTTCCGCCTGACCTGGGGCCAGGACTACCCGGACGCCAACAACTTCGCCCGCGAGAACTTCGCTGCCGGCGGCAACAACAACCCGCTGGATGATACTGGCAATGTCTTTGGCGGCGTAAACTGGTACAACGAAAAGTTCGAAGAACTGACGGTCTTGGCTGCCCAAGAAATGGACCCCCAGAAGCGCATCGAGTTATACGCCCAGATCGAGCAACTGCTGGTATGGGATGAGGCAGTCATCATCCCGCTCTACTGGTTCACCCGCACCAACTGCACCCGCCCGCACGTGGTACGCACGTACTCCAACACCGGGCATGAGCACGTTGAGAAGTGGTACATTCGCTAGAAGTCGACTGATCATTGACCCATTCCTGTCCCGGTGCTGGCCTGGCCGGGGCAGGAATGCCCTGAACGAAACGAAGGAGGCGCGCTATGGCTCGTTATATCACCCGCCGTTTGATTTATATGATCGCTGTTGTCCTGACTGTCTCGGCTATCACCTTCGGGTTGATGCACACCATCCCGGGCGGTCCATTTACCCGGGAAAAGGCGCTCCCGGCTACGGTGATCCAAAACCTGGAGAAGTATTACCACCTGGACGATCCACTGCCGGTTCAATATGTACGCTACCTGTACGATGTCATGGTTCCGCGCCTGACCACCCAGGCGCCCAGCAACTCGCTGCAAGATGATTTCCTGATCAATGTAAAAATGGGTTCGTTGTGGCTGCGCTGGATGAACTTCGGCCCGTCCTACGCCGCCCGCAGCCGCACTGTGAATGAAATCTTTCGCGACCAGCTGCCGATCTCGATCCAATTGGGTCTCATGGCGTTATGCGTGGCGCTCCTGATCGGGCTGCCGCTGGGCATCCTGGCGGCGCTCAAGCAGAACAGCATCCTGGATTACCTGGGGATGAGCGTGGCGATCTTTGGCGTCTCAGTGCCGGTCATTGTGCTGGGGCCGATTTTGATCTGGATCTTCGCGGTGACGCTGAGGTGGCTGCCGGCCAGCGGTTGGGGCGCGAAACCGCCCTACGTGTACTTCTTCTTGCCCCGGCAGATGAGTTGGGACTTCTTCAAGTACGCCATCATGCCGGCTTTCGCGCTCGGTCTGGGCAGTTCGGCCATTATCGCCCGCCTGACGCGCGCCAGCCTGCTGCAGGTGATCCGCGAGGATTATATCCGCACCGCCCGCGCCAAAGGCGTGCGCGAGCAAGTCATCCTGCTGCGCCACGCGCTGAAGAACTCGCTCGTGCCGGTGGTTACCATCCTGGGGCCGATGTTTGCCGCCCTGGTGACCGGCACGTTTGTGACCGAACAGACCTTTGGCATCCCCGGCATGGGGCGCTATTTCGTCACCAGTATTACCAACCGCGACTATCCGGTGATTATGGGCACCATCTTGCTGTATGCAGTGGTGCTGGTGCTCGCCAACCTGCTGGTGGATATTTTCTACGGATTTCTGGATCCGCGCATCAGTTACGAATGAGCGTGAAAGGAGTAAAGCATGGCTGCCACAACTTTAAGTAAAACGGGCGTGCTCTCGCTGGCAGAGAAAAAGAACCACAAAGGCGAGAGCCTGACGGCTGACGCCTTCAAGCGCTTGCTGCGCAACCGGGCGGCGGTGATGGGTGGGGTCATCATCCTGGTCCTATACCTGATGGCTGCTTTTGCGCCGCTGATCGCCCCCTATCCATACGACCAGCAGACCCTGACCGATCAAAACAAATCCCCGGGCTGGGTGTTGGCGATCTTCCCGGTGATGAAGGGTTATGTCAAAGAAACCAGTCTTTACCCGTTGGGGGCGGATTATGTCGGGCGTGACCTGTTCAGCCGCATCGTCTATGGGGCGCGCATCTCGCTGACGGTGGCGCTGATCGGCCCACTGATCAGCCTGATCATTGGCGTGGTATACGGCAGCATCTCCGGTTACTTCGGCGGGTGGGTCGACAACCTGATGATGCGCATTGTGGATGTGCTGTATGCCTTCCCAACGTTGTTATTCGTGATCTTGCTGCTGACTTTCTTTCGTTTCTCTTTTGCCAAGCTCGAACCGGGCACCCTGGCGTACTCCCTGGCGCAGATGGACGCCCGCATGGGTGGGATGCTGTTCATCTTTATTGGCATCGGCCTGACAGCCTGGGAGACGATGGCGCGCCTGGCGCGCGGGCAGGTGCTTTCGGTACGGCAGAAGGAGTTCGTCGAAGCGGCGCAGACCATCGGCGCCAGCCCGGCCCGCATCATGTTCCGCCATATCTTGCCCAATATCCTCGGCCCGCTGGTGGTGGCTGAGACACTGGCCATTCCGAGTTACATCACGCTGGAGGCTTTCCTTTCCTTCATCGGGCTGGGGGTCAACCCGCCCACGCCCTCCTGGGGTTCGATGATAGCCGACGGGGCGACGGTGCTGCGCACCTACCCGAACCAGGTCATCTTCCCGGCCCTGGCCCTGGCGATCACCATGTTTGCCTTCAACTTCCTGGGAGACGGCTTGCGCGACGCCTTCGACCCGCGCCAGCGTGGAGTCAATTAAAAAACCTTTACAGGATGGATAGGATGAGTTGGATACACAGGATTTAATAAGCGCGGAACCAATAAAGAAAACCATAACAGGATGGATAGGATTTCAGGGATAAACAGGATTTTAATAAAATCCTAAATATCCCCTTCATCCTGTTTATCCTGTGATTGGTTTTTTCCCGATATATAACAAATGCCTGGAGGCGCCCAGCGAGGAAGGTTGGGCGCTGATTTTGTAGAGCAGGTCGAGCCACAGGCGGCGGCGCGCGCCGTAAAGCTGGTTGTAGCTTTCGTCGTCGGCCGAAATGGCGGGTTCGACCGCCGCCAGCACGAGCGTCTCGAAACCGGCGCTTTCATGCAGCGGGGCGACCTCAGCCGGGTCGGCGAAATAGCCCCGGAAGGCGCCTTTGCGGGGGTTCTCAGGATCTCTGCCCAGTTCCAGCACCGACCACACTTCGGCCTGGTTTTCGATCCATTCCGGCATTTTCTTCATCAGGTCGCCCAGGATGCCGTAACGGCTGATGAATGCGCTGAAGATCAGCCCGCCGGGGCGCAGGCGTTCGTACACCTGTCCCAGCGCGGTTTTGCGATCGACTTCCAGCACCAGGTGATAGAGCGGCCCCATCAGTAAGGCTGCGTCATATTCGTCCGCTACAAACTGATCCAATTGTCGAACATCTGCAATGACCAGGCGCGCCTGGTTTTGCATGCCGTGGGCGGACAGGTTTTCCCGGCAGCGCTGCAATAATTTTTCGGTCATATCCACCGCCGTAACCTGGTAGCCGCGCCGGGCCAGTTCCACGGTGTAGACTCCCGTCGCAGCGCCGATCTCCAGGATCGAACCGCGCTCGGGCAGGTAGCGCTCCAGGTAGCGCCAGGTCAGTTCATACTCAAGCTGGTGGCGTTCCAGGCGGGTGTGTTCGTGCTCGAGTTCGCTGTTGTAAAAGTCAACGATATCGCTCAGGTCGTCGTTCATGTTGGTTTTTTACCTTAATTTTTTGTAACCGATCATTTCTCAAAGTAACGCACGCCTGGAAAATCTTTGAAGTGTGCATCCTGAGTCCATAATATCGCATCATATGCTTGGGCAGTTGCCAGGATCAGGCTGTCTGCCATTGCCAGCTTGAAATCAAGAGATATTTTGGCTGCGTCGATGGCTATTGTACGATCGATTACGGCTTCCTTTCCAGAAGAAAGCACTCCTGTTGCTTCAAGAGCAGTTTCTATTCCAAATTGAGATGCCACCCGTTTGAAGACTTCATAGATGACGATTGTTGGGACGATTAAATTGGCTGTATCCTGGATGATTGGAAAATAAACTGGACCGTTTTTTCCTTTGGTTAAATACTCTACCCAACCAGAAGAGTCAATTAAGTTTAACATCGCTCTTCATCCACTTCTTCGCGCAAATTTTCTGTATTCATCCCAGTTAACATTCCATAAGCCTCATCGATGCTGGGAACGATAACCAGGCGCAAGCTTTTCTGGTAGGGGATGAAAAGAACTCTTTGTCCAGGTTTTATGTTGAATTTCTCGCGGATTTTTCGCGGGATAACGACCTGATATTTGGAAGAGATCACGGAAGTGTCCATCGTTTTACCTTTCTTGATCGTAAAAAAACGTATTACAAAATTATTATACCGCCGAATCAGGATCATGAATAGCTTTCCGTGGGCCTATGCTTAATCCCAGGTGAATAGATCGCCGATTTTCGTTTGTTACGCTTGACGCAAACGGCAAGCGCCCGTAAAATACGGGTTCACACCGGCGTTGCAAAGGGTTGGCGCCATTTTGGCGCGCATGACGTGGGCGAAAATCCTTTGCACACTATTCGCTTTTTCCATTGAGGAGGAGAGTAATGCTCGAAGTGTTGTTGTTCCCGCTTGAGTCCAGTTTGGGCGTGGAGAGACCGGGGCTGCCGCTGTTATGGTGGCTGGGTCCGATTACTGCCATCATTGCGCTCTTTTTTGCCTGGTATTTTTACCGTCAGCTGATGAAGCTGAGCGAAGGCAACGAGCGCATGCAGGAGATCGCCCAGGCGGTGCGGGAGGGCGCCATGGCGTATCTCAAGCGGCAGTACAAAGTGGTGATTTTGGTCTTTGCCGCTTTGTTCATCCTGTTCCTGGTTTTATCATTTTTCAAATTGCAAAACCCGATTGTGCCGTATGCTTTCCTGACCGGCGGGTTGTTCTCCGGTTTGTGCGGCTTCATCGGCATGAAGGCCGCTACCAATGCTTCAGCGCGCACCACCTTTGCTGCCACGAAGAGCCTGAACAGCGCTTTACAGGTGGCGCTGCGCGGTGGGGCGGTGATGGGGATGGTGGTGGTCGGCTTTGCTTTGCTGGATATCACGGTGTGGTTCCTGCTGCTCTATAACCTCTTCCCGATCATTTTTCCCGACAACTTCATCAGCGTGGCAGCCAACCCGCTGCCGCAGATCACCGCCATCATGCTCAGCTTCGGTATGGGCGCTTCGACCCAGGCGCTGTTTGCCCGGGTAGGCGGCGGCATCTACACCAAGGCTGCCGATATCGGCGCCGACCTGGTCGGCAAAGTGGAAGCCAATATCCCTGAAGACGACCCGCGCAACCCGGCCACGATCGCCGATAACGTGGGCGATAACGTCGGCGATGTGGCGGGCATGGGCGCTGACCTGTATGAATCTTACGCCGGGTCAATCCTGGCGACTTCCGCCCTGGGCGTGGCGGCGGTGGGTTTCAAGGCCGCCGAACTGCTGGGAGATAAAACGCCCCTCGAAATGGGCATGATTTATATCTCTGCCCCGATTGTACTGGCGGCGCTCGGTATCGTGCTTTCGATCCTGGCGCTGTATGTGGTGCGCGCCCGCGAGGACGCCAGCCAGGCTGAATTGATCGGCGCCCTCAGCCGCGGCCTGTATTTCAGTTCGCTGGGCATTGCTGTGGTTTCGTTGCCCGCTCTCATGCTGCTCGGCATGCCCAACTGGCTGTCGCTGTGGTTCGTGGTGCTCAGCGGCCTGGCGGTGGGCATTGCGGTCGGTAAACTGACCGAATATTACACCTCGCACGCTTTCACGCCTACCCGCTATATCGCCGACCAGGCCAATACCAGCGCCGCCACCGCCCTGATCGAAGGGCTGGCGGTGGGCATGCGCTCGGGCGGTCTACCCGTGGCAGCAGTGGTGGTTGGCATTGTGGTCAGTTTTTACGCGGCAGGTGGGGCAACCAACATTTTGATGGGACTGTACGGGGTCGGCCTGGCGGCGGTCAGCATGCTCTCGACGCTCGGTTTCACCCTGGCGACTGACGCTTATGGCCCGATCGCCGATAACGCTGGCGGCAACGCTGAAATGTCCAAGCTCGACCCGATTGTGCGCCACCGCACCGATCAGTTGGATGCAGTGGGCAACACCACAGCGGCGATTGGCAAAGGTTTTGCCATCGGTTCAGCAGCCCTGACCGCCATGGCGCTGCTGGCGGCTTACCTGGAAGAAATTCGCCTGGTGCTGCACGAACTGCGCGGCATCGAAGAACTGCTGGTGGACGGCGTGTGGATCAAAGTGACCGAGATGAATGTCAACAATTTTATGGATTACTACAACGCCAACCTGCTCAACCCAGCTTTGCTGGTGGGCGTCTTTACTGGCGTGGCTACGGCTTTCTACTTCTCGGCCATGACGATGAGCGCGGTGGGGCGGGCAGCCAGCGGGATGGTGGAAGAAGTGCGCCGTCAGTTCCGCGAGATTCCGGGCATCCTGGAAGGCACAGCCAAGCCAGATTACGCCCGCTGCGTGGATATTAGCACCGCCGGGGCGCAGCGCGAAATGACCGGCCCGGCGGCGGTAGCGATTTTGGTGCCGGTGTTGATCGGGGTGGTGTTTGGTGTGGCGGGGGTGTTAGGCTTGCTGGTGGGCGGCCTGTCTGCCGGGTTATCGCTGGCGATCATGATGTCCAACGCCGGCGGGGCCTGGGATAACGCCAAGAAATACATCGAAGCCGGGGCGCACGGCGGCAAAGGCTCCGACGCTCACAAGGCGGCGGTGGTCGGCGACACGGTCGGCGATCCCTTCAAGGATACCGCTGGTCCGTCGCTCAACATCCTGATCAAGCTGATGACCATGGTCTCCGTGGTGTTTGCGGGGTTGATTGTGGCGTTTGGCAATGGACAGGGATTGCTGCTGATGTTGCTATTACCCTAAATTCAACGCCGCCTACCTATGGCGCTTGAAACCAGTTCACCGGCAGCACAATCATATACATCTCTACCTCGCCCGTGCCGGAGCGTCCCCAATTGCTGGTAAACAGGATGCGGGTGAAATCGCGGTTGACGCTGGCGTGCGGCTCGGCCCAGTAATCGTGCTCCTGGTTGGGGTCGACCAGTGAATGGTGCTGGGCAAAGCGCACCACCCGACCGCCGGGTTTGAGTTCCACAGCAAAGATGTGATCGTCCATCCACATGTGCGTCACTGCGTCGCCGTCGAAATAAGAAATCAGCCCCCAGCCCGGTAGCTGGTAACCCAACCCGGAGAAGTGCATTCCGCAGCCGTTGCAAAAGGTGAAGTCGATCGGGAACAGGTTGCTGATCGTCCCGCTTTGCAGGTCGAGGATGGCGACGTGATCGGTGTCGATATCCTGGTAGAAGAAGATTTCCCGGCCGTTTTCGTCCAGAGCCAGGTCGGAATGGCCGACGTTGCGCAGCAGCCCACGCCCATTCTGTAAGCTCTGATCGTACACCATCAAACCGCACGGCTGCTCCAGGCTGCCCATTGAGCCATGTTCGCAATATTCGAACTGCGCCAGGAAGTAAGCCCCGGAAGGGCTGATGGTGACGCTATCGACATCGCCGGGTGGTGAAATCTGGCGCCGGGCGATGATTCGATCCTGCTGCAGATCGTAAACCACGAAAGCAACTGTCAACCAATCCTGGTCTTCAGCCATGAATGCCCAATAGCGGTCGTCCAGCGACTGGCTGCCCTCCCAGCGCGTCCAGACTGCAACGATGTTCTGCCCGGGAAAATCGGGGGCGAAATCGTGCACCAGGCGCTGCTCGCCGGTCGCCAGGTTGTAGGACATCAGGGTCAGTTCGCCGATGTAGTAGATCAGGTTGGGGTCGCGGTTGCTCCAGCGCGGGTCATTCATAGCCGGAAGTTCGCCGAGTCGTTCTAAGGTGGAAGCATCGTACACATAACGGTGCGCCTCGGTCGCCAATACCATGATCAGGCTGCCATCAGCGTTGAAGGCCTGCAGGCGCGAATATTCGTTCTTCAGGCCCCGGGAAGGGTCGCCTGGCGAACGATCGGTCTTGCGGTTAGTAACCCGCACCAGGCAGCCGCCGTAAATAGAGTCGCGGAAAGCGACATGCGGGGCAGGTTCGGGCAGTCGCTCATCCTGCCTCACGCCCAGATCCGTCACGAAAGGCGGCTGCGAGTCAAGGCAAAACTGCACTGGCGCAGCCGAAGAGCGTTGGATGGGGCGGATGGTTTCTTCGTCTTCAGCAGATGGGGCGGGGGAGTCGTTTTGGCGGTTTGCCAGCAGAGAACAGGCGGTCAAAAAAAGAGCCAGCGCCAGCAATGCAGTCAGGATATGTGTTTTTTTCATGGCATCCTCCAGGTGCGCCTAACAAAAAAAGGGCGGATAAGAGGGGAAGGCCATTGGTGAAAACCTGGTGGGGAAAGCCTGAGAAAATTCTACCACAGGAGTGGCGCAGACCTTTCGTAATTACAATTAGCCTGCTTCGACCACTTCTTTCAAATGCCTGGCCATTTCTTCAATGGTCGCGAAGGAAGTATCCAGTCGTAAATGATACAAGGCCGGAGCGCGGTAATCTTGAATGCCGTAGATATGCTGGAAGGTAGCAATATCGTGTGCTTCACGGAGAGAGATTTCGGCTCTGGCCTTTTCGACGGGGATCCCGTCACGTTTGGAGAGTCTCTGGGCGCGGATTTCTGGCTCGGCGTAGCAAAACACTCGTAAAACATCCGCCAGGTCGCGTCCCAGCCAGCCCGAGAGGCGGCCATCGGCGATGATGTTGGAGTGGGTTTGGATGATCTCGCCCTGCTGGGCGTCGATCATTCTGTTGACCTCGTCGGGAACGCGGTCGTGGGCTTCTGCGAATTGAATGTGATGGGTTTTGCAGTAGTCGCGGTAAATTTGGCCGGCGGTATGCAGTTTCCAACCATTTAATGTGCCGGCGAGCTTCTCGGCAATGGCGCTCTTTCCGGAGGCGATTTCACCTGAGATGGCGATGGCGCGAATTTTCATTGCAAACCTCCACTGGTGAATCTTCGCCAGCTCAGTCGATCCTGCCGCCGGTGTAGCGCAGCTGGTAAACCGTCAGACCATCCTGGCTGATGGTCTCGCGTCCGGAAAAGCGTTCAATATCGCCGTCGTTCTCGTCTTCGTAAAGAAAACTGCCGTGCTGTAGACGGCGCGGCCCGCGAAATGGACGCTGTGGTTCGACCTGGCGCAGGGCAAGGCGCAGAAATTCATAAACCTGGCTGGCCATTTCTGGAGCTGCCGGTTCGGCAAGCATACCGCCTGCGTAGACCATCGTCCAAAGCGGCGTCTGATCGTGGTAGACAGTCTCTTGACCGGCGAAAAAGGCGCTGCCGAAGTAAATGTCACGGTAGTGAAAATCGCCGTGGTGGTATTCCAACTGGCGCGAGCCTGGTAAGAGCGGGGCGACATTGGCTTCAGCATTCTGAGAAGCGTAGGTAGCCAGCTTGGCGGCGAGTAGAAATTCAGTCAAATCCGCAGTCGATATTGAGGTTGGCATCCTGTATTCCTTTCAGGGGAGTTGGTTCGGGTTACGTCATAACCGCAAGGGCGCCCAGGGCGTTCACCAAACTGTGGGCGATCCAGCCGGGTAAGATGCTGCCGGAGCGGTAGCGCAGCCAGCCGAGCAGCCAACCGGCGATGAATTGCACGATCAAGATCGGCCAGACCTGCAGGCTGACCAGCAGCAAAAACAAATGCGGCAGCATGAAGGCCAGGGCTTGCAGCAGGTTGCCTTTCAGAAAACCGCAGCGCCGGTTCAATATCCCGCCCAGGAAACCACGGAAGAATATTTCTTCGCCCAGGGCGATATAAATCGATTCGCGCAGCCAAACCAGCAAGAAGGAACTCAGCCCGGCGCTCCACCCCTGGTAGGCGCTGACATTGACGCCCGGATCCTCGAAAATCTCGGGCGGCATGATTTGGTAGGCCAGCCAGCCCAACAAACCGCTGACGGCGACCACCCCCAATGCCCACAAAAAGTACACCCCTGGGGAGGCCTGCCAGCCCAGGTTCTTGAAGATTTCGCCCCACGGCAGGGCGCGGCGGCGCTGAACGGCCAGGTAGATCAGCGAGGGAATGCTGAAGAATATGATTTGAAGTAAAAGATCGGTCATCGAACGCTCCATTCAACCATGCGGTTGGTAGCCAGAAGACCATCAGGTCATGTGACTATTTTACCGTAACCTGTCAGGCGTCACAATAACCATGCGGGGATTTTAATCCGGGCGCCAATTTTGTGAGTCGCGCCGTAAGTTTTCCAATTGCTGCCAGTGATTTTCGATCACCTGGCGGCCTTCGGCGGTGATGCTGACCTGGGTGTTGGGGCGTTTCTCTTTAAAGGATTTCTCGACCGCCACCAGACCGGCTTCTTCGAGTTTCGACAGGTGAACGGAAAGGTTACCGGAGGTCAGCCCGGTCAGGCGCTGCAAGGCCAGAAAATCGGCGCTCTTGCAAGCCGCCAGGGCGGTCATTAAAGACAGGCGGGCGGGCTCGTGCAGCAATTTATCCAGGTTGGCAATTTGCGAGAATACTTCGCTCATTTCGCCTCCGCAGCCGGCAGCGACCGGATGAAGTACATGTGCGCAATGACGCCGGCCAATAAGCCGAAAACGCCATATAAAAACGTGAAAGCCAGCAAGGAATGTTTGAGCCCCAGGATCTGCCACCAATCCTGAATTCCAACCAGCGGCAAAAGGCTCAGCACACCAATCAGGATGGCGATGGCGATGTTCAAGGCAAATAAAAGCCTTGCTGGGCGCCAGTACCAGAAACCGGTGGCTGCAAAGGCGCCTGCGAAAACCAATCCAAGAAGGCTGATCATGAAAGTATCCGTTGTATCGAGGATGAAGGCTGCTAAGGCCAGCACCGCTCCGGCGGCAGTAATTAACCATTCGGGGCGCGTGATGATGCGCTTGACCTTGCCATACCTGCGATTATAGTACTGGTCGATGCCGATATACACAAGCAGGCAGCCTGCACTCAACAGTAGCGGCAGGGAAAGATCGGTTGCTGGCCCATGCTGCTGGTTTGCCCAAATGGTCAGCAATAGCAGCAATAAAGCTGGGGGTAACATGCGCAAACCCTGCAATTGCGGGTAATTTTGGGCAAAGAAATGAACCTGCTTGATTTTATTCATCGCGCCCTCCATTTTGGCGATTAGTAAAATTATTTGAAACATAAATTACTTTGTATTATAAACCTATTTGTAATTTTGTCAAGGGTTAGTTGAGGCCACTACTGTCAAACGGCTAGATACGGATTATAATGAGCAAAGAGACTGTCGTGGCTGCGGAGCCAGCCGCAGGTAGGTCGATATTCGTCAAGCCGCCGATAAAACATAGCCTTTGCGGAGAAAACAAAATGGAAATCAATTGGGATGAACTAACTGACGAGACTGTCAAGAACCTCTCGCGCCTGATTCAGGCTGAGACGGTCAACCCGCCGGGGAACGAAATTCGCGCCATCCGGGTGATTCAGGAAATACTCCAGGCGGCTGGCGTGCCAGAAGATGTCTACACCATCGTGGCAAAATTGCCCGAGCGCCCGTGCCTGGTGGCGCGGCTGAAGGGCGATGGCTCGCAGCGCCCGCTGCTGCTCTCCGGGCATGTCGATGTGGTAGCGGTGGATCGCGAGCATTGGACGCACGACCCATTCGGCGGCGAAGTCATCGACGGCGAGGTGTGGGGACGGGGGGCGTTGGATATGAAGGGCTTGCTGGCGAGTTACCTGGCAGTTTTTCTGCTGGCCTTTCGCCAGAAACTGCCGCTCAAGCGCGACTTGGTCCTGGCGGCGATTGCCGATGAGGAAGTTGGCTTCACGTATGGGTCGAAATTCCTGGTTGATGAGCATCGTGAGTTAATCGACGCCGAGTTTGGGATCACGGAGAGCGGCGGTTTGACTTTTCACATGGGCGGGGCGCGCCTGTATCCGATCCAAACCGCCGAGAAGGCCGTCTGCTGGCTGAACGCAACTGCTCACGGTCGACCCGGGCACGGCTCGATGCCACACGATGAAAATGCTGTGCTGCGCCTGGCGCAGGCGCTTGAACGGCTGCGCAGGGCTGTCCATCTGCCGGTGCACCTGACTCCGCCGGTGCTGGCGATGTTAGAGACGCTGTCGAAGAGCCAGCCATTTCCGACCGGGACAGTGATTGGGCTGCTGCGCAACCCTGCCCTGGCTGGCGTGCTGCTGCGCCGCTTGCCCACTGAGCAGCGCAGCCTGTTTATCGCCTTGCTGACCAATTCGGTCAGCCCAACAATTTTACAGGCTGGCGCGCAGACCAACGTGATTCCCTCCAGCGCGATGGCAAAGCTCGACTGCCGCATCTTGCCTGGTCAAAGCGCCCAGGATGCGATGCGTGAAATCCAGGCGGTGATGGGCGAACACATCAAGCTGGAAGTGATTGCTTCATCGACCGGAGCGTCTGCGCCGATGGATACACCGCTTTATCGCCTGATGGCCCAGGCTACGCAGCGTATGGACCCGGGTGGCTATATCATGCCAACGATGCTGCCAGGAGCGACCGACGCCAGCATGTACAGCCGCACAGGCATGAAAATGTACGGCTTCTCGCCGGGGATTTTACCTCCGGAAATACCGCTGATGAAGATGGCGCATGGCCACGACGAACGCATCCCCGTCGCCACCATCCGCAGTGGGTTGCCGGCGTTGTGGCAGGTGGTGAGTGAGTTTTGCAGTCAGGGGTGAGGCGAGGGGAATAGGCGTACAACGTGCGCCCATCCCCGCCCGGATACGAAGCTTAAAACACCACAATCTGCCCGGCTTCCACACTCCAATCGCCCAATAAATCCATCGTCCCGGTCTGCACACCTTCGATCAAATATTGCGGCTCGAGCCCGCGAACCTGGGCGCATGTCCCTCAGGTGGCTACTTCGCCGCGCCGGGCGATCGATTTCAACATACGTTCGATGTTGTAATAGCCTTCAGGAGTGCTCTGGCGCGCCGCGGCGCACTGCACACCGTCGCCCATTAAGAATACTTGCACTTTGATATTTTCGCCCTTGACCAGGTTCAAAGCCATGCGCAAGGCGTTGTACGGGCGCTCGCTGCCGTACGGGCCATCGTTGATGACAAACAAATAGTTCATTTTACTCTCCATAATCGTGAAGACCTGTTCGATGCTGTTTATACTGGCGGGTCCAACTTTCCCGCTGTTGCGGCTCGAGCGTGCTCTTTCGCCAATTGAAGCTCTTGGGGCGTGATGATGCTTTCCAGGACGGCGTCAAAGAGCGGGTTGGCGCGCTCGTTTAACCACCGGAACAGGGCGGATTTTTCTTTCAAGGCTACCTTGTAGAAGCGCATACAACCATAGCAAGAAGCCGTGCGCACTTCATACTCATCTGGGTCAATGCGGTGGAAAAAAGCCAGAACGCGCATGCCGCCTCTCAACGGCTCTCGCAGCAGACGAAACCAAGGGGCGCGCTGGTAAGCAATTTGCACCAGGCGAATCGTGCAGGTGTTGCAGACGGCGTTTTTCTTTGCAGGTTTGCTCATTTTTGCCTTTTTGTGTTCCATAAAAAACTTAGAAAAGTCGGCTAATCATTCCCAGCCCGACGAAAATCAACATCACACCCACGATGATTTGTAGTACCCGCAGGGTAACTTTCTTGATCAGTCAGATTGGATATCCAATTCGCCAATCAGTTCGCGTGCTTTGATCTCGGCTTCGGATAGGGCCTGTCTCCCGGCGGCGGTGATGGTGTAATATTTGCGCACTTTTCCGCCCACCACGCGTTTCTCGGATTGCAAAAAGCCATCGCTTTCCAGTCTGTGAAAAACGGGGTAGAGCGTACCTGGACTCAGGTTGTAACCGTGGCGAGCCAGTTCACGGATCATATCCAACCCGTACACCGGCTCCTGGGAGGCATGGAACAGGATATGCAGGCGGATGAACCCCAAGAAGAAATTCCGTGTTATTTTATCGGATTTCGTTATCGACATGCGATAATAATACATTCACTTAAATGGGGTGTCAAGGTAAACGGGATTATGACAGATGTCATGTGACATTTATCACTATACAAGGGAGGATATTGTAGTTTAATTGTGTATATCAATATATAACAAATTGTGCATACTCACATTTAAGGGATAACAAAATGGATAAAAATTCGTTGACCGAAGAAATCAACCGTCTGCATGCGGATATGTGCGCCGCTTTGGCTGACCCAAAGCGGATTTTGATGCTGTATTTATTGAATGAACACGATATCAATGTCTCTGAGTTGGCGGAAGAGGTGGGCATCACCCAACCAGCGGCGTCACGCCACCTGAAGGTGCTGCGCGATTGTGGCATTGTAAAGCCTGTGCGACAGGGACCGGCGGTCAATTATCGCCTGACCGACCCGCGCCTGATCGAAGCGCTTGATCTGCTGGGAGCGGTCTTGCGCGACCGGATTGCCTACCGCGCCAGCTTGATCGAGGGGTAAATTGCCGGGCGACGGGAATCGCCGCCAGACAATTAAAGCTTGAAAACACAAGGAGCTTTCATGAAGAAGAAGATTCCAACCTGGTTGATCGGGCTTGGCTTGACCTTGTTGGTGATTGCCATTCCGGTGATCATCTTTTGGCCGCGCCAGGTGCAAGCCCAAGATACGCCGCGGGCCTTTATGCCAGCCCGCCAAGTGCATACCCCGCATACCGACCTGATGCGCGGCCCATATGAGACCGGCCAGCAGGTCACCCAGGCCTGCCTGGAATGCCATCCCGAGGCGGCTGGACAGATTATGCAAACCACCCACTGGACCTGGGAAAGCGAGCCTTTCGAAGTGGCCTGGCGCGACGAGCCAGTTACGATCGGTAAGGCGAACCAGATCAATAACTTCTGCATTAGCGCCCAGGGCAACCAGCGTCAATGCATGACCTGCCATATTGGCTATGGGTGGGAAGAACGCGCCGACTACGACTTTTCTAACCAACTCAATGTGGACTGCCTGGCCTGCCACGCCGACATGAACGTGTACTACAAAGGCCAGTATGGCGAACCGGCAGAAGGCGTCGACTTGCTGGCGGCAGCGAAGAGCGTGCGCAACCCGACGCGTGATAACTGCGGCGCCTGTCACTTCGACGGCGGCGGCGGCAATGGCGTCAAACACGGCGACCTGGATGAAAGCTTGTATTTCCCCAGCGAGAACCTGGATGTGCACATGGGGCGGGCTGATTTCCTGTGCACCGACTGCCACCGCACCAAAGATCATGTCATCCGAGGGCGCATGGTGGCGGATAACATGGTGATCGACCCGCAAGAGCAGGTTGCCTGCACCGATTGCCATATCGAGCAGCCGCATAGCGACCAGCGCATCAACGCCCACGTGCAATCGGTGGCTTGCCAAACTTGCCACATCCCATCGATGGCGCTGAAAGACCCTACCAAGACCTATTGGGATTGGTCGACGGCTGGACAGGATATCGCTGAAGATCATTACACGTATTTGAAGATTAAGGGCACATTTATCTACGAACGCAAGTTTTTGCCTACCTACACCTGGTTCAACGGTAATCTTGAATATCGCTACATCCTGGGCGACCCGATCGCCGAGAATGGGCCGACTTATATCAACCTGCCAGCCGGCGATATCAAAGACCCCAGCGCCAAGATCTTCCCCTTCAAAATCCATGTCGCCAACCAGCCTTACGACACGGGTTATAACTATATCCTGGCGCCGATTACCGCCGGGGTGGATGGATATTGGACGCATTTCGATTGGGATCGCGCTTTCCGGTTAGCCGAGGAGGTGATGGGATTGGCGTACAGCGGGCAATATGGCTTCACCGAGACCTGGATGTATTGGCCGACCACCCACATGGTGCAGTCGAAGGACAAATCCTTGCAGTGTGAAGCCTGCCACAGCGCCGAAGGGCGGCTGGACTGGCAAGCCTTGGGCTACCCGGGCGACCCACTCAATTGGGGCGGGCGTTTTGGCAAGAGCTCCACTTCCGTCCAGAAGTGATTTTGACTGGCCTTGCCAGATTCCACAGATTGCAAAGAACGATGGGCAAGATGAAAAACTTTAAAAAAATCCTTCCAAAAATAATTTTCACCCGTTGGGGCGCTCTGGGTTTGTTGGCCTTAGCATTGGTCATCACCCTGGGCGTAGGGGCGGTTTCGGCTAAGCGCCTGGCGGGGCAGCCCGCCCAGGTCTCTCCGCTGCACCCAAGCTTTGCCTTGTTGGATCAGAACGGGGAGCATGTGCTGAAGAGCGGGGCGGCAATCTCTGCCATGCAAACCTGTGGTCAGTGTCACGATACCGCATTCATCGCCAGCCGCAGTTTTCACGCCGACCTGGGGCTGAGCGAGCAAAGCGCCCCCGGGCAGATCGCTGGCGGGCAGGCCTGGGATACCAGCCCGGGGTTGTATGGCAAGTGGAACCCGCTGACCTATCGCTATCTCACGCCCGCCGGTGACAGCCAGGTTGACCTGGATGCGGCCGAGTGGGTGAAATTCAACGCGGCTCGCCTGGTGGGCGGCGGCCCGGCGGTTGCCAGCGGAGTGGAGATGAACTGCTTCCTTTGCCACACGCCCAGCCCAAACAATGCTGCTCGCATCCAGGTCATCCAGGATGGGCGCGGCGAAT
Source organism: Anaerolineales bacterium (assembly GCA_020061105.1). Taxonomy (GTDB): domain Bacteria; phylum Chloroflexota; class Anaerolineae; order Anaerolineales; family UBA4823; genus JAGUYW01. The sequence goes on along the minus strand of JAGUYW010000002.1, from coordinate 33,002 downwards.
GGGCCAGCACGGCTACATTGCTGGGAGCAGGGGTGGTTGAAGCCAGCGGCGCAGCCTATTCTTACAACCCGGCGGCCTTTGGCGAGAACGGCGAACTGTTGGCGGAGTTCGTCAAAATCCAGGATCCGCGCAACGAAAACTGCGCCCAGTGCCATGGTGTGACCCACAGCGACCCGGCCCAACCGTTGACCCTGGTGGGCGTCTCGCTGGACAACTGGCAAACCGCTACCACCGGCGAAGTGATCGCCGGTCAGCGCATTAATCAATCGGGCATGAACCTGGCCAATAAAGCCAGCCTGGCGCGCTCGTGGGATATCCACGCTGAGCGCGGCTTGCAGTGCACCGATTGCCACTTCTCGCTCAACAACCCGGTCTATTACCAGGCCAGCGCTGAGAGCCGTCCGGGGCATTTGCAGTTCGATCCACGCCGCCTGGAGATTGGCGAGTATCTACAAAAGCCCGATCACAACTTTGCGCGCGGCCAGAGCGCCCAAACCAACCTGGCGGCCGATTTGAAAGGCACCATGCGGCGCTGTGATAGCTGCCACGACTCGAGCCACCACGGCAGTTGGCTGCCGTATGTCGAACGCCACATGCAAAGCGTGGCCTGCGAAACCTGTCATATCCCGCAGCTTTACGCCCTCGCCATCCAGGCAATGGATTGGACATCTCTTCAAGCCGACGGGCAGCCGCTGCGGCAGTTGCGCGGCGTAGAAGGCCAGGGAGACAGCCTGCAAGACCTGGTGAGCGGCTTCCAACCGGTCACCCTGCAGCGCCGTAATATCGACGGGCAGACCATGTTGGCGCCGTATAACCTGATTGCCGCCTGGGTGTGGGTGCACGACATACCGGCCGGGACACGCCCGGTGAGCCTGGAAGATTTGCAAGCGGCCTGGCTGCCAGGCGGGAAGTACCCCGCAGAGATTGTGCAGGCCTTCGACGCCAACGCCGACGGAGCGCTTTCGTCGATCGAACTGCGCCTGGACACTCCCGAGAAGCAAGCCTTGATTGCCGGGCGTTTGCAGGCGCTGGGGCTGGCGAACCCGCGCATCCAGGGCAGCATCCAACCCTACAGCATCAATCACAATGTGACGCGCGGCGAATGGGCGGTCAGCGATTGCCAGGCCTGCCACTCGGATAACTCACGCCTGGCGGCGGGGATGGCGCTATCGGATTACTTGCCGGGTGGGGTGACGCCAGATTTTGTGCAAGGCTTAAATGCCTCGCCATCCTCTGGATTGACAGTGCAGGATGGCGCGCTGGTTTATTCACCCATCACCAGTGACCATGGCCTGTACGTTTTCGGCCACAACCGGGTCAATTGGATCGACTGGTTGGGCGCCTTGTTCTTTGTGGGCGTGCTGATGGGAGTCGCCGGGCATGGCGGGCTGCGTTTCTACAACGCCATCCGCCAACCGCGCCGCCAACCGAAACTGAAGCGGGTGTATATGTATCACGTGTACGAACGCTTCTGGCACTGGCTGCAAACCTTCACCATCACCCTGCTGCTGTTTACCGGCTTAATCATCCACCGTCCGGATCTGTTCGGCTGGCTGAGTTTCCGCTATATGGTCACGCTGCACAATGTGCTGGCAGCAATCCTGGTAATCAACGCCTTTCTGTCATTGTTCTACCACCTGGTGAGCGGCGAAATTCGCCAGTATATCCCGCGCCCCTATGGTTTCTTCGACCAGGCCATTGTGCAGGCCAAATTCTACCTGCAAGGCATCTTTAAGGGGGGCGAACACCCCTTCGAGAAAACGCCTGAGAAAAAACTCAATCCACTGCAGCAGGCCACGTATTTTGGCATCCTGAACGTGTTGCTACCTTTGCAGATCATCACGGGGGCGCTGATGTGGGGTGTGCAGCAGTGGCCTGCGATCGCTGGGATGTTGGGTGGGCTGCCTTTCCTGGCGCCCTTCCACAGCCTGGTGGCCTGGGTGTTTGGCTCTTTTATCGTCGGGCATGTTTACCTGACTACTACCGGACATGAACCATTGGCGGGAATCAAAGCCATGGTGAATGGCTGGGAAGATGTGGAACACGAAGGCGACGAACACGAGCTTGAAACGGCTGAGAGCGCCGAAATGCCTGGATCGGCCGAAAGCTCTGAAGAGCTTGAAATCGAACGCGAGCGCTACGAAAGCGGGCTTGAGCCCGAAACAGTCGAGATTGAAGGTTTGGCTGTACCAGAAAGCGAGGCCCTGGCGCAAACTGTCGAGCAGGAGGCGCTGGACGATCTTGCAGAAGCGTTGGACAATGTTGAGAGCCCAAACCAGCCGCTGGCCGCCGGCCCAGAAAATCAAAAGGCCGAAAGCTGATCGCCGAAGGCCAACCGCGAAAAAAAATTGGAGGTATCGATGAGTGTAGCAGCACCTGCTCAAAAGAAAAAATCATTTTGGCGCCGCCCGGAAAAAGATTATGTGCACCCCTACCTGGGCGGGGCATTGCTGGGAATTCTACTCTTCCTGGCCTTTTTCCTGACTGGCAACGGCCTGGGCGCTTCGGGGGGCTTGAATCGTATGATCGTGGCGGTGCAAGATCAGATCGCGCCAGATCATGTCGACCGCAATTCATATTTGCTGCGCATGGCGGGCGGTGATAAAAACCCGCTGGACGATTGGATTGTGCCGGCGGTATTTGGAACGATCATCGGCGGGTTTGTTTCGGGCTGGATGAACGGGCGCTTGAAAGTGGAAACCAACAAAGGCCCCAACATATCCGTGCGCATGCGCTGGCTGGCTGCCTTTGGCGGCGGGGCGATTATGGGCTATGGGGCGCGCCTGGCGCGTGGCTGTACCAGCGGGCAGGCCCTTTCCGGCGGGGCGACGCTTTCGCTGGGCTCGTGGGTCTTCATGTTTTCGGTCTTTGCCGGCGCATACGCCCTGGCGTATTTCGTGCGCAAGTTGTGGAGATAGGAGATTGCCATGGCTTTCCCATTACCTTTAGAAACCTTGCTCGGCAAACCGCTCATGTTCGTAGTGTTTGGCCTGATCGGTTTTGCCTTTGGTTATATCCTGGAAATTTCCGGCTTCGGCAATTCCAAGAAACTGGCGGCGCAGTTCTACTTCACCGAACTGACTGTGCTGAAAGTGATGTTCACCGCCATCGTGGTTGCGATGGTGCTGATCTTTATCATGGTCGGCCTGGGCGTGTTGGATTACAACCAGATCTGGGTCAACCCCACCTACCTGTGGCCGGGCATCGTTGGCGGTTTGATCATGGGGGTGGGTTTCATTGTTGGCGGTTTTTGCCCGGGCACCTCGCTGGTCTCGATGGCAACCTTCAAAATCGACGGTTTGTTTTTCGTTTTGGGCGGTCTGGCCGGCATCTTTCTGTTCGGCGAGACCGTGCCGTTGTATGAGGCCTGGTGGAACAGCAGCGATTATGGGCGCCTGACGATCCAGGACTGGTTGAATGTCCCGACCGGCGTGGTGGTGGTAGGGGTGATCCTGATGGCGCTGTTCATGTTCTGGGGCGCCGAGCAGTTGGAGCGTATCGTCGGCAAGCGCGACCTGAAAAAAGAGCCGCGTTTGCGCGTGGCGGCAGCCGGGGCGCTGTTCATTGGGGCGCTGGTAGTGCTGTTCATCGGCGATGCTGGCACAGCCGAAAAGTGGGGCCGTATTTCGCTGGAAAAGGAGGCGGCGCTGCTCATCCGCCAGGTGCAAATTCACCCCGGCGAACTGCTGCACAGCATCGGCGATGACGGCTTGCGGCTGGTGATGATCGATGTGCGCCCGGAAGCGGACTACAACCTGTTCCATATCGAAGGAGCGCGCAACGTACCCATGGACAGACTGCTCGACCTGGCCAAAGAGTTGCAAGCCAGCTATATCCCCAACCAGGTGGTAGTGCTGATGAGCAACGATGAAGTCGCCGCTACCCAGGCCTGGAAGACGCTGACTGCCGAAAGCGTCAGCAACCTGTACATCCTGGAAGGCGGGATCAATAACTGGCTGGCGGTCTTCTCGGCCTTCGACCCGCAGATCACGCCCACGCCCAACCTGCCCGGGGAAGAGCGCATTCGCTTCGAATTTCCAGCCGCCCTGGGCTCGCGCTACGAGGCCTCCTTCCCCGATCCACACCATTGGAAAATCGACTACACGCCCAAGATCAAGCTGGAGGTCAAGCGCGATAAGAGCGGCGGCGGCTGCGGATAGGTTTGGCTTTCCAGCTGGCGGATGGTTGTCAGCCTACGATAAATAACGAAAGAGAAACAGCAGGCGCAGATTTTGCGCCTGCTGCTTTTATTAGTAGAAGTAGAAACGCTTCGAATGCTCGATTCAGAGAGCGATTTTAGACGCTTCGACTTCTAAGTGGGCGAATTATCCAGTAAGCGCAGAAAGGGAAAAAGTGGTTGACCGTGTTGGATGCAACGCGCTGCGCTTGTTCGGAGGGGAAATGGCGAGATTGCTGGTCGCGCCATAACCATGCAGGGTTGATGGTAAGCAAGACTGCGCCTGAGCGCCTTCTTTGGGCTTTTCAGTTCCTGCGCTGATCAACGGCAGGAAGATGTTTTTACCCGGCACGAAGAACGTTCCTGAGAACTCGGAAGTGCCTCTGCGTGGATCATAGGCTGTCGCTGTTAATACTGGGGCGCTTAGGGTGGAAATAGTCAATGAGAATAATCCACCTGTGGCTGTGGCAGCGCCCAGGTATGTTTTTCCTTCGCCGTCCCCATTAGGATTGCTGAATACCTCCACCAGACAACCTGCACAAGCTGTACCACTGATCACGACATTTCCCAATCCCGTTGTAATTCTCTGGATCACCGGAGCGGGGATGTTTTCATTCGCGCCATCTACCAGATCGATGCCCATGGCGTTGGAAAAAATGCTGTTTTGGGTAACGCGATTTTGTTTGGTAGTGCTCTGGCTTATATGAACGCCATTGCCAACATTATAAGCGATCAGATTGGACGGTCCTACTGTATTCAGGGTTGCCGAGCCAGTAATCGAGATGCCGTGACTGCCGTTGCCGGCTGAGGCGGCGCACTTATTATCAGTTCCGATACAGTTGTTTTGGATTGTAGTGGAGTTAACGCCGCTGATGTAGATGCCTGCCAGGGTATTCCCTGATATAAAGTTGGCGTCAACGACCAGGCTGCCGCCGATTGTATTGCCATGCGCGCCATTGTTGATCACAACCCCATTGCCACCGTTTGGAATCACAGCGCTGCCGGACGAACTCAGGCCGATTAAATTACCCGCCAAAGTATTACCGGTTGCAGCGCTGCCGGTGATCCATACGCCATTGCTGGAATTACCGGAGATGACATTTCCCTGTCCCGCCGCGCGGCCTCCAATCAAATTATCGTTGGCATCCATAATCTTAATCCCACCAGCTGAATTTCCAAGGGCGGCATTTCCAGCGGGAGTCACGCCGACATAGTTCCCTGAGACTGTGTTCAGGTTTGCACCGCTTTGGATGAACACGCCTGCTAAGTGGTTCCCGGAAATCACATTGCGCTCGCCGGGTGTATCGCCGCCGATGGTGTTGCCGGAGGCAGAATCGCCAATCCAGACGCCATAACCCAGGTTGGGTCTAGCGGCGGTACCAGCGGCGTCTGTTCCAATAAAATTAGCAGAAACGATGTTGCCGCTGGTAGCGAGGCTGCCGATATGCACGCCATCATCATAATTGCCAGAGATTACATTGCGTTCGCCGGTTGTATCCCCACCAATGGTATTGTTCGTGGCGCTGCTGTTGAGCATGACCCCGTTCATTCCATTGGGCAGCGCATTCGTCCCGCTTGCGTTGAGACCAATATAATTGCCCGAAACAACATTGTTGGTGGACTCACTGTCATCGATCAAGATACCATTCTGGCTGTTGCCAGAGATCACATTGCGCTCGCCAGGAGCATCACCCCCAATGGTATTTCGGGATGCGCCTGCCAGGATATGTACACCATCGTGAAGATTCGCCGCTGCACTCGCGCCGCTGGCGTTGGTTCCAATGTAATTGCCCGAAATGATATTGTTCACCGTTCCACTGGCGTTGATCACCACGCCTCCACCCAGGTTACCGGAGATCACATTGCCCTCGCCAGCAGTATCGCCGCCAATGGTGTTGCCGTTTGCGCCAGCATCGATCATGATCCCGCCGTTGGAATTACCCAAAGCAAGCGCGCCGCTGCTATCCAGGCCAATGAAATTGCCGCTAACCGAGTTGCCGCTGGCGGATGATCCACGGATCGCCACACCTTTTTGGCCGTTGCCCGAGATCAGATTGCGCTCGCCAATCACATCTCCACCGATGATGTTATCTAAAGCACCTTCGATTAATACTCCATTGCGCCCATTGCCACGCCCGGTTACACCGTCTGCCCCAACACCGATATAGTTTCCCGAGACGGTGTTGAGGTCGGCGCTGCTGGCGATAGCCACGCCGTTCCAACTGTTGGCTGAGATGACGTTGCGCTCTTCTGTTGTATCGCCGCCGATGAGGTTGCCAGACGCCTGATCGCCGATCCAGATGCCATCTTCTCCATTGGCATTTGCGCTGATCCCGTTGGCGCTAATACCGATATAGTTGCCAGAAATGGTGTTGTTATCTGTGCCGCTGCCGAAGATCGATACGCCATCCCCACCGTTGCCAGAGATGGTATTGCGCTCGCCAGCAGAGTCGCCGCCAATCACATTATTGGCTGCACCGCCAGATAGTGTAATTCCGTTGGCGTCATTCGGCAGGCTGCCGCCAGATAACTTTGTGCCGATAAGGTTGCCAGATACGATATTACCCACTGCGGCGTATAGATACACGCCGTTCAAGCTGTTGCCAGAGATCAAATTGCTTTCGCCGAGCGTAGACCCTCCGATGGTGTTATCCACCGCCGCGTTGACGAATACGCCATGCGCGCCATTGCCCCGGTCATGTTCGCCGCTTAAATCAACGCCGATGTAGTTCGAAGCAACCGTGTTGTGATGGGTGGCGCTGCCTTCGATTTCTACACCACTCCAGGCATTGCCAGATATCACATTCCGTCCACCAACGCCGATTTCTGTCCCAATCGTGTTATGGTGAGCGCCATTGAAGATCAACACCCCTCTTTGCTCATTACCCAGGCTCGAAAGGCCATGGATATCCAGGCCGATGGTATTTCCGGCTACCAGGTTGCCCGATGCATTTGCTCCACTGATGGTCACGCCGTTGCCTTCGTTGCCTGAGATCCAGTTGCGAAAGGAATTTGCGCCGCCGATCACATTATTGGGCGCGTCGTTGATAAAGACTCCATGCATGCCATTCCCCTGAACGCCGCTTCCATCTGCTGTCAGGCCAATCATATTGCCGCGTACTTCGTTCTGGGCAGTGGCGCTGCCGCTGATGAATACTCCATAATCTTCATTGCAAGAGATGGCGTTTCCAAAACCATCCAATGGGAGGCCGCCAATGATATTGTACCTGGCACCGCCTTCGATTTTGATCCCGCTAAGATGATTGCCGAACCAGGTTGCGCCAGCCGGGTTCAACCCAATATAGTTGCCCGCCACCGTATTACTGTCTGTGCCGGCGCCGGTGATCATTATCCCATTCTCCAGGTTCTTGGAGATCACATTTCCCAGGCCCAGATCACGATCGCCGCCGATGGTATTGTGATGCGAACCTTCGCTAATCAAAATCCCATTCAGAGTGTTGCCCAGGCTGGCGGTTCCACTCCAATTCAAACCGATATAGTTACCTGTAACCAGATTGTATTGGCTATCCAAATAGATTTCCACCCCATTCTCGCTGTTGCCCGAGATCACGTTGCGTTCGGTGCTGGTATCGCCGCCGATCGTGTTCAGTTCAGCCTGGTTCCGGATGATCACCCCGTTCCCATTGTTGCTCAGCGCCGTGCTGCCTGTGCTGTCAACGCCGATTAAGTTGCCCGCCACCACATTATTGTCGGTTCCATCTCCAGAGATAAACACGCCGTGGCTGCCGTTGCCCGAGATCACATTGCGCGGCGAGCCGGTGTTGCCGCCAATCGTATTGTGATGCGCACCATCCTTCAGCGCAACGCCATACAGCGCATTTCCCAAATCCCCTGTCCCGTTGGCGCTCACGCCAATATAATTCGCGCCAATGATATTCCTCCTTGCACTCGAGCCGGAAACCTCTACACCCACCTCATTCGCAGAGATAATATTGCGCTGGCTGGTAGTATCACCTCCGATCACATTTTCATCCGAGTCGCCCTGTACCAGGATGCCCTGAAATGTGTTCCCCAGCGCCAGTGCGCCGCTGGCATCCACGCCGATGTAGTTGCCAGAGACGCTGTTTAAATTTCCGCCATTAATCTTAACCCCCACGTTGTTGCCCGAAATCAGGTTGCGCTGGGCTGTGGTAGAGCCGCCGATCAGGTTGTTTGAGGCATTATTCTTGATACGAATTCCGTCGCCATTGCCGAGGTCGATTGTTCCGGAGGGATCTGTGCCAATTTTGTTGCCTTCGATGATATTATCCGTCACGCCGGCGCCGGTAATTTCGATGCCCGCGCTTGCAAAGCGGTTAATCACCAGGCCGCGGATGATGTTATTGAATGAGGTAATTTTTAAACCGATCCCGTCGCTGCCAGCGCTGCTGCCGTTGATCTCAATGAAATTCGCTGAGGTTGTTGCATCGATGGTTGTGCCGCTATCTGTAAGGGTGGGTAGATTGCTGGTCGGCTGGAGGGTGCACACCCCACCGCTGCAGCCGCTGATGTTGAAGGTGATCGTATCTGCACCCGCGTTGCTATTGGCGGCATTGATTGCCTCACGCAATGAGCAGTGAGTGCTGTTGCAGCTTCCGTCATTCACATCATTGGTTGTATTCACCACGTACGTTGAAAAGGCCGCTGAACGCGCCGGCAAGACCAGCGTCAACGCCAGGAGCAAGCCTAGAAACAAAGCCAGCCCAAACAATGTATTCAATTTATGCATCTTCTGTCGAGTAAGACGATTGGAGAATTGTATTTTCGAGTTCATAAATAATCCTTTTTTTCTGTCATCATTTATTTGATTGGAAGCTCAATGGCTACAGTTTGGTTTGTTAGATATTCGAACAGACTTTCCAAACCGGTAAAGCCTTGCGTTTCGCCTTGCGGGATTTTCACCAGAGCGGCGTGCCAGGTCACCTGGCCTTGAATTCGCACTGCCCACAGGCGAAGAAGATAGGATTGGCGTTGCAGAGTTTGATTTTTTTGTTCAGGGGTTTCTTCCATAGGCTGTGATGTCCTTTCTTAATTGATAGCACCGAAAGGGCGTGCTTTACTTCTCAAAAACTCTATGATATTATCCATAGGCCGCGTTACCAAATCGTTGCCACCCATCCAAACCGGGCATAATGCCGCATCTCAAACTCAATCTCTTCGGTCCGCTGCATGTAACTCTGGGAGATACGCCTGTTACCGGCTTTCGCTCGGACAAAACACGCGCTTTATTGGCATACCTGGCGATCAGCTCTGACCGTCCTCACCGTCGTGATGCCCTGGCTGGGCTGCTTTGGCCCGAATTGACTGACGAAAAAGCTCACGACAACCTGCGCCTGGCGCTGCACCGCCTGCGTGCGGCCCTCGGGCATGCCGATGCGGGACTTGCCCAGGCAGTTTTACAGGTCACCCCAAAGACAATCCAGTTTACATTGCACGCTGAAGGCCAGGATGCGCCCCTGGCTAGCGTTGATACCGCCATTTTTACCGGCTTGCTGGCTGAATGTCGCGCCCACCGCCATGTCCGAATGGTGGACTGTAACGCATGCTCCAAGCGCCTGGCCCAGGCGGTGGAGCTTTATCGCGGCGAACTGCTGGAAGGTTTCTTTCTGGATAGCCAACCATTTGAAGAATGGCTGCTGGTGCAGCGCGAAGCGCTGCGCAGCCAGGCGCTGGAGACGCTGTATGTGTTGGCTGAACATGCGGAAACCAGCGGGGATTATGCCCAAGCGCAGCGCTATGCCCGCCGGCAGTTGCAGATCGATCCCTGGCGCGAAGAAGCGCATTACCAGTTGATGCGTACGCTGGCGCTGAGCGGGAAGCGCAGGGCAGCGTTGGCGCAATATGAAGCCTGCGCCAATCTCTTGGCGCAGGAGTTGGGAGCAGAGCCAGAGGATGAGATGCAGGCGTTGTACGAGCAGCTCCTGACAGGCGAAAAGCTGTTGCCAGAAACCACTTCTGCGGTTGGCGAGGCGAGTGGTTTCCCTTCTCTATCGACGCCTTTCATCGGACGCTTGGAAGAGTTGGCCCAGGTCGAGGCTGCCCTGGAGCAAACCGATTGCCGCCTGTTAACCCTGGTGGGCCCAGGCGGAACTGGTAAAAGCCGCCTGGCAATTCAGGCCGGACGCAAGCAAGCCGGGGCGCGGCTGAACGGGGCGCATTTCATCTCGCTCTCCGGAATCGATACCCCCGATTTTCTGATCTCGGCCATTGCCAATGCGCTAGGCATCAGCCTGCGCGGGCGCGGAGAATTTCAGGCGCAGTTTTTAAACGCCTTGCACAACAAAGAAATGCTGCTGGTGCTGGATAATTTTGAGCATCACATCCAGGCCGCGCCAGTGTTGGGAGAAATCTTGAACCACACATCGGGAATCAAGCTGCTGGTCACTTCACGCCAGCGGTTGAACCTGCCTGGCGAGCGCGTCATCACATTGCCCGGCTTGAATTACCCGGCCGGTAAAGGAACCCAAAAATCCTGGAGCGATCTTGAGGAATTCAGCGCCATCCAGCTTTTCGATGAAGTCGCCAGGCGCCAGGGGGTGGAAATCAAGAATCGTCCGAAGGATTGGCCGGCCATCGTGCAGGTGTGCCAACTTGTCGATGGTTTGCCGCTGGGGATTGAATTGGCAGCCTCCTGGTTGTGCTTGCTCTCGCCGCATGAGATTGCTCAGGAGATTGAACGCGACTTGAAGTTCCTGGCCGCCTCACAACCCGATTTGCCCGAACGGCATCGCAGCCTGCAAGCGGTTTGCGATGCTTCCTGGAAATTATTGGAAGACGAAGAGCGTACTGTCCTGGCCAGCCTCTCGGTCTTCCGGGGTGGCTTTACATTAGAAGCTGCACGCCAGGTTGCAGGAGCAACTCCGCATCTGCTTTCAGTATTCGCTGATCAATCATTACTGCGCTGTAAAGCTGAAGGATATTTCGAAATTCACGAATTGTTGCGGAAGTATGCTGAAGCGAAGTTGTTCGAGCAGCCTGGTGAATGCGAGGCTACCCGGCGGCGCTACAGCGAATTTTACAAGGTGTTCGCTGCCCAGCGGCAAGGCGCACTGCAACAGGCGCTGAAAACCGGCGAACGCCCCACCGAAATCCTGGCTGAATTCGATAGGGAAAGCGATAATTTGCAGGCCAGTTGGCAGTGGCTGCTGCGCCAACCCGGTGATATCGGTGAAATCGATCTATATGTTGAAGGGCTAGGCCTCGTCTATGATTTCCTGGGACGGCCGCAGCAAGCAGCCTGGCTTTACGAGTTGGTTTTGGAAAGGCATGCAATCGATGATCCGAAGAAAGGCGCCGGGCAAACTAACCAGTATGATGATTCCCATGTGAATTGGGAATACAACCTGGGAAAAGCTTATCTAAGCCTGGGGAGGGTTGAAAAGGGTAAACAGCAAATCCAAACCGCCCTGAAACATCTCGGGCAGCGCCTACCATCTACTACGGGCAGCCTGACACTGGCGCTGTTTGGACAGGTCGGCCTTCAAGTCTTGCTGCGCATACTGCCGGTAGCTGTAAAACAGCGCTGGGCGTCCGGGTCGGAGCAGTACCGCCAGCTTGCCGAACGCGCCTTTGCGCAATTGGTGGAAGTGAGTTACATTTCCAACCAGCGACTCCCCAGCCTTTACTATGCATTGCGAGTGCTTAACCTGGCTGAAGGCGGCGGGGCTTCACCCGAACAGGCGCGCACGCAGGCAAATTTTTGCCTGGGCGCAGGCATGCTAGGCTTGCACGGGTTGGCTGGTGATTACTACCGCCAGGCCCGGCAAACTGCCCAGCAGGTTGATGACGCCCTGACTCACGCCTATGTGTTCCAGGTAACCGGGATTTATGATATCGGTTTGGGTCGTTGGGAAAGCGCCAGGCAGGCGCTGGCTCATGCAGCGCAAATTTTCGAGCGCATGGGCTATCTGCGGCAGTGGGGGGAATGTGTGATGCCGCAGGCCGTGATTGCCTCCGCCCAGGGAAATTTCCGGCGCGTGACGGACCTGCTGGAAGTGTTGTTTGCTGCCAGTCGCGAGAGCGGCGATCTATTGCAAGAGGGCTGGGTGTTGGGTGAACGCGGTTACTTGGAACTGCTGAGCGGAGAGATTGAAAGTGCACTGGCTACCCTGCAAAAATTGCTGGAAATCAATACTCGCATCGAACACCTGCCCGGCATCATCACTGCCAGAGGGCTGTTATCAGTAGCCCACCTGCGACGCAAGGAGTATTTACCTGCCCGGCAAACTGCCGATGCTGCGGCAGCGTTGATCGAGCGTTCTTCACACACCGTTTTTACCAACATCGAAGGATACTCGGCAGTGGTCGAAACATACCTGGGGCTGGTGGAATTGGATGGCAGCAGCACAAGCGCAGAGCGTAAAGCCTTGTTGCGCCAGGCCAGCCAGGTGCTCAAGGCAATGCGCATCCAGGGGCGTGGCATTCCAGCAGGCCTGGCGCGTTACTGGATGCAATTGGGCTTGTGGCGTTGGCTGGAAGGCGCACATCGCCAGGCTTTTAGAGAATGGCAGAGAGGTCTGGAATGCGCCAGGCGGCTGAAAATTCTCTATGATCAGGGAAGGATTTGCTATGAAATCGGGCGGCATCTCCCAATCTCAGATCCACAGCGAAGGGTTTATTTACAACAGGCTTGCCAGGTTCTCGCGCTCATTGGAGAAAAGTATTATCTTAGCCGGGTGCAAGCAGAGATGGGTTTAGAAAGTGGAGATTATGCGAGAATTGGGGAATTTCAAGAAACGCTTTTCTAAAGCGTGTGGCCATCGAGCGGGTTCTGTAACTGTTTCCATGACCAGAAAATCACTACACTCATCGCCAATAGCGCCGGCAGGTTGAGCAGCAACAGGGTGCGCCAGTTGGCGGCGAACAGCACGCTGCCGGCTGCCAGCGAGGCGCAGGCTTGAATGGAGGAAACGGTGAAATCATTGATTGCCTGGGCTTTGAAGCGTTCGGCCGGGCGGTAAGTGTGGGTGAGCAGCACCGTGCCGCTCACGAACAGGAAGTTCCACCCGACGCCGAGCAGCACCAGGGCGCTCCAGTAGCCGAGTAGATGGGGGTTAACCAGGGCAATCGCAACCGTGGCTAACAGACAAACGACGCCAACCGCCATCACTCGCCCTAGCCCGAGACGAGCGATCAAAGCGCCGGTGACCAACGAAGGCAGGTACATGGCGATGATATGGCTTTGGATGACCCAAGCAGTGTCTGCCAGCGAGAAGCCTTGCATGCTGTGCATGTGCAGCGGGGTGGCGGTCATAATAAAACTCATCACCGCGTAGCCGACCATGCCAGCCATGACCGCTGCCAGGTAAGTGCGTTGGACAACTACCTGGCGCAGCGGGCGCGGCGGCTGGTCGAAAGTTTGTTGGCGGGGAACGATTTCGTCTAGCGTGTATTGCAGCGCCATGGCGATTGCATACAGACCGGCCAGGATCAGGAAGGCGGCGCTGAACGATTCCAGCCCGAACAACCCTACGGTGCGGCGGGCGATCTCTGGGCCAAGGTAGCCCGCCGCGATGCCGCCCAGCAATACGGTAGAAACCGCCTGCCCGGATTTCTCTTCGGCCACGCTCTCGGCGGCCCCAAAGCGGTATTGCAAGACGAAGGCCATCCCTGCGCCGATCAACAAGGCGGCGGTGCAAAACAGGGCGAAATTGCCGGCGTGGACTGCCAGGGCAGCCAACAAAGCCGCCAACACGCCCAGGCCTGAGCCGAGCATGTAGCCGCGCCGCCGGCCGGTGCGCCCTAGCAGCAGGGCGGTCGGGATGGTCGACAAGGCCGCCCCAACGATCATGAGCGAAACCGGCAGGGTTGCCAACACCGGGGTGGGGGCGATCTGGCTGCCGGTGATGCCGCCCACGAACACCAGCATCGATGCGCCGCTGGAGGTCAAGGCCTGGCTGAGGGCGAGTAAGGTGATATTTTTATTGGGCATGGGAATTTGGAGTATTATACCCAGAATTGCGTTGAATTGCTCTGCCGATCTACAAGATAGACCAGCAAAGGTGCCTGCGATGAATTATTGTGTAAAATATTGCAAGAATAGATCCATCACTTCTGCTGCGCCTGGCGAAGCACCTTTTTGACCCGCACCACTTGCGATCCTTGCAGGTCTTCCAGACGCTTTTCGAGAACGGCAATGAAGGCGCTTTTGTTATCCGCGTTGACAGCGGGCAGGGTTTTCTCGCTGTGCTGCGCCACTTCTTTGGGACGGCAGAAGCGCAGGTGCTCGAGCAGTTGGGGGAAGATGTGGGCATTATAGGTCGGGTTGGCGGCGGCAATATTCGCCAGCGCTTGCACACCGGCGTCACGGGTAATTACCGAGCCGTTTTGGAAGGCTTTTTGGATGTCAGCCAGGCGCAGGTAGAGCGCTTCAGCAGCCAGCGGGGCGACGACTGCCAGGGCGATCATGCCGCCCCACACCAGGCGGTTGTTGCGGCTTTTCAGCAGCTTGACGAAATCCAGGGCGTAGGGGGCAATCAAATCGGGCGCCAGGTAGCCGGTTTCATACAATACTTTGATGCAATCAGCCCGCACAGCCGGGTTGGGATTGGACAGGTTGGCGGCGATTTCGGCGACGCCATCCCAGTCGCGCTCGCTCGCCAGGCGGCGGGCCAGCGCCTGGTTGGGGGCTTCATCGCGGCGCTTCAACGAGCAAGCCAGTTGGTCGAGGACAGTCATGGCAGGCCTCACTTCGTCACCGGATGGCGCAAGATGGTCTTGAGTTTTGTGGGGTCGGCGCGCAGCGGGTCGCCCAGGTAGATTTCGTGGTGCTGCCCGCTTTTGTGCAGCCCTTGGGCCTGGATGAAGGCGTCCATTTTCTCGACCGTGGCGGGCTCCGTGGCGTATGGGCCGATATGCATCATCTGCACCGCCAGCCCTTCGTGGAAGGTCTCCAGGCGCAGGCGGGCAAAGGCGGGCTGGTCGCCCTTCTTCTTACGCAGCTTTCCCAGCGCTTCGGCAACCAGGTCTTGGGTAATCAGGTCGGGCTGCATGATCTGCACGGTGTAATGCCAGTTGTCTTTGATCTGGATATCGAAATGGCCATCCTCCACCCACCACAGCCCTTCCAGCGCCATCACCGGGTAATCGACCGGGTTTTCAGGGCGCTGCTTGAGCATGAACTTAAGGGTGTAAGACGCCCCATACAGCGCCGCCAGGTTTTCGCTGAACAGCGGCGAGTCGCCGGGAGCGTGGCCGGTCTCAATGGCGCCGTCGATGCGCAGGAAATTGAGGGGTGGCACATCTACCAACTGTGGAGCTTTGGCAGAGGCGCTGAAGAGCGGTTTGTAGAGGGTTTTCAGGTCGAGTTTCATGATTGGCTTCCTTTCATCAAAAATTTACTGCATGTTTTTCAACGCAAAGATACTAAGACGCAAAGGATTTTAAGGTTTACTGAGCGCTCTTTGCGCCTTGGCGTTTCAAGAAATTTTCAACGCTAAGACGCAAAGGTTAAAGGTTCACTGAGCGATCTACGCGCCTTGGCTTTAGGAATTTTTCAACGCAAAGACGCCAGGACACAAAGGTTATTAAGGGTTACTTAGCGCTCTTGGCGCCTTGTGGTGAAATAAAGAATTTGAATCACGAAGGCGCAAAAGGTTCTTAAGAGCTGCTTGGCGCTGTTCTCGCCCTGGCGACAGGAAACAGGCGGGGAGCGTGAAATCATTCTATACGGGCAACGCAATGGGCGGCGGGCGGGATCGCTGCGGCAGGATGCGCCTTTTTGGGAGCTTGTAGCCCCAGGCAGGCTTGTAAATTCGAGAAATGTTGATGAATGGCGGCAAATCGCAAGGTTACTCATGGTTTCGCTCCTCATATGATTTTGAAATTGCCAGCGCCGCAGCATGCACCTGTTGGCGAACTTCAGGCGGGTCGAGCGCTATGACGGCGGCGCCGTAGGATAAAACGTTGCTCACAGCCCACTGCATGTCCGAAGCGCTGAAGGCTACGATAATCGATCCATCGACCTGCTCTTCGAAGCTTTCCCAGTAGCCGCGGCTGTATTGGGCGATGTGGGCGTATTGCGCCTCGAACCGCAAGCGCACCTGTACCGGCGCTTCGCTCTGCCATTCCTGGCTGATGTAGGCGCGCAGATCGAAATCAGCCGGTGGGGTAAAGCGTTGTTCGGTCAAGCTCAGTTCGGCGATGCGATCCAGGCGGAAGGTGCGCACTGCCTGGCGCAGCTGGCAGTAACCCGCCACGTACCACCAACCGGCGCGATGCGCCAGTCCGTATGGATCGAGCAGGCGCGAGACGCCGTGCGGCTGGCTGGCGCTGTGGTAGGTCATGCGCACCTGGCGGTTTTCGCGCGTCGCCTGGCGCAGCTTTTCCAGGCGCGGCGCCAGCAGTCCCAGGTCGGCGCGGTTGACATCCACCACCACCAGGGCGCGCCGCGCCCAGGCGATCTCCTGCAACTGTTCTTTTGGCAGCACATTTTCCAGCTTGGCCAGGGCGCCTTGGGCGGCCTCCCGGTACAGCTGCCCCCACATCTCGCCTACCAGGCCTGCGCCGAGCATCACAGCGCTGGCTTCTTCGGGGGTGAAGACCAGCGGCGGCAGCTTATAGCCGCGCACCAGCGAAAAACCGCCTTGCGGGCCGCGCTCGGAATACACCGGCACGCCCATTTCGTCCAGCATCGCCAGATAGCGGTGCAAGGTGCGCACAGACACGCTCAAACGCTGCGCCAGGTCGGCGGCTTTCTGGCCGGGTTGGCGCTGCAAGAGCAAGATCAGGGTGATCAGTCGGGTGGCAGGATTGGTCATCGGTTACCTACTTTCGAAATTGTATACCCAGTATATGTCAAATAGTGACATATATCAAGAGGCGTTTCGAACGAATTTTCTAGTTATTATAAGCTGACCCAAGCCCATCAACATGCGCCGCGCCTTCCTGCAGCGCCAGGGCGCCAAACCTTCCGTTCAAGAACTGGCCGATTTACTGGGGGTGAGCGCCAGGACGGTCAAACGAGACCTGGTGGTTTTGAAGAAAACACAGCGCCAATCATAGTTATCTGCAAAGAATCGGGTATACTCTAATAATATGGATTCAGCCATGCCCGAACTGGCCAAGGATTTTCAAACCATGCCCGCAGAATACCAGCAAGTCATTCTGCTCGCACAGGAAGCCAACAAGGTCGCCATCACGCCCCTGCAATTGTTGGTGGGAGGCTGGTCGGGCGCGGTCGTTTATCTTGTTAGCGTGGCATGGACTGAGACCAGGCGTGTCGAGCATTGCATCCTCAAATTAGACCGCAAAAGCAAGAAGGCCAAATCGGATGAAGGCACGCGGCACAACACCGTGATGGAAAAAGCCGCGCCTGAATTCGCCCGCGCCCACATCGCCGAACTGATCTTCGACCGTATCGAGCACGAAGGCGCGATTGCCATCTTTTACCGCATCGCGGGTGAGTCGCTTCAAAAGTATCGCCCGCTATCAAACTACGAACGGCAAAGCCAGCTCAAAACCATCTTCACGGTAACGAACAAGATTTTATAGAGCGAATGGAATGGACGCTCGACCTTCGAACAAGCCGTTCATCCGCAAAAGATTTTAGCGAAGTGGCTTGGTTTTCGGTTGGACGAAGGTGGGAACATCGAACGCTTTATTCAAAGGAAGGCGAATGCAAATGTTGCTGGTTTTCTTGTAAACGGACATGTTTTACCGAATCCCTTGCTGTATGGGCGCAAGACCGAGCCGTGGGGCAACATCCGCGCCATGGATGTCGCCACGGGCTTCATTCACGGCGACTTGAACACGAATAACATCCTGGTCAAGTTCGCAGAAGATGGAGAGACTCTGGCGGGTTATTACCTCATCGATTTTGCGTTGTTCAAAGAGAACATGCCGTTGTTGTACGACCAACGCTATCTCGAGATGTCGTATCTCGTGCTGGCAATGTCTCAGGTTTCGTTCGTGAAGTGCGTCAACTTCCTGTCGTTGCTTGCCGTTGCGGATGCTCCCGATCCGCATAAAGCGCCGATCGAAGTCTCGGGTGTCAGTGCAGTGATCGAGTCGGCGAGAGGCGAATTTTCAAATTGGGTGCAGGCGAACCATCCCAGTCTGCACGATGACTTGTGGGGGCAGTATTGGCTGGCGGGAGTCGCCTCAGGTCTGGCATATTGTCACAAGCCGGGTCTGCCTGAAGAGCAGCGTCTTATGGGGCTGATCTACGCCGCCGTAAATCTCAAACGCTTTGCTGCAGTGTTCAAACTGCCACGGCCAACCAGCGTCGAACTGCTCTATGACGAGAACCAGGCTGTTTCCGTCTCAACGAAAAAACCACAACATAATCTCCCTACGCAACCCACGCCATTCATCGGACGCGCCGCACAACTGGCTGCGCTGAAAGAGTTGATCTTAAAACCCGATGTGCGGCTCATAACGCTCATCGGACCTGGCGGTACGGGTAAAACGCGGCTCAGCTTACAGGCAGCGCAGGAGTCGCTCGAGCATTTCCCGAACGGCGCGTTCTTCGTCCCGCTTGCCGATGACACCGATGCGAATCAATTCATCGCGCGCCTGGCGCAGCAACTCGAAGTGCGCGAAGGCGGGCGCCCCCTGCTCGATAACATCCAGGATTATCTGCGCGACAAAAAACTTCTGCTGGTGCTCGATAATTTCGAGCAGCTCATTTCTGCCGCGCCCGTAGTTGCCAACCTGCTTGCCGCCGCGCCGCAATTGAAGATTATCACCAGCAGCCGCATCGTGCTAAAGATCCAAAGTGAGCGTGAATACCCCGTCCCGCCGCTGGAGATGCCACAGCGTGAATCGACACTCGAAGATTTGGCAGGATATGAGTCCGTAAAGTTGTTCGTGGAACGCGCCCGCGCCGCTCAACCGAACTTTGCCTTGACACAGGAAAACGCCTCTTCCGTGACCGAGATCTGCCTCCGCCTCGATGGGCTGCCCCTCGCACTTGAACTCGCCGCCGCGCGCGTCAAGCTGCTGTCTCCGCAGGCAATCCTTTCACGGCTCGACGACCAGCTGAAGCTCCTGACAGGCGGCGCGCGCGACCTGCCGTCGCGTCATCAGACTCTCCGCAACACGCTCGAGTGGAGTTACAGCTTGCTGAACGACGATGAGAAAAAGTTGTATGCACGATTGAGCGTCTTTGTGGGCGGGTTCACGTTCGAAGCCGCAGAAGCCGTGTGCAATACGGATAACAAGTTCGACATTCTGGAAGGACTGACCGCGCTCGTGGATAACAGCCTGTTACGCCAGGAAGAGGTCAACGGCGAGCTACGCTTTGGGATGTTGGAAATCATCCGCGCCTACGCGATGGAACGTCTTGCTGAGAGCGGCGAAACGCCAGCTTTACAGGCAAGCCATGCGCAATATTTCGGGAACATCATTCTCAACCATGGGATGGAAATCTATTCGGCAAAATCTCATCACTGGCTGACGTGGTTCGAACGAGAAATCGATAATATTCGCGCCACGCTTAATTGGAGTCTGGCAGCGCCACAGGGAATCCCACTCGGTATGGGTCTCATCTTTATGCTATTCTGGTTCTGGTACCGTCGCGGGTATTTCATCGAAGGGCAGCAGTGGGCTGAAAAGTTTTTGGCGCTGCCCGTGGTTCAAAACACTCCACCGATGTGCGTCATGGCTCTGGCATCCAGCGGCTTGATGGCGCTCTGGCAAGGTCAGCAGGAAACCGCGCTGGCAAAGTTAAAAGCTGCTCTCGTTATCGAGCAGCAACTGGAAGATGAAGATATGATGGCAATGCTGCAGATGGCGAATGGGATCGCTTTATTAAACATGGGCAGGGACGACGCCGCCAAGCCATTGCTCGAAGAAGCACGCCAATCCTTTGAAGTCGATAATCCATATTTCCACGCCCTCACGCAGGTGCATTTGGGAAACGTCGAACTTGGTTTGGGACATCTCGATAAAGCACATGCCTATCATTCAAAAGCAGAAACCGCAGCCCGCCAGATCAATGATCATTGGCTGTTGAGTTTTGCCTTGAACAATCTTGGAGAAGTAGCGCGCACGCGGGGGCAGTATGACCTGGCGCGAAAATATTACGATAATTGTGAAGCGCTGTTGCCCGATTCAGGCGATAAAGGTGACAGGGCGCGCTTCGTCCATAGTTTAGGATATATCGCTCAGCATGAAGGCGACTATGGACAGGCGGAATCGCAATTCAGAAAAAGTCTGAAGATGTTTCGCCAGTTGGGCAACCGGCGCGGCATGGCAGAGTGCATGGCAGGACTGGCGAGTTTGAAGGCGCGCCAGGGGCAAGTCGAATGGGGCGCGGTCATGCTCAGCGCGGCGGATTCGGTGTTGAAAGAGACTGGCGGCGCGTGGTGGCCTGCCGATCGCGTGGAAGTGGAAGCGAATCAGGAATTCATCCGCTCGGCGCTGGGTGAGGCGGAACTGGATGCAGCACAGAAAAAAGGCGGGGCGATGACTCTCGAACAGGCATTGGCATTTACATCCGAAATCGAATGAGCGAACTGCGCGTTAGCGTTGCCACCTACAACCAGGTGGTTTTTCCTCACCCTGAAACCGGGACAGTGATGCTGACATTGGAACGCAAGGCGACTGTGTTAGAAGATGGAAGCGTCAACGTCCGCGCCCAGCCGTTTGGTGGGGGAGTAAAACTACTCAAACCAAACTTGTTGGAAAAGATCGTCGGAGAAATTCAATTTGACAGCATTCGTTCCAGGTCCGAGCAGGATTTCCGGATATTGATCGAGCCGTCCGATTGGGAAGCGGTGAAGCAATATTGCCTGAAGCATCTTCAATATCCGTCCGATCTCGAGCTTGAGTCCGCGCCTGACCGTGAATTGGTGGAGGAGTTCGAAGAAACGATGGGCGTGGCGTTGACGCCGAGTCAATACACGGTTCAACCGGTGGGATTTGTCATTGAAGATCATCCCGTGTGGACGGAAAATTGGTATGCGCGCGGCTTTTCGACCGTTCGTGTCTATCGAATTTACAAGGTAGAGATCGTTGACGGGAGATTGTGTCAAAACATGATTGACACAAGTCAGCGGTTTTCGGATGAAATGCTTGGGAAACGCGCTGTAGAAAATGGGAAGGGACGCGAAAATTCAATCTTAGTTCTGCCGTTGAACAGGGTGCGAGAAGCCTTTCTTGCGCTTCCCCCTGAAAAGCGATTTAACAAGATCGTCGTGGATCATCACAAGTTGGATGAAAGCGTGCTGGTGGTTCTTGAAGATATTGAGGCGCCACAGTATCTGAGATTGTAATGTTACAGCGAGGGATAAATTGCGAAAGCATCGGATTGTTGACGAAAAAGGTACTTAGGCATTTTTTGTGAATACGATACCATCGACTAAAACCATCCCCGCCGTCCCCGGCTTGCCGTATTTTGGCAGCCTGGGCGCCTTCCAGCGCGATCCGTTAGCTTATAGCTTGCAAGTCATCGAAAAGTATGGCGATCTTGCCCGTATCACCATCGTGGGAGGCGAGTCGATCTTCGTCAGCCACCCAGACGCCGTGCAGCACATTTTGCAAACCAATAGCCGTAATTATAATAAACAGGCCCTCGATTACCAGATGCTCTACCCGTTGGTCGGGCAGGGGTTGCTGACCAGCGACGGCGAGACCTGGCTGCGCCAGCGGCGCTTGATGCAGCCAGCCTTCCACCGCCAGCGCATTGCCGCCCTGGGCGAGATGATGGTGGGTGAGACATTGGCGATGTTGGAACGCTGGCAGCCTGGCGTAGGGCGTGGGCAGGCGCTGGCGATCGACCAGGAGATGATGCGCCTGACGCTTACCATCGTCGGCAAGGCGCTGCTCAGCGTCGACCTGGGGGCGGAAGCCAGCCAGTTCGGGCAAGCCTTCAAGCAGGCCAATGCCCGTTTTGGCTTCGGGAATATATTCTCGATCCTGCTGCCCTGGCTGCCGACGCGCGCCAATCGCCAGTTCAAATCTGCCTTGCAGGTCATGGATTCCCTGGTGACCGAGATCATCGCCCAGCGCCGCGCCCATCCGGCTGCGCATGACGATTTGCTCAGCATGCTCTTGCAGGCTCGCGACGAACAGACCGGCCAGGGTATGAGCGACCGCCAACTGCGCGACGAACTGATGACGATCTTGTTGGCAGGGCACGAGACCACCGCCAACGCCCTGACCTGGACCTTTTATTTGCTTTCGCAGCACCCGCAAGAAGCCGCCAGCCTGTCTGAAGAAGTACAGCGTGTATTGGGAGACCGCCCGCCAGCAGTGGACGACTTGCCGCGCCTGCCTTATACCCGCATGGTGTTCCAGGAGGCGCTGCGCCTGTACCCGCCGGCCTGGAGCATTGCCCGCCGCGCCATCCAGGATGACGAACTGGCCGGCTATCCCATCCCGGCTGGTAGCGTGATTCACATCATCCTGTACGCCCTGCACCGCCACCCACGCCTGTGGGAAGCGCCGCACGAATTTCGTCCGCTGCGCTTCACGGAGGATGAAGTGGAACGGCGTCATAAGTTCGCCTACCTGCCCTTCAGCACTGGTCCGCGCAAATGCATTGGCGATTATTTTGCCATGACCGAAGGGCAGTTAATCCTGGCCACCGTCGCCCAGCGCTATCGCCTGGCGCTGGCGCAAGGGCAGCGGGTGGGCACAGCCCCGCTCATCACCCTCAACCCGCGTTATGGCATGCGTATGCTTCCGGAACGCATTGTTGGTGCATCGACCTGATTTGGCCAGAACCAAAGGGCGCTTGCAAGAGAAACATCCCAAACACGGCTGCCAGGGCTGCCGCGAAACACGCCACATTTTCTACCGCCAGCGCTCGCGCAAGCTGCCCGCCGAAATTCAACAGGCCGCATTGCGGAATTGCGCATGTTGGATAACGCACAATCTTTGCTTGATTTGAGAATCCCACCTGCTAACCGGTTGGAGAAACTGAGCGGCGCTTGCGCTGGGCAGTACAGCATTCGCATTACGACCAGTGGCGGGTATGTTTCAAGTGGATTGACTATGGCGCGTACGAAGTAGAGATTTAGATTACCATTAGAAAGTAGGTGTTGGTATGAAATCAGATATATTAACCCCTGTACATCCTGGCGAAGTACTGCAGGAAGAATTTCTCAAACCCTTGGGGATGAGTCAGAGCCGCCTGGCGCTTGCCATCGGCGTGCATCCGCGCCGCATTAACGAGATCGTCTTGGGCAAGCGCAGCATCACCGCCGATACCGCCCTGCGCCTGGCACGCTTCTTTGGCAATTCGGCGCGTTTCTGGCTGGGCCTGCAAACCCAGTATGACCTGGATAAGGTGCAAGACGCCCTGGGCGAGCGCCTGGACATCGAAGTCAGGCCGTTGCAGCCAGGTGGGTTGGCTTTGAGCGCCGCCGAAGAAAGAGCAGCTTATTCCACGGAGGAATGATGCCATGAGCGATCCGAAAACGACCTTTACTTCCATCGATGAATATATTGCCAGCTTTCCTGAAGATGTGCAGGTGAAGCTGCAGCAAATGCGCGCCGCCATCCAGGTCGCCGCTCCCCAGGCGCAGGAGAAGATCAGCTACCAGATGCCCACTTTCTTCTTGCACGGCAACCTGGTGCATTTTGCGGCCTTCAAGAAGCACATCGGCTTCTACCCGACGCCTAGCGGGATTGCCTCGTTTGCGAAAGAGTTAGCTGGCTATCAAAACGCCAAAGGCTCGGTGCAATTTCCACTCGACCAGCCATTGCCGCTGGCGTTGATCGGTGAGATGGTGAAGTTCAGGGTAGCGGAGAATTTAAAGGCGGCGGAGGAGAGGGGGAAGGGGAAGAAGGTGAAAGCCCGCTAAAAGCAGCCCACATCCCCGGCCGCACTCCTCCCGGGAGTCCAACCGGGGAGTATGTTACCCCAAGAACGAGCGCACCAGTTCCCAGTTGTTGATCAGATCGAAAACCCCCACGCCTACCAGGATCACGCCGCCGATCAGGTTGATCGCCCGGCTGTGCCGGGCAAACAGGCGCGTGATGCTGCGCTGCAGCGCGCCGGAAAGCAGCGAGAGCGCCAGCAGCGGCAGACCAAAACCAACTCCAAACCACAGAAAAATCCATAGTTTGCTCAGCGCTTCTCCGGCTGTGAGCGAGAAGGCGAAGATGCCCACCACTAACGGGCCGGAGCACGGAAGCGCAATCGGCCCGTACAGCAATCCGTACAGAAAGGCGTTCAGGAAAGGGTTGGAGAATACCGGCGCCTGGATTTGCGGCAGGGCTTTGAATGGGTTTTTGTCAAGCAGCAGCAGCGCCCCCAGGCCGATGATCAACAGATCAGCGAGCGGGATGATCAGGCTGAGCGCGCTGCCAATCGAGATCGATAGCAGCGCAATCAGCCCGCCCAGCGCCAGCATCATCACCAACACTCCCAAAAGCACGAAGACGCCCAGGAAATACCGGGCCCGGGATTCCGCCAGGCCTTGCTGCCCACCGCTAAGGTAAGCCAGAAAGCCGGGGTAGAGCGGCAGCACACACGGGCTGGTGGTTGCCAGTAAGCCCAAAGACAGAGCAGTAATTATCGTATCGAGAGTCATGAAAGCGCCTTTTTGAGAGAAGTAGATGTCCAGGTGGTGGGGGATCAGGGATAGCTGCCGCGCCTTACATGTCTTCTTCCAAGAAGGGTTTCAGCGCTTCGAGAAGCTGCGCAGCGCTCTTGACACCGAATGGCAGGATATGCGCCTTGCCATGCCGGTCGATAATCAACATCGGGGTGGAGGGCGGGTTGATGAACTGCCCGCCGTACAGGTTGCTGATTTCTCGCGATACTTCAGCTGGCGATACAGCGTACACCCAGTTGAAGCCGTTGCGCTCGATGTAGCCCTTCAAGCTGTTGGCGTCCTCGTTCGCATCGATATCCAGGCCGATCGAGATAAAATCGCCCTTCTCGCCGAGCAGCTGGTGTAGTTCGAGCACCTGTTTCTGCTGTTTCAGGCAGTTGGAGCACCACATTGCCAGCATCTCGACCAGGATCACTTTGCCTTTGAGATCGTTGATCGTGAAAGTCTGCCCGTTGCGAACATCGACCAGGCCAGCGCTAAACCAAGCCGGCAGCTCAACCATCATCTCGTCGTCTTTCATGGCTTCTTCGGTCGGCTTTTCCATCATCGCCTCTGGCGCCTCGGTCGCCATGATTTCTTTCGCCATGCCGTCTTCGGTTGGTTTCTCCATCATAGCTTCTGTGGCTGGCTTCTCCATCATCGCCTCTGTTGCAGGTTTGTCCATCATCTTGTCAGGCGCGGCTGCTGGGCTGCATGAAGAGATCACCAGGGACAGGATCGTCAGGGTTAATACCAAAAATTTTCGCGGTTGCATGTTTACCTCCAAATTGTTAGGATCGAATAGAATACGCTTATCTTATCCACAACCTCTTACAAAAGAACAGCATAATCATTACCAAACCATGAATGGAACGCGAGGTTTTGTAAGCATTCTGTAACAGATTTTTTGGCTACGCAGCAGTCGCAGCGGATATAATGTGTGGTGGGAGAAAGCATCATGCGAGGAACATTGATTGCAGTCGTTGAAGACGAAACGAGCATTGCCGAGGTGATCAGCCTGTATTTGCGCAGAGCCGGCTACCAGGTGCAGGTGTATCATGATGGTCAAGCGGCTTTGAACGGCATGGAGCGCCAAATGCCGGCGCTGGTAGTGCTGGATATCATGCTGCCCTCGTTGGATGGCTTTGCGCTCACGCGCTGGCTGCGCGACCGCAGCGATACGCCGATCATCATGCTCACCGCCCGCCGCGAAGAGAGCGACCGCATCGCCGGGCTTGAAATGGGGGCGGATGATTACGTCGTCAAGCCGTTCAGTCCGCAGGAACTGGTCAGCCGGGTGCGGGCGGTGCTGCGCCGGGCGAACAAGAGCGCCCAGGATAGCGCCGAAACGCCGCTGGTCTTTACGGATCTGCACATCGACCCGCTCTCGCGCACGGTGATCGTTGCTGAGCAGGAGCAATTCCTGACCGCAAAAGAGTTCGATATGCTGTGGTGGATGGCGCGCCACCCGCGGCAAGTTTTCACCCGCGACCAACTGCTAGAATCGATCTGGGGCCTGTCCGATTACATTGACCCGAGCACAGTGACGGTGCATATCCGCCGCCTGCGTGAAAAAATCGAAGCCAACCCATCTGAGCCGCGCCATTTACTGACTGTGTGGGGCGTGGGCTACAAATTCGAGCCATAAGGGAGGCCTGAGCAATGCAAACAACGCCAAACCAGCCCGGCTGGGCGCTGCCGCTGCGCTACCTGTTGGGGATTCTTCTCATCCTGGCGCTTTCATTGGGTTTTTTCTACCTGCTGATGTACCCGCCCATGCACGAACTCAGCCTGATGGCGTTGTTTCTGACTGCCACGGCGCTGATTTCCGCCCTGGCTGGGTATGCCGCCTATCGTTTGAACTGGATCCAGCATTCCCCGAACCTGCGTTGGACTTTGCTGGGCAGTTACGCTCTGGCTAGCCTGCTGACCTTTTTCAACGTCTGGGTGACGGCGCGCCTGATGTTTGCCAGCCAGCACGACCTGCTGCTGGCGACCGTCTTGCTGGTCTTTGCCGCCGGCATTGCCCTGGTGTTGGGATATTTTTTCTCCACCGCCTTGACCAACCGTATCGAAAGATTAGACCAGGCTGCCCGGCAGATCCAGGCTGGAGACCTGACCGCGCGCGTTCCACTCAACGGGCGAGACGAGCTGGCCGCGCTGGCGCAAACTTTCAACCAGATGGCCGAGCGCCTGCACGAGGCCGCCCAAAAGCAAAACCAGCTAGATAATTTGCGGCGCGAGCTGATCGCCTGGGTCAGCCACGATCTGCAAACCCCGCTGGCATCCATCCGGGCGATTGTGGAGGCGCTGGCAGATGGGGTGGTGGAAGATCCTCAAACCGTGCAGCGTTACCTGGCGATTGCCCAACGCGATATTCGCAACCTTTCCGCTCTGATCGATGACCTGTTCCAGATGGCGCAAATCGACGCCGGGGGCCTCAAATTGAACCGTGAACCGGCTTCTTTGACGGATTTGCTCTCGGATACGTTGGAAAGTTTTTCTGAAATGGCTGCTCGCCAGCAGATTGATTTGAATGGCTCGATTGCCGCCAGCTGCGACCGGATCTTGATCGACGTGCAGCAAATCGGTCGCGTCTTGAGTAACCTGGTGCACAACGCTTTGCGCCATACCCCGCCTGGCGGTCATGTGCAGTTGCGCGCTTTTCCGCTAGAGAACCAGGTGTGCGTCGAAGTGGTCGATAGCGGCGAAGGCATCGCCGCCAGCGACCGGCCATATATTTTCGAACGCTTCTACCGGGCGGATAATTCGGGCAGCCGCCAGAAGGGGGGGGCTGGTTTGGGCTTAGCCATCGCCCGCGGCATTGTCGAGGCGCATGGCGGGCAGCTGGCGGTCGAAAGCGCCCCCGGGCAGGGCAGCCGCTTCTACTTCACTTTGCCGCTGCTTACCGAAAAGAAAGACGCCTGGTCTTCTACGGTTCAACCGCCGATCGGCGGAAAATGAATGTCAGGGTGTCGGGGAAGAGCAGATGGTGCAGCAGGGCGGTAAAAAGCAGCTTGGCTTTGCGAGGGATAGACAAGCCGAAACGCGACACGGCTACGGGCGCCTTGCACTTGCATAGCCTATCAGGGTAGGGGGATTAAGCGAACTCTCGGTTTCCCTTAATTGCCATCTCATGAATTATGGCTACAATGATTGTGAATAATGGTACAATATGTATCTACAATATCTTTATTATAATGGTTCCTACCGATAGGAGAATCTTATGAAACTGACAACCTATTTCAACGCTTTAGAGCGCAAATTTCACCAGGTCGACCGGCGCATCACACGCTGGATGGCGCAGTACGGCTTGCTGGTCTTGCGGCTTGGTCTGGGGGTGATCTTCGTGTGGTTTGGGGCGCTCAAGCTGGTTCCCGGGCTGAGCCCGGCTGAAGACCTGGTGCGCAGCACGATTGTGTTCATCGATCCGGATATTTTCCAACCCGTGCTGGCGATCTGGGAAATCGTCATCGGCCTCGGACTGCTGAGCGGCAAGTTCATGCGCCTGACTTTGCTGCTGTTGTTTGCCCAAATGATCGGCACGACTTCACCGCTCTTGTTTCTGCCGCAGGCTGTGTGGACAGTCTTTCCGTACGGACTGACGCTGGAAGGGCAGTATATCATCAAAAACCTGGCTATCATCGGCGCCGGGCTGGTTTTGGGCGCTACTGTGCGCGGCGGCAGGATCGATCCGGAACCTTGAAAAGGAGACCATTATGGACAACGCTCATCGTACCAATGTAACCAACATCCTGGTGATCGGCTCTGGCGGGGCAGGGCTGCGAGCGGCGATCGCCGCTCACCAGGCTGGCAGCGAAGTGGTGATCGTGGGCAAGCGCATGCGCAAAGACGCCCACACTGTGCTGGCGGCCGGCGGCATCAACGCCGCCCTGGGTACGGTCGACCCGCAAGATAGCTGGCAGCAGCACTTTGCCGACACGCTGCACGAGGGCTATTTTCTGTCCGATCCGCACACCGTCGAAATCTTAACCCGCGAGGCCCCGCAAGCCGTGCTCGAACTGGCCGAATGGGGCTGCGAATTTGACCGCACCCCAGATGGCGCGCTCAACCAGCGCTTTTTTGGGGCGCACAAATACCGCCGCACCTGCTTCGCCGCTGATTACACCGGGCGCGCCATCATCGACACGCTGGCGCAAAAGGTGGAAGAACTGCGCATCCCGATCCGCGAGCACCAGTACGTCTCGCGTCTTTTGGTGCACGAGGGCGTATGTTTCGGAGCCATGGCTTTCGATATCCACAGCGGCGAGCGCACTGTCTATTACGCCGACGCCGTCATTCTGGCAGCCGGCGGCCACAACCGCATCTGGCGGCGCAGCTCCTCCCGCCGCGACGAAAACACCGGCGACGGCATGTACCTGGCCTTGCAAGCCGGCTGCGCCGTGGCGGATATGGAACTGGTGCAGTTTCATCCCACCGGGATGGTCTACCCGGAGGACATGGCGGGCGTGCTGGTGACCGAGGCGGTGCGCGGCGAAGGCGGGCGGCTGTTCAACGCCCTGGGCGAGCGCTTCATGAGCCGCTACGACCCGCAGCGCATGGAACTTTCCACCCGCGACCGCGTGGCGCTGGCCAATTACACCGAGATCATCGAAGGGCGCGGCGGGCCGCACGGCGGCGTTTTCCTGGATATCAGCCACCGCGAAAAAAGCTTCATCTTGCAAAAAATCCCCCGCATGTACCGCCAATTCATGGAGACGCAAATGCTGGATATCTCGCGCCAGGCTATGGAAGTGGCCCCTACTGCCCACTATTCGATGGGCGGGGTGGTGGTCGAGCCTGAGACGCACGCCACCGAGATCCAGGGCTTGTACGCCGCCGGCGAAGTGACCTGCGGGGTGCACGGCGCCAACCGCCTGGGCGGCAACTCGCTGGCTGAGATCCTGGTCTTTGGACGGCGCGCCGGGCAAGCGGCGGCGCGCTTTTCATCCGGCATCAGCGCCCAACTGCGCAGTCATTCGCTGGTGAAAGCCGCCCACGAAGAACTGGACAGCCTGATTCAACCGGGTGACGAACTGGCCCGCCCGCTGCAGCGCGCCTTGCGCGATACGATGTGGGAGACCTGTGGGGTGGTGCGCGATGAAACCCGCATGCAGCAAGGCTTGCAGCGCATCGCCGAATTGGAAGAGGCCGCCCGGAGCGTGGATGTGCGCCCGGACGCCGAAGGCTACCGTGACCTGGCCATCGCCCTGGATTTGCGCGGCTCGCTGTTGGCTGCCAAGGCCAGCCTGCTGGGGGCGCTGGCGCGGCGCGAGAGCCGCGGCGCCCACCAGCGTTCAGACTACCCCGCCCTGGACGAGAACTTGCAGGCCAACATCACCGAACGGCTCGATGAGAGCGGGCGGTTGGTAGTCGGGCAGCACCCCGTTTCCCCTGTCCCGTCCGAACTGGCGGCGTGGATGCAAGATCAAGAGGAGTTGGCCTTACAAGGCCGGTTATTGGAGTAATCCGCAGAAAAACAGTGAAACCAGGGGGTGAGCGGTTGAAAATGGCAAAATTTACTCTTGTGGGAGTCGGTAAGCAGTTGTACAATGCTTACAGGCTCCCATTTGCTTTTGCAGGACAAGCTTCCCGGGTGCAAGGCATCTGGTTTTGATGCCTTGCACCTGTCACGCAAATAATCCAGATAAAAAAAGGATTTGAAAGGATGGATCCCCATGCCCGATAGCGACCTGATCCCCTGGTTGTTGGCTGCAGAAACACCCACCATCCGCTACCGCGCCCTGGTCGATTTGCAAAAACTGCCGCTCGACGATCCACAGGTGCAGGCAGCCAGGAATGCGATTATGGCTCAAGGCCCGGCGCCGGCTATCCTATCCCACCAATCTGAAAGTGGCGCCTGGCGCGGTGAGAACAACTATTACCAACCCAAGTATCGAAGCACCCACTGGAGCATGACCTTGTTGGCAGAGTTGGAGGTGGGCGGCGCCGATCCACGCTTCCAGCGCGGGGTGGAGGCGATGCTGGCTTTGGTTGGCTCCTATCGCGCCAGCGACCTGGACTCGCCTTACCCGCGCAGTGTCGAGTATATGCTCGCTGCCTTGGGTTCAGACATGCAGCGGCGCAGGCAGAGCGGTCGCGGCGGCTGGTCGTGTTTGTGGGGCAACATGCTGCGCTACATCGCCCACGCTGGGCGTTTGGATGACGAGCGCCAGGGGGCGATCGTGGAATACCTGGTGCATGATGTGATGAACGATGGCTGTCGCTGCGAATACAACTATGGCTACCCGTGCGCCTGGGGTGTGGCGCGTGCGTTATGGGGGTTGGCGAAGCTGCCCGAAACCGGGCGTTCACCGGAAGTGCAGCAAGCCATCCGCAGCGGGGTGGAATTTTTGCTCGAGGCAGGCAGGTTGGCGCAGGCGGATTACCCGACACCGGAGAGAGCGAGCATCCACCCGCTGTGGTTCAAGTTGAATTTCCCCTTGTTCTACCAGACCGATATCCTGTTTACCTTGCGCGTACTGCACGAATCAGGCGCTCTGGATCACCCCGGGGCGCAGCCGGCGATGGATTGGCTGGCGCAGCAGCGCGGCAAAAACGGTCGTTGGCGCGGCAGCAGCCCTTACCGCCAGCGCACCTGGAAGGAGATGGGCGCTGGGGAGGAGACGGATCGCTGGGTCAGTTTGTGGGCGTCTATCATCCTGGCCGGACGATAGACGGGTAGCAATCCATCAGCTTTTAATATTCAAATTCAAGATCGATACTTGCGGCTTGTCTGGTAAGTATTCCACCACCGCTGCCTCGCCGATCTGCAGGCGCTTGAAGGTGCGCGGGTGCACTTGCTGGTAGGCTTGCAGCCCATCCAGGTAGAGATAGGCGGCAAAGTATTTCTTACCCTCCGATTTATCCGACCACAGATAGGTGATCTCGCCTTTGACCATCTGGCGTTGCGTATCGAATTGAATGGTCTGGCGACGATGGCGGGCAGCTTTCAGAGTCAGGATGATTGCGACCAACCACAGTATGGGAAAGCCGCAGGTCAGCAACCATACCATGACCCCATAATCATTGGCGATCGTTTCAAAGGTATAGGAGTCCATGCGCGCCAGGAGACCCAAGAAACCGCCCAGTAAGAAAACCACCGCGGTGATCATCTGGCTACGAAATTCACCCGGCAGCAAAGGGCTGAATGCCTTGGGCGGCATGGGGTCTGGAGGTGGGACAGGAGGGGTCTTTTTGGGTTTGGGTTCAGTGGTCATGGCTAGGGGAGTGATAGGCTTATCGGGCAGCGCAGGTTGAAGGTGGTTCCATGCGGGTCGGAGGTGAAATAGACTTTGCTTTGCAGGTATTGTTCGCCCAGCAGGCGCATGCTGTAGGCGCCCAGGCCGCGCCCGGCGCCCTTGGTGGAGAAGGAGCGTTGAAAGATCTGCAGTTGCACTTCTTCGGGCATCGGGTTGGGGTTGTGCACCCAAAAGTCCAAGCTGTCCCCGATGCGCCGGCAGCCCAGGGTGACGGTTTCGCCGGGTTGGCAGGCCTCCAGGGCGTTTTTCAACATGTTGCCGAGCACGCGCAGCAGCAAGCCCTCGTCGCTGGTCAGGCAGACCTGTTCGGTGTCAGGGGCGATCAGGATGGCGCGCTGGCGGGCGACCGGGTGCTTGCTGTAGCTGCTCGTCAAACGCTGCAGCAAGTCGAGCGAGGCGATCGGGCCGGGGCGTACCACCAGCTGCTTGCTCTCGGCGGCGCTCAAGGTTTGTTGATTGTGAACTTCGTCGATCAGGCGGGAAGTCAGGTTGTGGATGGTGCTTTGAAATTCGGGTAGTTCTTCGGGGCGGGCGGTGTTCAACATCTCAGCCCAGCCCAAAATGCCGGTGGCGGTGTTCAGCACATCGTGAAAGAAGATGCGCTCCAACGCCCGGCGGCGCTTTTCGTGACCGATATCGACCGCTGAGAACAGGGTGAAGTCTTCCTTGCCGATAGTGAGGGGGGTGGCAGTCACGCGCAGGTCGAGGGCTTCGCCGTTGGCGCGCAGCATACGGCACTCGCGGGTGTCGCTCTGCCCGCCCTGGCTGGCCAGGATGGCGTTGACGACGCCGCAAGTGCGGCAGAACTGGGTTGTACCGCAGCCGCTCTCCAGGGTGCAGGCGCGCAGGCAGCCCAGGG
Organism: Anaerolineales bacterium; assembly: GCA_020061105.1. Taxonomy (GTDB): domain Bacteria; phylum Chloroflexota; class Anaerolineae; order Anaerolineales; family UBA4823; genus JAGUYW01. Next base: position 218 of record JAGUYW010000002.1, on the reverse strand, counting down.
CTTCGCCGGGGCGCGGGTGGCACCGGGAAGGTACCGGGTCACCGTGTCTATCGGGGAAGCGAAAGAGTCCATCGACGTGACCGTAGTTCAGGACCGCAGGATCAAGGCCAGTGAAGCGGAGGCCCGTGAGGCGGAAGCCAGAATTCAGGAGGTGACAAACCTGATCAACGAACTGTTCGACGGGCTGGCCGCCATCCGGAAGTCCCGGGCAAGGATCG
>JAGUYW010000024.1 GCA_020061105.1 Anaerolineales bacterium | reverse complement strand
GGGTGGTGCGCCAAGCAACAGCGGCTTTATATCTGAGCCAAATCGGGACGATCGGGAAAGCGGCGGTGGTGCGCTTCACCCATACAGAATTGTTGTAAGCCTGGAAGAAGACAACCTTTTCCTGGGTCGGCTCGCCGAAGTTCGGCTTCAGGTGCAACACGCCGTGGAACCAGTGGTAGTTCACAACCAACGGAAAACGTCCGCAGGGGACGAATTTGAGCTTGACCTGGCCACTCATGATCAGACTGCCGGTGCTGCGGATGCCGCCACATGCCCAGGTGGTGCGGCGATAGCTGTCAACCAAGACGGTGAAGTGCTTGGAGGTTGCACGCGGGATGGTCAGGTAATAGAACGCACCCGTGCCGCGGCCTTCCAACTTCATGTACACAGTGTCGCCCGAGGCATTGATGATATGCAGGCCCACCAGTTTGCCAGGCGGGTTGGCGGCTACCAAAGCAGCGGCCAGCATGGCGACGATCAAAAGCAGATTCAGTTTCTTCATAATCATTTTCTCCTTGTGAAGATATGAAAGGGGTTTCGGATTTGTATCCGTTGGGTGAAAGTATAATGCATCTGTAAACAATTGTCAAGGGAAAAATAATCTAATTTACTGGCTTACTTAACACAATGATAACATAGCGGCGGGCGCATATTTCGTGCGCCCGCCGCCTCAAGTTCTTTGTAACTGGTTGTTTACTGCCCACTGCGCAATTTATCGATTTCTTCTCGTGCGCGCAACTTTATTTCCGCATCAATTTCTTGTGCAGCGGCCACTTCTAGATCTGCAATCGCTTTCTCATTTTCACCAAGCGAGATATAGGATAGACCACGATAGAAGTATGCCTCATAATTTTCGGGCTGCAATTCAATCACTTTCGTGAAATCCGCGACGGCTTCTTCGAACATCTCCATTTCGAAATAGATCAGGCCGCGGGATTGATAACCGGCTGCACCATCTGGCGCGACTTCAATCTCTTGAGTGAAATCACTCAACGCGCTCTCGAGATCGCCAGACAGGTAATAGGCGTTTCCACGATTGTAATAGCCTTCCGGGTCGATCGGATTGATCTCAATCGCTTTGTTAAACACTTCAATCGCCAGGTCATATTCCTGGCGATTCAGGTAGACCAAGCCCAGGTTGAAATAAGCATCGACAAAATCAGGCGCCACCTCGATGGCTTTATTGAAATCCAAAATCGCCTGATTGAAACTTTCTTGGGCGGCATAAGCAACGCCTCGTCCATTGTAGCCACGCGGATCAGAAGGATCAAAATTGATGGCAAAATTAAAATCTGTGATCGCTTGCTCGAACATATTTTGCATTAAGTAGACGCGCCCGCGCTGGATAAAGGCTTCAGCGTTGTTTGGTTCCATTCTGGTCGCTTCGGTCAAGGATGCCAGCGCTTCGGTGAATTTCTCTTCTTGAGCCAGGTTCACACCTTGTGCAACCAACGCCTCATATGGGGTGAAAGTCATGGTGGGCGAGGGGATGGGAGTCGGTTCTGACACTTCAACAGGCGCAGTGGTTGGCTCCGGCATAGGCGTAGGCGTGGTAGGCGGCTGGGTGGGCTGAAGGCCAGCACCAGCATCTGTTTCTTCGGGATCCGAAACGTTCGGGTCGATGGCAATTTCAGTGACTTCGCCAGCAAATTCGCCATTTGAACCGCAAGCAGAAACCAGAAAGTTCGCCAGCAGCAAAAGGGCGAGAATTGGTAACAATTTTCTAAACATCATCTTTTCTTACACTCCTACTCTTTCTTAATCGGTTAGGGCTGCTGATCGAGCAGCCAGAACTACCATTATGCCATTGTTCTGGGCGAACCGCAAGGGGTGCAAAATGTTGCAAAAATCTAAGCACTGGCAGTCAGAACTTATTCAAAATGAAAAAGGGCCGGGGAATCCAGCCCTCTGATAGAACTATCTAATCGACCCACCGGTCACAACAATTGCAAAATGGCCTGTGCAACCCAGGTCAGCGCCGGTTGGGCGAAAACGCTCAGCAGCACCACGACCGCGGCCGAGCCCAAGGCGGTTATTTGCAGCCACACATTTTGGCGAACGACGGGCTCGCCCGGGCGCATATACATGATCACAACTACCCGCAGGTAATAATACGCCGAGACGAGCGAGGTCAGCACGCCAATCAATGCCAGGCCGATGAAGCCGCCCTGGATAACCGTGCGGAACAGGTAGAACTTACCAAAGAATCCCAACGTAGGGGGGATGCCGGTGAAGGAGAGCATAGCAACCGCCATTGCAGCCGCCAAAGCCGGGTATTTTCGCCCCAAGCCAGCATAATCCTCCAGGTTAAGGCCAGTTTCGTCGTTTTGCTCCAGGGCAATCACCACCGCCCAGGCCGCAAAGCTGGTAAAGGCATAAGCCACCAGGTAGAACAAGACCGAGCCGACCACTTCTGAGGCGATGCCAACTTGCCCGAATGGAACCAACGCCATGATAATGTAGCCAGCGTGGGCAATGCTGGAATAAGCCAGCAAGCGCTTGATATTGCTCTGTGCAATGGCAACGACATTGCCCAAGGTCATCGTCAGGGCAGCCAGGGTCCAAAAGACCGGCATGAGGTCTTGCGCCAGCGAAGGGAAGACCAGCACAAACAGGCGCAATAAAGCGGCAAAACCCGCTGCCTTGGCGCCTACCGCCATAAAGGCGGTTACGGCTGTTGGCGCCCCGTGATAGGCATCTGGCACCCACATGTGAAAGGGCACCAAGGCTACTTTGAACCCCAAACCAATCAAGATTAGCGCCGCGCCAAGCAACAACCAGAGTGGGTTCGCCAGCCCATTGTTGACGGCCGCGATAATCTCCCTGAAACCGGTGGATGCAGCAGCTCCGTATACCAAGGCAATGCCATACACCACAAAACCCGATGAAAAAGCGCCCAGCAAGAAATATTTCAAGGCTGCCTCTGCCGAATTGGGGCGCGGGATGGCAATCCCTGCCAACACATACAAGGGGATCGAGAGCAATTCCAACCCCAAGAAGACGATAATCAGGTCGGAGGCCATGCCCATCAGCATCATACCGGTCAAAGAGAACATCAGGAGAACGTAATATTCGCCGCGCAGCAAATGCAAACGTTTGAGGTAATCATGAGCCAGCGCCACTCCCACCAGCCCGCTAGACAGCAGCAGCAAATTTTGAAAGTTTGCAAAACGATCGACGGTGATCATACCGCCAAAAGCGCTGCTGGTTTGCGGATAGCGGACCAAAACCAATCCCAGGCTAACCAGCAAGCCCAACGCCGTCAAAGCCGATGTTACCCCTGGACGCTTTCTCAGGAAAAACAAATCAATTAGCAGCAAAATACTCGCCCAAGCAGCCAGCACAATCACGGGCAAGATCGCCAAAATGGAAGCATTTATATCTGCGGGCATAACACCTCCCAACAGGATGGCGCCCGACACGGAGTGAAGGGCTGGAGAGGATAATAGGAATTGCGCATCATATCGCTCAACGACTGCGCCTGTTTTATGGAAGACCAGCGACGGAAGCGGCCTGCAAAATGGCAACCAATTGGTCAACTGCCGGCGCCATCAGGTTGAAAAACGGCTTGGGATACAGGCCGATCCAGAAAATGAGCACAATGATCGGTAACAGGGTGGCGATTTCACGCCAGTTCAGGTCTTTCAGATTGCGATTCTCTTCTTTGTCAACCGGGCCAAGAAACATCTTTTGGAACATGAAGAGGATATACACCGCCGCCAGGATAACGCCCAGAGCCGAAAGCCCGGCAAACCAATAGGAACCCAACGGGCCGCCAGTGCTGCCCGCCCCCCAGGCGCCAAGCAAAATGGTGAACTCACCGACAAAGCCATTCAGCCCTGGTAAACCCATCGATGACATCGCCACGATGAGAGTCAGGGCGCCGTAAACAGGCATCACCTTCCACAAGCCGCCAAAAGCGTTCATATCACGAGTATGGCGCCGTTCATAGATCATTCCTACCAGCAAAAACAAAGCGCCCGTGCTCAGACCGTGGTTAACCATCTGCAAAATCCCACCTTGAATGCCCAGGGGGTTGAGGGCAAACAAACCCAGCATGACAAACCCCAGATGGCTGACCGAAGAATAAGCCACCAGTTTCTTGACATCTTTTTGAGCGTAGGAAACGGCTGCCCCGTAAAGAATTCCGACCACGGCCAGCCCGGCCATATACGGCGCCAGTTGAAGCGCGGCTGACGGAAAGAGCGGCAGGTTGAAGCGCAGAAAACCATAGGTGCCCATCTTGAGCAAGACACCAGCCAGGATTACTGAACCCGCGGTCGGCGCCTCGACATGCGCATCGGGCAACCAGGAATGCAGCGGCCACATCGGCACCTTGATGGCAAAAGCCGCAGCAAACGCCAGGAAGAGCCAGATTTGCAAATCGGCGGGAATGCCGCCCTTGGCGATCAACTCTGGCACAGAAAAGCTCTGCTGCTGAATGCCCAGCCACAGAATTGCCAGCAACATCAAAATCGAGCCAGCCATGGTGTAGAGGAAGAATTTGACCGCTGCATACATGCGCTGCGGGCCGCCCCAGATGCCGATCAGAAAATACATGGGCACCAGGGTGAACTCCCAGAAAACGTAGAACAAGAACAGGTCTTGAGCCAGGAACACGCCGGTCATGCCCACTTCAAGAAGCAGGAAAAAGACCATGAAATCTTTGACCCGCTCTTCGACGGCTGTCCAGGTAGAAAGAATCGCAATCGGGGTCAAGAAGGTGGTGAGCAGCACCAATAGAATGCTCAACCCATCCACTGCCAGATGAAAATGGATATTCCATTCAGCAACTTGGATCCATGGCAAATTGACTGCCAATTGCAGACCTGGATTTTGGGGGTTGAACTGCACCAGGATTGCAATCGAGATGACGAATGTTATTAGTGAAGTAAGCATTGCAATCCAGCGAGCCAGGTTCTTTTGTTCGGCGCGCAAAAACAAGATCACCAGCGCCCCCAACAAGGGCAGAAAAGTGACCAGGGTTAGAGGATGCAGCAGATAAACCATTTGTTTGCCTCCAAAGCTTTTTACTTAAAAGACCGCATAAAAACAGCCATGTTTTACCGAAGCACCAGATATCCAATAATGATGACCACACCCAAGAAGATCGATAGGGCGTAATTGCGGACAAAACCGGTTTGCAGGCGGCGCAGCGAGGCCGCCAATCGTTGAGTAGTGCTCGCCAGGCCATTGGCAAAGGCATCGATGCCGCCCAGATCGATATGCACCGAGAGCAGGCGAGAGAGCAGGTTATAGCCTTTCACCAGCAGCCGGTCATGCACCCAATCGTGCCAGAAGCGCCAGTCGACGTAATCGGCAAGGAAACGCGCCAAATCGACGTAGCGGTTTAAAATCGCCGCCCAATATAATTCATCGATATACCATTTGTTGTTCATCCATGTAAAAAGCGGGCCTAGAATCTGGCGCAATGGATCATCCGGGCGTTTGGCGGCTGGCAAGGCCTCGAGTTTGGCAGCCCGGCGCATATAGAGCCACCATGAAACAGCAATTGCCAGCAGAGCCAAGGCGGTGCTAAGCAGCGCCACGCTCAGAACAAACTCGCCGGCATGAAAATTCTCGCTGGTTTGCTCCAGCCAGTGGGAGAACTGGTGAAAGCCCTTGAAGGGCAGATTCATGAAGCCGCCTAGCGCGGATAAAATCGCCAGGATGATGAGCGGGATGGTCATCACCGGCGGGCTCTCCTGGGCGTGTTCTGCAGCCGGCGAGCGAGGCTTGCCAAAAAACACCATCCAAATCTGGCGCCCCATATAAAAGGCGGTCATGAAGGCTGCAGCAGTCAACAGGCCATAAGCAGTCGGATTCAGATGAGCGGCTTCAGCTAAAATTTCGTCTTTCGACCAAAAGCCAGCGAAGGGGAATAACCCTGCCAACGCTAATGTGCCAACCATGTAGACAATATACGTGGTTTTCATCTTGGTGCGCAGGCCGCCCATGTTGCGCATATCTTGCGGATCGAAATGATGCTCTTGTTTGACCAGCTTTTTAAGTTTGGGGTCGTGCTCCAGGTGGTGATGACCACGCTCCAGACCCTGGATAACCGAACCAGCCGACAGGAAGAGCAAGGCCTTGAAGAAGGCGTGGGTAACCAGGTGGAAAATGCCGGCTGCGAAGGCACCCATACCAACCGCTGCCACCATGAAGCCTAATTGGCTGATGGTGGAATAGGCGAGCACTTTTTTGATGTCAAATTGGGCGATGGCGATGGTGGCGGCAAAGAGCGCCGTTGCTGCCCCTGTGAGCGCCACCAGCGCTTGCGCTTCGGGCGCAGCGACATATAAGGCCGACGAACGCGCTACCAGGTACACGCCAGCCGTTACCATGGTGGCGGCATGGATGAGCGCCGAGACCGGTGTTGGACCGGCCATGGCGTCGGGCAGCCAGACGTACAGCGGAATCTGGGCTGATTTGCCCGCCACGCCGAGCAGCATGAAGGCTGTAATAGCGAATATGGCACCCGGATAGATGGCGTTTACTTCAACGACGCGCCCGAAAACGATATCAAAATCGAGAGAGCGGAAGGAGGTAAACATGATAAAGGCTGCCAATAAAAACCCGAAATCGCCAATGCGGTTGGTCACAAAGGCTTTCTTTGCCGCCATAGCATTGGCAATACCCCCTTCGCCTTTATCATACCAAAAGCCGATCAGCAGGAAGGAACACAATCCGACCCCTTCCCAACCGACAAACAACATCAGGTAGTTATCGCTGCTGACCAGGATCATCATGGCGGCGATGAACAGGTTCATAAAAACGAAGAAGCGCCGGAAGCGGCTGGGGTCGCCGTGGTGGCGGACATCTTCGTGCATATAGCCGATGGCGTAAATATGAATGAGCGTGCCGACTCCCGATACCACCAGCATCATGGTGACAGAGAGCGTATCGACCTGAAAGGCCCAATTCAACTTCAACGCGTCAATGTGAATCCACTCAACCAGGGGTACTTTCATGCCGTCATGGTAATTGATCAACGAAATGGCAAGCAGAACGGAGACAACAAATGCCAGCCCGGCGGCAGCGCTGGCAATCCAACCGACAATCTTTTCACCGGCCGGGCCGCTTTGCAGGATTTTGCCACCGAAGAAGGTGTTGATCAGCAAGCCAATGATCGGGAAAAAGACGATCAAGGGCGCCAGGGAGAAAAACTGAGGTGCGCTGGAGGAAATTTCTTCAAACAACATAATCGCCCTAGCCCTTCAAGCTGTTCAGCCGGTCGAGATTGATACTGTGGCGAGCCTGGAAGATCGTCACGATCAAGGCCAGACCGACCGCTACCTCAGCCGCGGCAACAGCCATCACGAAAAAGACAAAAATCTGACCATCAATTTGCCCATGCAGGCGAGCAAAAGCCACAAAAGCCAGGTTGGCAGAATTGAGCATCAACTCGATGGACATGAAAATAATAATGGGGTTTTGCCGCACCAGCACGCCTAACGCGCCCAAGGTGAACAACACGGCCGATAAAACCAGGTATGCTTCAATCGGTAGCATGAGTATCCTCCGCCAAGTTTTGATCTGCTCCTGATGATAGGGCCTCGTCCAACCGTTTTGGGCGCCGAGTTAAGACAATCGCTCCGATCATGGCTGCCAGGAGCAGGATACCAATTACCTCAAAGGGCAATAAGTAGGCGTTGAAGAGCAGCAACCCAATCGCCTCCGGGCTGCCAAAATCTTGAGCAATTTTGCTGGCGCTGGTTAAAAATTCTGAACGGTCGAGGAGTAGATAAGACAGTGCTCCGATCAAAATAACGCTCAAAAGTATGCTCAGGGGCGTCTGCCAGGGCACCAGGTTTTGACCGCTGGACTGTTCAGAACCCAGCATCATGATCACAAACAAGAACAACACCATGATCGCCCCGGCATACACGGTAACCTGCGCCATCGATAGGAACGGCGCCCCGAGCAGCAGGTAAAAAGCGGCCATGGTGATTAGATTGATAATCAGGTTGATGGCTGAATAGATAGCGCTCTTGCTGAGCAACATTCCTATCGCCGAGGCCACTGAAACCACTGCCAGGCTTAGAAATACGATCCAGTCAACACTCATCGGCATTCTCCTTGCAAAGAGCAACCCTCGCTTCACAGCCACTGGCTGGATGGCGATTTCACTCGCGGGGTCGCTAATCGGGATCCTTCATCTCCGGAACAGAGCGGGTATAACGGCCTGGTTCGACCTTGCGAGGGGTAGTTTGAGCAGGGTCATAAACAGGCTCGATCAACATGGTTTTGTCATAAATTGCACTGCGGCGATCGGTGAAAGAAATCTCGTAATTATCGCCCAAGACGATCGCTTCGGTCGGACAAGCGTCTTCGCAATAACCACAGAAAATGCAGCGCAGCATATTTATTTCATAGGTGCTGGCGTAACGTTCGCCGGGCGAATAGCGTTCTTCATCGGTATTTTCAGCAGATTCGACAAAAATGGCGTCTGCCGGGCAGGCAGCAGAACACAAGGAACAGCCAATGCATTTTTCCAGGCCATTCTCATAGCGTTTGAGAGTGTGGCGACCTTTGAAGCGTTGGCGCACAGGGCGCTTTTGCTCCGGATATTCGATGGTGATCGGCTTACTCCAAAATTCTCGCAGGGTGGTCAACATGCCACGCGTGATCTCTTTGACAAACATGAGCTACCTCCGTGTCGGCAGCCTGTCAGAACCAGGCTAGCAATAACGAATCAATTTACCAATAAACTTTATCCGCTGCCCAACCCTGGAAAAAGCAGGATGGCAAAAGCGGTGATGACGACATTGACCAAGGCAATCGGTAAGAGCACTTTCCAGCCCAAAGCCATCAGGCGATCGTAGCGGATGCGCGGGGTGGTGGCGCGTATCCAGATCAAGCCAAAAAGCAGCATAAAAACCTTGATAAACATATAGATCGGGCCTAACCACCAATACGTATCGACCCCGGGGCCATGATAACCGCCAAAGAACAAAGCGGCTGCGATCACGCACAAGACGATCATCTTGATGTATTCGGTCATCATGAAAAGCGCAAATTTCATTCCAGAATACTCAACATGATAGCCAGCCGTCAATTCTTGCTCAGCTTCGGGCATATCAAACGGCGAGCGATTGATCTCTGCCAGAGCAGCAATCAGGTAAATGACCGCGCTCAATGGGCCTACCGGGAAGTAAAAGATAAACCAGACCGGCATTTGCGCTTTGACAATGTCATTTAGACTCATGGAACTGGCAAGTAGGATAGGAGTAACGAAGGAAAGACCCAACGCCAATTCATAGCTGATCATCTGGGCGGAAGAGCGAATGCCTCCCATGGTAGCGTATTTGTTGTTCGAAGCCCAACCAGCGATGACAATGCCATAGACTGAGATCGAGGCAATCGCCAAGATATACAGAACGCCAATATTGATATCACCCGCAATCGAGAATGAAAATTGCCGCCCAAATAACTGGCCTGTTCCCCCAAACGGCACTACAGCTAGCATCACCAATGCAGGGACGGTTGTCAAGATGGGGGCCAAAATGAACAAAATTTTGTCAGCTTGAGCAGGGATCAACTCTTCTTTAAAAAGCAACTTGACAGCATCAGCGATCGGCTGGAACAAGCCAAATGGGCCAGCGCGATTTGGGCCATAGCGACTCTGAAAGCGCCCCAAAAATTTTCGCTCAGTCAGGGTCAGATAAGCAAAACTGGTCAGTAGAAAAACGATGTAGATGAGTGATTTGATCAGCGATTCCCAGAACAAAGCAGCCATTATTCAGTCCTCAACTTACATGCAAATTACGCCGGTTTGACTTCCACTGCTATAGGCTCCTGGATAGGAATGCCAAAGCTGCGCGGGGCCAGGAGCACACGCTCGGGAAGTTCATCGCTGCAACGCGCCTGAACAATCACAGCGTTCTGTGTGCCGGTGAAGTTTACCCGAACCATAGCGCCGGGCTGGATTTTCAACCGAGCGGCGTCAGAGGCATTCAATACCACATAAGGTTCACCGGTACGTTGGTGCAGAAAGCTGGTGCGCAGCAATGTAGCGCCGCGGTCATACAGTCGGGTGATTGGAAATGCAATCATGCCCAGCTTCGGAAGTTTGAAATCAGCCAGTTGCGGCCAGGCCAGGCTGGGAGTCGCCTGGGGCAAGGATAAATGCGCCCCCAGACCTTGAGAATTCTCGTATGTTGTCCCGCCATAGTACAGGTCTTCACGACCGACAATTGGCCACTGGGGCTGCACTTCCGCCAGGCGCTGGTAATTCAAGCCAGCAAAGGCCGGGGAGGCTTGCGCCATGCGCAAGAAAACCAGTGAAGCGCTTTCTGAGGAAAGCTGGATATCCAGGTTCAGGCGGGCAGCCAGCAAAGCTGGGATGGCAAAATCTGCTTGCGGGCCTTGCAGGTCAGGTCGAGCCGCCATCAGCAACTGAGCGCGGTTAGAGCCCCGGCTGGTTGTGATGGGAGGCAAGGCGGTGCTGGGTTGCAAAGCCGGTGCAAAGCGCTGCACGCGACGTTCAGCCGAAGTGAAGCTACCTTCATGTTCCAACCAGGATTGCGCCGGCAACACTACATCGGCCAAGCGCGCTGTCGCCGAGAGATAAAGGTCTTGAACAATAACGAATTGGTCGCTGCCAAAGGCAGCCTGGTAGCTGGGATCGTCGCTTACTGGATCAGCGGCAGCAATCAGCAATGTCTTGGCAGAGAGCAAAGCCTGGGCAAGGTCGGGATGAGGGCGGTAACCTAACTCCCAGGCGCCCTGGTCATTGGGGCGCGGCCAGACGCCCAGCAGCCCATTATTGACCCGCCCAGTGTGTCCAGTGGCCAATAAAATGTTGGCGCAAGCCTGCGCCAGGCTGGCGCTCTCAGACAAGCTCATGCTGTCGCACCCGTAAAGAATTACGGCGTCTTGCGCTTCGGCAAAGGCTTTAGCAGCTTGGCGTAGTTCAGGACTACGCACCAGTTCCTGAACGGCCTCGGGAAGATCTGGGCGTTTAGCAGACAGGGCGTTGCTCAACGCCATCACCGCTGCGGCTGCGGCGCCGAATGGATATCTCAATACCCAATCCGCTGCCCGGTCCAGTTTGGTGCTGCGGGCGTTGAGGACAATCAGTTTGGCGCCGCGCTGGGCGGCCTGTTTGATGCGCAACCACCACAGCGGGGCTTCTTCTTCCAGGTCGCTGCCTACCACCAGGATAACCGATTGGGCGCCCATATCGCCAAAATTCGTCCCCGGCGCAAAGCCAAGCTGAGTGGTCAATTCTCCGCCGCCCATGTGGGTGTAAAGGGCAGACTGACCACCTAAAGCGTCCGTCAATTGCTGGAGATTAAACAGGTCTTCATTCGCCAGGCGCCCACCCACCAGGGTGAACAGCCCTGAGCCGGCCTGCCCCAGGCGCTCAGCGGCAACACCCAGCGCTTCTTCCCACGAAGCTGGCTGCAATTCACCCTCGCGCCGCAGCAGCGGTTGTGTCAAGCGCTCGCCGTCATGAGTGGCGTAATGGTAGCCAAAGCGTCCTTTATCGCAAATCCAGATTTCGTTCACCTGCTCGTTCTGGCGCGGCATAACTCGCTTGACCGTCCAATTACCGCCTGTGCTCGCTTCTCGCCGTACATTCACCGTGGTATTGCAGCCAACCGGGCATTGGTTGCAAATCGAGGCTGCGGCGCGCAGTTCCCATGGTCGCGAACGAAAGCGAAAATCGGTGGTGGTCAAAGCCCCCACCGGGCAGATGTCGGTGGTGTTGCCAGACCAGTAAGAGTCAAAGCCCGGTTCAGAGTAAGTGACGATTTCGAGAGAGCGGCCGCGCTGGTAGAAACCGATCACCGGGTCGTCGACAATTTCATCCTGAAAACGCACGCAGCGAGCACACTGGATGCAGCGTTCCCGGTCGAGGAAAATCAACTCGCCCAGGGGTACATGCTTATCCATCTTCATTTTCTCGTCGAACAAAAAGCGGCTTTCACCTGGCCCAAAGCCCATGGTCAGGTTTTGGAGAGGACATTCGCCGCCTTTATCACAAACTGGACAATCCAAAGGATGTGAGGTGAGCAGGAATTCCAAAATATCTTTGCGCCCGGCTTTGGCCTTTTCACTGGCGCCTAAAACAACCATACCTGGCGACACCGGTGTAGTGCAGGCCGTTTCCAGCTTCGGGCCAAATTGGATCTTCGGGGCGCCATTTTCGTCGAGAACGGGCTGCCCGGTGGCGCGATCGATGATCGGGCGGCCAATTTCAACCAGGCACATCCGGCACATGCCCACGGGCTCCATTTTGGGGTGATAGCAAAAGACAGGGATATCAATCCCAACCAGCCTGGCCGCGTTGACAATTAAGGCGCCTTCGGGAACTTCAACCGGCGTCCCGTCAATGGTTAGAGAAACAAGTTTCTGATTGTGGTCCGTCATAGTTGTCTATCCTGGTTATGTCACCGGCGGGGCTTGCACGGTCTGATCAAAATCTGGGCGAAAGCGATCGATGCCAGAAATAACTGCTTCGATAGAGAATTCTCCCAAGGCGCACAGACATTTGCCGCGCATCTGGCTGGCAACATCGTAAAGCAAAGCAACATCTTGCTGGCTGGCGTGACCGTATGCAACGCGTTCGGTCAGGTGCTGCATCCAATAAGTGCCTTCCCGGCAAGGGGTGCATTTGCCACACGACTCGTGCTTGAAGAAGTGAATCGTCTTGTTGATCAACCAGGGAATACTCACCGTATCGTCTAAGACAATCACCGAGGCAGACCCCAGAGAGCCACCCACACTGGGCACATTTTCGTAATCCATAGGCGTATCCAACGCCTGGTCGTTGGCAATGATGAGCGACGAGGAAGCGCCAGCAGCCATGATGGCTTTAATGGGTCGGCCTTCCAGGATACCGCCGCCGTGTTCGTAGATCAGTTCTCGAAAGGTTGTTCCCAACGGCAGTTCATAATTACCTGGCCTGACCACCCGCCCTGACAGGCAGAAAATTTTCGGGCCAGGGCTTTTCTCCGTCCCAATCGTGCGATACCACTCTGGGCCATGGGCGATGATCAGCGGCACGTTTGTCAGGGTCTCAACATTGTTGACAACGGTGGGTTTTCCATACAGGCCAAAGGAGGGCGGGAAAGGTGGGCGCAAGCGTGGTTGCCCGAGCTTGCCTTCCATGGATTCAAGCATGGCTGTTTCTTCACCGCAGATATAAGCGCCGGCGCCCAGGTGAGTATGAATCTGCAGCGAATAATCGCTGCCAAACAATTTCTCGCCCAGCAACCCGGCGGCGTGTAAGGCGGCAATATGCTGATCAAGGCGGGCGGCAATTTGCCAAAACTCACCGCGTAAGTAGATGTAAGCGTGATGCGCCTGGATAGCATAGGCACACAATGCAACGCCTTCCAGGAATTGGTATGGGTTGCGCTCCATAATCTCACGGTCTTTGAAGGTGCCCGGTTCGGATTCGTCAGCATTGGCGGTCACATAGTGCGGCCAATTGTTGTTGTCGATGAAAGCCCATTTCAAGCCAGTGGGGAAACCTGCACCGCCGCGTCCACGCAGACCCGAAGCTTTGACAAACTCGGTGACCTGGGCTGGCTGCATGGTTTTCACTGCTTTCTCGAAAGCCTCAAAGCCGCCATTTTGCCGGTATATTTCCAGGTTATCGAGCTCAGGAATCTGGCGATGGCGCAGCAAGAGATATTCGTAAGGTTTCTCAGTCATTGTCGTTCCTTCCCCGGCGGCGAGCAGCATCGGCGCGCAGCTGGTTGACTAACGACAGAGCGCTTTCGACGGTCTGGTTTTCAAAATATTCCAACCCAGCGCCTGATTGCACCTGAAACATAGGCGCTTTGTCGCAGGCCGCCAGGCACATCACGGGCTCAACCGTTATCAACCCATCGGAGGTGGTGCCTCCGGGCTGGATATTTAGACGGTGGCAAAGTTCCTGTAAGAACTGCTCAGCGCCGCGCAAGGCACAGGGTAGATCCGTACAGACCTGCAAACGGTAGCGCCCGCCGGGCTGATCGTAATACAGGCTGTAAAAACCGACGATCGAAGCTACTTCAGTGGCAGAGATGCCCAGAATTTCGCCAATCTCCGCCATATCTTTACGATCGACAAACATTTTATCGCGCTGCGCCAGGTAGATGAGCGCCATCACAGCCGAACGGCGTTGATCGGTTGGATATTTGGCCAGAATGGTCTGGATTTCTTGTGCGTATTTCTCAGCTAACATATCGCCTCCGGCAGATCGCTTGCCCCTTTAGCGGTCAACATCGCCTAATACGACATCGATCGTACCAATCAATACCACCAGGTCAGCAACCAGGTGACTCTTCGCAAGGTATGGCAAAATCTGCATATTGGTGAAGGAAGGGGTGCGCCAATGCACCCGGTAAGGTTTGGGACTGCCATCGCTTTCGAGGTACACGCCTAACTCGCCACGCGGCGATTCAACCGCTGAATAGACTGATCCCACCGGTGGGGTAAAGCCCTCGGTCCACAACTTGAAATGATGAATCAAAGCTTCCATGCTCACGCCAATTTCGGAGCGCGGTGGGGGTACGTATTTCCGGTTGTTGCTGCGTACGGGGCCCAGCGGGAGCTTATTCAGGGCCTGCTCAACAATGTGTAACGATTGATGTAGTTCTTCGATCCGCACCAGGTAACGCGCATAGGTATCGCAATCTGTATGGGTGGGGACTTCAAAATCATATTGTTCGTAGCCAGAATAAGGTTGGACTTTGCGCAAATCATGATTGACCCCGGAGGCGCGCAAGGCTGGGCCGGTTACCCCATACTGTAAAGCCACATCTGGGGGCAGCATACCGATTTTACGAGTGCGTTCGAGAAAGAGCGGGTTTTTTGTCAACAAGCGTTCATATTCATCAATGCGACTGGGAAAAATTTTTAAAAAATTCCGCACGGCATCTTCGAATTCAACCGGCGTATCGCGCCACAGGCCGCCAGGGCGGATATAGGTGGTCATCATGCGCTGACCGCTGCACATTTCAAAGATATCCAGGATCGATTCGCGTTCGCGGAAGCAATACAAGAAGACCGACATGGCAGCCATGTCGAGGGCATGCGTGCCCAGCCAGACCAGGTGAGAGGAAATACGCTGTAATTCTGCCAGGATGACTCGCAAGGCCTGGGCGCGCGGCGGCACATCCAGATCGCACAGCTTCTCAATCGCCATGCAGTAAGCCAGGTTGTTGCCCAGATTGTTCAGGTAGTCCAACCGGTCGGTCATCACGATGGCTTTTTCGTATGTTTTGGCCTCCATGTTTTTCTCGATCCCGGTATGCAAGAAACCGACATCGGGAATGCAGTTGATTACCTGCTCGCCATCTAGCTCCAACAGCAGGCGCAGAACGCCATGGGTACTGGGATGCTGCGGGCCCATGTTCAAAAGCACTGTGTCTCCATCCACAGCCCGCTGAGAGACCAGGTGCTTCAATTCATCGAGTGAATCGGGCGCCAGGTTGAATTCGATTTCTCTAAACTCAGTTTCGTCGCTCATCATAGCCCCTAATCCTGGGCGTAGGGCTTACGAACATCAATTTCTTCGAAGTTGAATGAAAATTGAACTTCTTCGTAACCCAACGGATAATCTTTGCGTAGCGGGTGACCTTCCCAATCGTAAGGCATCACAACCCGGCGCAGATCGGGGTGGCCTTCAAAACGGATACCGAACATATCCCACAGTTCGCGTTCGAACCAGTTAGCGTTGGCGTATACACTGACCAGAGACGGCATACTGGGCGCATTGCCATCGAGCGGCACACGCGCCCCGATGATGGCGTTGTGCTTCAGAGAGCGAAAGCGGTAGACAACATGGAAGCGCGGCGCTTGTTCGGGCCAGTAATCCACGGCTGTCTCTTCGGCGAGCAATTCGAAATTGAATTCATCGCGCAACGCCAGAGCTGCTGGCGCAATTTGTTCGGTGGATAGGATCAGGCTGACCTCATTGCGAAATTCATACAGGCCAGCCTGAAAACGTTCCTGGAAAGCTTCTACGATCATCTGAGTGATCTGCATCTTTCACCTCTACCAAAAATCTTAGGTCCAATGCGCCAGGCGCTCACCCTTGACCTTCTCATGCAGGGTGACAATGCCATGAATCAGGGCTTCTGGACGCGGCGGGCAGCCGGCCACATAGACATCGACAGGCACAACCTCGTCAACGCCCTGGACAATAGCGTAATTGTTAAAAACACCCCCACAGGATGCGCAATCTCCCATGGCGATTACCCATTTCGGATCGGGCATTTGATCATACAGGCGTCGCAACACTGGCGCCATTTTTCGGGATACTCGCCCGGCAACGATCATCAGGTCAGATTGGCGCGGACTGGCGCGCATGAGCTCCATGCCAAAGCGGCTCATATCGTAATGGGCTGCCTGAGCCGACATCATTTCGATAGCGCAGCAAGCCAGGCCAAACAACATCGGCCACATGGCATTCGAACGGCTCCAGTTGACTAACTGTTCTAGTTTGAGGGTCACAACCCCCATATTGCCTAATTTCTGCTCTACACCCATTCCAACGCTCCTTCTTTCCACTCGTAAATAAAACCCACCAGCAAAACAAGGATAAAGATCATCATCGAGATAAAGCCGAACCAGCCCAACTGGCGAAACACAACTGCCCAGGGCATGAAGAAGATTACCTCAATATCAAATAAAATGAAAAGAACCGCTACCAGATAGAAGCGAATCGGCATACGGCGAGCGCCGGCGCCAATCGGGCGCATGCCAGACTCATAGGGCAGCGATTTTCGTAAGCTCGGACGGCGCGGGCCAAACAAATGTCCAGCCAGAATGGCCGCTCCGGCTACTGCTGTGGCAAGGACGATCAAGACAATAATCGGTACAAATTCTTTCAACATATGGCCTCATTCGAATGGTCGTCTGATTAGCAAGCAGATTGGTTTAAAATTTTCTCGCACGATAACCGACATAGTTTATCATAAGGGGTAAAGAGTGTCAAATTTCACAAGTTTGTCCAAATTACGGAAGAACCCCTTGCTACTCACAGCACCAGCTTTGTCCGACAAGGATATGGAGTTAATCAGCGTAGAAAATCGCGCAAGTGGCGGCTACGGGTGGGATGACGCAATTTGCGTAACGCCTTTGACTCGATCTGCCGGATACGCTCTCGAGTAACGTTGAAATATTGCCCAAC
This sequence comes from Anaerolineales bacterium, assembly GCA_020061105.1. GTDB lineage: Bacteria > Chloroflexota > Anaerolineae > Anaerolineales > UBA4823 > JAGUYW01. Next base: position 44,995 of record JAGUYW010000024.1, on the reverse strand, counting down.
CTCTTCAAGTGTATGGTCGGTGCCATCTACCAACCCAAAACGCAATTCGAGAACCTGACGCTCTCGTTCAGAGAGCACTGCCAAGGCGTTCTTGATGGCTTCGCGCAGCATTTCGCGCGCTGCGGCGTCCATCGGTTCCTGGGCGTCTTCATCCTCGATGAAATCGCCCAGTTGGCCGCTATCCTCCGTTCCCACCGGGCTATCTAGCGAGATAGGTTCTTCCATTGCCCGCATAATGCGGCCGACTTTGGCAGCAGCACGCCGCCAGCGTCGCTGTAGATCACCATCTATTGGCGTTGATTCTGCCAGGGCGCTAACGATGGCCTGGCGGTCAGCTGGATCGAGATAACCTGCTTCCAAGGCAATGTCTTCATTGGTTGGCTCTCGGCCAAGTTTTTGGACCAGGTCGCGCTGCACACGCAGCAAGCGATTAATCGATTCGAAAACGTGTACTGGCAGACGAATGGTGCGAGCCTGGTCAGCGATTGACCGGCTGATCGATTGGCGAATCCACCAGGTAGCATAGGTGCTGAATTTGAAGCCTCGGGTTGGGTCAAACTTCGATACGGCGCGCAAAAGGCCGATATTGCCCTCCTGGATCAGATCCAAAAATGAACTACCCCGCCCGAGGTAGCGCTTGGCGATGCTGACAACCAGGCGTAAATTGGCGCGAATAATGGCTGAATAGGCCACTTCGCTGCGCACCTTGAGCTGCACCCGTTCATCCTGCAACGCCTTGTTGTCAGGCAGATAGCGCATGAAGGTGCCTTCGCTCGGCAGGCCTGAGTGTTTGCGGATATATTTAGCAAGTTGCGCAGCAGCATCTTCCGGAATCATATACAGATACATAAAGACAGAAAAGGCATGCCGGGCGACATTGGTCCACAAAGGGTCGCGCCCCCATAAACCATTATCCAGGTAAGAGCGCACATAAGAAGGAGTATTACTCTCCCAAGTCTGGCGCAGCATTTGCGCTTCAGCCAGGATGCGGTTAAGATCGGGGCGGTCGTACCCCAGGCGCCTGGCGTCCTCTTCCAGACGTACCCAGTAAGTTTTTAAATCTTCGTAAGCCGCATGATAAATGCTGCGAGCAGAGGCATGTGGGCCGGAGTATCCAGCATCGCCGCGTCGCGCCAGGGGATGTTGCAAGATCAATGATTCCAGGCGGCGAGGCAGTTCCAGGCGTGTTGAAAGCCAGAACTCGCGATCGGTATCCAGCAAGTCAATATTGCCAATCTCCTTCAAGTAAAGCCGAACCGGGTCTTCACCCATTTCTGTAGATAGGCGCGGCTGCACAGATACCAGCCGGTCTTCATCAATCAAGTCGTCGTCATCTTCTGGGTCAAGGTCTTCATCGTCCGGCGCCAGAACCTCTACCAGATTTACGTCATCTACTGCACCTTCCAAATCATCATCTGGAAGCAATTCGTCATTGTTCGAAATCAAATCTACCATACCATTTACTAAGAAATCTTGCGTCACATCTTGAAAATCAAAAAGTGCCTGACCCGCGAGAAGCTCATCAAAATCATCCCCATCGAAAGGTGGTTCGCTATTATCTAGCGGCGGCGCCTGACGTCGTACTTTCATAGTTTCTGGCCTACATCACGAGCAGCAAGCGAACGATTGGAAACCCGATCGATTGCTCGATCAATGGATTTACGCAGTTTGGATAGTTTTACCATAGTTTGGGCATCTTGTGTGACGATCAGGTCGCCTTGTTCATGAGCTACTTGCATTTCAAAGCGGCGAAATTCTATCTCCTGGTCAAGCATCCGCCGGCGTAAAAACAGCAAAATGCGCATCAGATCTTCCAGGACGCGATCTTGATTTGGGTCTAAGTGTTGTGTACGGGCGAGTAAGCCATCTGCCATCTCCATTAAAGACAAAGAGAGGTGATTGAGAACAAAGTTCTTTGGCTCTGCCTGATCTTGATCGATCGATTCGATAAACAAGCGCATGATGGTTTGATGGTCGACGTGCTGAAAATCGGCTGGCGACAAACGCGGTAGTTCATCTTGCTGCATGCGACGATCAACCTGATACAGCAATTCGGGGAAGCGCAACAATACCCCCAGGCAGTGCGCCTCCTGCGTATAGGTGCTCATAGCGGCTGTTACCAGAGGTGGGGTGGAAGGCTCGCTGGACTCGCCCGGGAACGCGACACCGGGACGAGAGGCCTCCGTCCTCGGGCGAGGGCGCGAACGTGGGCGTGGACGCGTAGACGGGAACTGACCTAACAAGGCCTGTTCGCTGACGCGCAATAAGCGCGCCAGGCGCTGGCGATAGGTATCGCGCTCGACTGGACTTGGTACATCCTCAATGAGCGGTAAAACCTGGGTGGCAATTTCTGTTTTCACTTTTGGATCATCCAGGTCTTTTTCTGCCGCCAGGGTTTCCATTACGTGCATCACAATCGGGCGCGCCTCCTGGATGATGCGCTCCCAGGCCTGAGGATCCTGTTGGACAATTTCGTCCGGATCTTGCCCAGCTGGCAAAGTGGTGACGCGGATATCCGCCTGTAACCGGGCTTCATATCCTAACAACCCACGAGCGTCAAACACCGGGTCTTGCTCTCGATCAAGCGTCTGGCGCGCCACCTGCAAGCCGCGCAGCGTGGCCTGGTCGCCGGCCGCGTCAGGGTCCAACGCTAACACAATCCGCCGGCTAAAACGCTTGAGCATGCGTAGTTGGTGTTCGGTGAGCGCTGTTCCCATCGGCGAAACGACATTGGTAAACCCGGCCTGGTGCAAGGCGATCACATCCAGGTACCCTTCTACAATCACTACTTGATCCAGGGAGCGAATGGACTTTTTTGCCAGGTCAAGGCCATATAGCAAGCCGCCCTTGTCAAAAACTGGGGTCTGGGGAGAATTGAGGAACTTCGGGATATCATCTGGATTGAGAATGCGCGCCCCAAAGCCTGCCATCCGCCCACGCTCATCACGAATGGGAAACATAACCCGGTGGCGAAAACGGTCGTATGGGTTGCCATCTTCACGCTGGCTGAGCATTCCGGCTGCCATAATATCGTCTTGATGGTAGCCTTTTGAGATGAAATAGTTACGGGTGGCGTCCCAAGAGAGCGGGGCGTAGCCTAACCCAAACGCCTCAATGGTCTGCTGGGATAGGCCACGCCGAGTCATCAAGTATTCGAGTGCTGCAGCCCCAGGTGGGGTGTTCATCAGTTGGTGATGATAAAAGGTGACTGCTTCTTCGAGCAAAGCCCGCAAGTTATCGTGTTCTTCGGCAGCCGCTTGGTCTTCGGCGCTTGGCGGCTTGAGCTGCACACCAGCTCGTTCAGCCAGGATGCGCAGCGCTTCGGAGAAATCACAATTCTCCTTCTTCATCACAAATTTGAAGATATCGCCGCCCTCGTTACACTGGCCAAAACAGCGCCACGAGCCGGATTCAGGAAAGACGGCAAAGGCGGGAGTGCGCTTGTTCTCATGGAACGGGCAGAAGCCGCTATAGCTTTTGCCAGAGCGGCGCAATTGAACGCTTTCTGAGACCAGGTCTATAATGTCAATTCTGGCTTTGATTTCGTCGATTGCAGTCATGCGTAGATGGACACCAAAATCCCGCAGCAGATCAGGCTACGGCTGGGCGACGCCGGTAAAGAACCACGCCTTCAACCAGCAAGGCGATCGTTAATGCGCAGGCAATCCAGGCAGAGGTTGTCACCAGGGGCGCAGCGGCGTGCTTTACAGCTATGCCCGCAAACGCCCACACCAATACCAGGTTATAGGCGATATCGCCATGCCGGAGCGCCATCAAGAAGCCAACCCCTGTCCCAACTACCAGCATGATCACTGCCCACACTTGCGGGGCAACGCCCCAACCGCCCCACTGCAAGTAATCCAAGGCGGAAGTAAAATTGGCAATCGTCGCCACGGTAACCCAGCCCAGATAGATGCTAAAGGGCAGGTGGACTAGCCAGCGCTCACCCGAGGAAATTGGCTGACGTTTGCCAATTCCTAAGAGCAAATAAATCGCTATCAATAACCCCAACAATGCCAACATTGCCAAAATGGTGAGAACAAACTGTTCGTAATGCCACAGGAAAAGCCAGGCAATATTGGCCAGACAGCTTAACACAAACAGATAGCCAATCCGCTCCAGGCGGGGGTTCTCACGCTGGGCTGGCAGCGCCTGAAATACGGCATATGCGATCAAACCCAGGTAGATCAGCCCCCAGATTGAGAAGACATAGCCAGCCGGCACAAAATAAACCTGGAAACGGTCTGAAATTTCGCCAGTCATCAAGCCATTCAATGGCAAAGCATTTGCCAGACCGTTGATCAGAATTGTCGCCGCCACCCCGACCACAACAGCGATTTGTCGCACGATAGGATTTTTCATCTTTCTTCCTCACTGAGAGAATATTTTTATGCAGCCAGGCGTAACTGTCGCCAGACGAGCGCCCATAGCAGGCTAAAAAGTAGCAAAACGCTAAACAGCGTCCATACCATCAAAGGGTACCTGGCAACTAGTAGATGGCGCAATAATCCAATACTGCCCAGAGCGTTGAACAGGAAGAATATTTCTACCATCTGAATTGAGGACGCTTTTTGGGATTGGTAAATTCGCCAGCCCGCCCAGGCCATGCCTAACAAACTTCCCCCCAAAACACGCGAGAGTAACGGGTCAACCGGCTTCCATCCGAATAGCCCCAAGAAACTCCCTGGCGCAAGAAGCAAGGGAGCGCCGCCCAATAAACATACAATGCCAAATAACACTACCGTTGTTTTTTGCAGCGATTTCATGTTTAGCCTCCTGTTACAGAACCTCGAGTAACTAAAGCCGGACAGGCGATCCACGCCGCCAGCGCCAAAACCGCTAAGCCAGCCGCGTCAAAGGCGATGAAACGAGATAAGCTAGCTGCCAGAACCGTGTGGCCGGCAGGTAAACGCCACAGAATCAGGCTTTCGCCAACCACTCCAATCGCCTGCATGGCGATAGCTTCATAGTGAGAGAGGCGATATTTGTAAGGATCAAAACATGCAATTGCATAAGGGACGTTCCACATTAGGAAGAGCACCCCTATGCCACGCAACGTAGCCTCGCCAACCACCCCACTCAATTCAAAAGCAGGCGCATAATTGGCCGGCCAAAACAGGAAAAGAGTTGCACACTGCACATTGACCAGAAAAACTGCGCCAACCAGCAAGCGAACCAACCAGAGACGCATGTTGCCAGTCATTGAGGTTAATCGTCTCGAAAAAAACCACGCGCCCTTAACCAGTCGCGCAAGGCTGGACCGGTGCCTAAGGCCCAAGGGCGCACCTGTTCAGGGGGTAAGCGTTTGTAGCTTTCCAATTCTGCGCCGAGAACCGGCTCGCCGTGGATACGCACATGGTAAGCCATGATCAACTGGTTGCGTTGCTCAAAGGCATAATGCCCGATAAAGGAGAGCAACTCTCCATCCTGTCCCAATTCTTCACGCACTTCGCGCAGCACACCTTGTTCAGGCGTCTCACCACGCTCCAAGAAGCCCGTCACCAGACCTTGCCATTTGGGCGGCCAATGCGGAGGGCGTACCAGGATGAGATCACCCTGCCATTCGACCACTACCGCTACGACCGGGGTGGGGTTATCCCAGAAGACATAATCGCATTCCATCGAGGCGCAGCGCAGCCTTCGCTCACCGTTAACCTCACCTTCACACAATGTTTGGCCGCATTTCGGGCAATATTTCATAACTTGATTATATCAGGCGCGCCCAAAAATCGATCCTTTCCCTATGATAAAATGGCGCTATGCCTTTATCATTGCGCTCACAACCTACAGCGCGCTGGTGCATTGTTCATAAACGAATATGAAATTGTTAATCGCTTGCGAGTGGTTCCCTTATCCCCCGATTGTCGGTGCTAAACTTCGCACGCTGAATGTAATTCGCCGCCTGGCACGCATCGCAAAGATCGACGTCATCACCCTGGTGCGCACGCTGAATGAACGCCAGGTTGCGGAGGGAAAAGAATACCTGCGACAGTTCTGCCACTCCGTGGAAGCAATCTCGGCTATCCCTTACGACCCTGGCCAGACCAACCTGGTCGAGCGGTTCCTCGATCCCGTCCCGGTTGCCATTCGCAAAACCAGGAACCCTGAGTTCGAGGCATCTTTATCTCAGGTATGGCAAAGCGGGAAGTACCAGGCAGCCATCAGCTGCCAATGCGGAGGTGCGCCAACGCTAACCACAATCACCGCTGTTCGGGCAGGGATCCGGCCATTAATTATCGACGAGTTGAGCTATTTTCACGAGCAGAATTCGCACCTGGGAAAAAGAATTTTTAAGGCTTTACAATGGCAGAAATACCGGCGCTATTCTCGCTCCATCCTACGCCATGTGGATGCGTTTACGACTGTGTCGGAGCGCGATCTTGACCTATTCCGGGCATTAGCGCCGCCAACCATAATCAGCGCTGTAATTGAGAATGCCCTGGAGATTGGAGATTATCAGGCGCAAACTGGTCAGCGCCAATCTGAAACGCTGATCTTTACCGGACCTCTCTCATACCAGGCCAACTACCAGGCTATGGCATGGTTCACCAGGCACGTGTGGAATCAGCTGCAACAAAACGATCACCGAAAGCTTCTCATCACTGGAGATGTAAACGGCATCGATACCGAGTCACTGCGCCAGGCCTGCCCACAAATCGAATTCAGCGGGCTAATAGCTGATATCAAACCTTTGCTGGCGCAAAGCCGCATCGCATTGGCGCCGCTGTGGAGCGGCGGTGGGACGCGTTTGAAAATCTTGGAAGCGCTGGCCCTTGGGACGCCCGTGATCAGCACGCCGTTCGGCGCAGAAGGATTGCAAACCACGCACCTGCAGGATATCTTGCTGGCAAATTCTGCAGCCGAATTCGCCAAATGGATCGAGCGACTCACCAGTGACGACGAGCTTTGGCAGCGTCTGTCTGAGAATGGGAAAAAACTGGTAGAGCAACATTATAACGCCAACCTGATCGAGACGAAATATGGCCAGATTTTTGAATCATTGGGACTGGGGTAGTATCCGACCATGAACATCCGTCGAATTCGCCTGGGGCTTAAAGCTGTGCGCGAGTTGGGGGCGCAGCAGGTTGGGCTTTACGCGCTCTACCAGTTCGGCCTGTGGAGCGGACATTACCGGAGGATCACGAAACCGCAACCAGCGCCATTTGGCAAGCAGGCGCTTATGGATACCGGCGACCAGACAGCCCCTGGCGAACTCAGAAACGATTGGCTGGCGCTGCCCAACCCGGCCGCGCTGGCGAAGACACTCGGCGAAGAAGGCCAGGCAGCCCTGATCGCACAGGCTGGCGAGATCCAGGCGGGTCAAATGCGCCGGTTTGGCAAAGCACAGGCTGAAGAATTGGATTTATCTCTGCAGAAGCCGCTGGCGCATTGGACAGCGTACGAGAGGATCAGTCCGGCCATAGATGTAAAAATTACCTGGGAAAGCGGTCGCTTCGGTTGGGCTTATCCCCTGGGGCGGGCTTACCGGATAAGCGGTAGCGAAAGCTACGCGCAATGTTTCTGGCGCAATACAGAGTGTTTCCTGGCATCCAACCCGCCCAATCTTGGGCCGCATTGGGCGTCAGCCCAGGAAGTTGCCCTGCGTCTGATAGCCCTGGTATGGGCAGCGAAGGTATTTGCAAACTCGCCGCACAGCAGCCCCGAACGTTTGACGGGCCTGGCACAGGCGATCGCCCAACACGCGTTCCGCATACCCAGCACTTTGATTTACGCCCGCGCCCAAAACAACAATCACCTCTTGAGCGAAGCAGCCGGGTTATATACGGCCGGGCTGGCCCTGCCCGACCACCCGCAGGCCGGCCACTGGCGCGCTTCCGGCTGGCGTTGGTTCGAACACGGTTTGCTGACTCAAATTGCCGCCGATGGCAACTACAGCCAGCATAGCGCCAATTACCAGCGCTTGATGTTGCAACTGGCTTTATGGATGCAATTGCTGTCTCAGGTAGATGGAAAAACGTTTGCAGCCCCGGCGCTAGCGCGCTTACAAGCCGCCACGCGTTGGCTGCTGGCCTTGCTCGACCCTCACAGCGGGCGTTGTCCCAACCTGGGCCCGAACGACGGCGCCTATATATTTCCACTGACAGCCTGCCCATATGAAGATTACCGGCCTGCTTTACAAGCCGCCGGGCAGGTCTTCTTGGGGCATTCTGTGCTTGGCCCTGGGATGTGGGACGAGATGTCCCTGTGGCTGAAGCCTGAGCCAGCACATTTGCCAGACCGCCAGGCCCACACCACTCCCAGAACTGGAAAACAGGCGGACTCATCCGAAGTCGAAACCAGGGGGTTTTCTCCGGCGGTGGTGCGGGCGGCAGATGGTCGTTCCTGGGCTTACCTGCGGGCAGCGCAATTCAACAGCCGGCCAGGCCACGCCGACCAAATGCATGTCGATCTATGGCGGGATGGCCTGAATATCGCCCAGGACGCCGGAACCTATCGTTACAACGCACCGGCGCCATGGGATAATGCCTTGACGCGCACCCAGGTGCACAACACTTTAACCGTAAATGGCCTTGAACAAATGCAGCGGGCGGGGCGGTTTTTGTACCTGGATTGGGCGCAGGCCAATATCGACTCTCACCAGGCGCATTCGGTCAGCGCCAGCCATAATGGCTACCGCCGACTGGGCTTGAGCCACCAACGCTGCCTGACCTGGGAAGCCAACAACCCAGAGCAGATTTGGCTGATCGAAGACCAGCTGCTGCCTACTCGCCAATTGCACGACCGGCTATTTCAGATTGCCCTGCATTGGTTGATCATCGATAGCCAATGGCAGGTAGAAATTGCGGGGCAAAAGGGCAAACAACTGGCGCTAGTTCATCTGCTAACCACACAAGGTCCTGTCATGCTGGAAATCGAAGCTCTGGCAGGAGTGCAAACGCCTGTGCAATTGCAAATCGTACGCGCCGGCGAGTTGGTCTACGGGAGCGGGCATGTCGACTCTACCCGGGGATGGAGTTCGCCCACGTATGATGATAAAATTCCTGCGCTGTCTGTGCGATTTGAGATGTCCGGCAGGGCGCCTATCAAAATCGCCAGCCGCTTTATATTCGGCGACCTGACTTTTCATCCCGAAAGCACCCGACAACGAGGAAGTTGACCCCCCATGCATATTCTTCTGATCCACCAGGCTTTTGTAGCCCTCGACCAGGCCGGCGGCACACGCCACCACGAATTAGGACGCTATCTTACCGAGCGCGGTCACCAGGTGACGGTGATTGCCAGCCCGGTCAGCTATCTGACAGGTAAAGCCAGCCCAGCCGCACAACCAGAAAGTGAACTGGATGGACGGTTGAAAATATTGCGCGCCTATACCTATCCAGCCTTGCACCGCAGCTTTCTCCACCGGGTGTTTAGTTTCTTTAGTTTTATGGCATCGTCTTTCCTGATTGGGCTGGGCGTTAAAAAGGTCGACCTGGTTTGGGGAACCTCGCCGCCGATCTTTCAGGGGGTGACTGCCTGGCTGCTGGCGCGCTTGAAGGGCGCTCCGTTTTTGTTCGAGGTGCGCGATCTGTGGCCAATTTTTGCCATCCAGGTTGGAGTGCTGCAGAATCCGCTCTTGATCAGCCTATCGGAATGGCTGGAGCGTTTTCTCTACCGGCGCGCAGACCAGGTCATGGTCAACTCGCCAGGTTTTATCGAGCATGTAAGCAGCCGTGGGGCCAAAAAAGTAGCCCTGGTGCCCAACGGCGCAGACACCGGAATGTTTGACCCCACATCAGATGGAAAGGTCTTTCGCCAGGCGCACGGATGGCATAATAAATACGTGGCATTGTATGCAGGGGCGCACGGTATCTCGAACGATTTGGGAATTGTGCTGCAAGCAGGGCAATTATTGGCAGATCGTGAAGATATCGTGCTTGTTTTGCTCGGAGACGGCAAAGAAAAGCCTGCTCTCAAAACCCAGGCCGAACAAATTGGGTTGACCAATGTTATTTTCCTCCCCCCAGTCCCTAAGTCAGAAATAGCGCAAGCCCTGGCGGCGGCCGATGCATGCATCGGAATATTGAAGCCAGTGCCGATGTATGCCACGGTATATCCAAATAAAATTTTTGATTACATGGCGGCTGCCCGACCAACCATCCTGGCGATGGATGGCGTGATCCGTCAGGTAATCGAACAGGCTAAAGGCGGCATTCCAATCCCGCCTGGCGACGCGCAAGCCCTGGCACAGGCCGTGCAGCAACTGGCAGATGACCCACAATGCGGGCAGCAAATGGGGCGCAACGCCCGGCGCTATCTGGAGGAAAATTTTGACCGGGCCGCCCTGGCACAGCAGTTAGCTGAATTAATTGAAGGAATGCAAAAAGGGAAGTTCTAGACCTCGCTCAGCGGCCAATTGGGCAATATATCCATGTCCAAAGAGTCGTGATAACCGGCGACGAAGCGCTGGTAGCCGGCGGCGGCGATCATGGCTGCATTGTCGGTGCATAAAGCCAGGGGAGGAATATACACCGGAAACTCGGACTGCGCCAACAAAGCTTCTCGCAAAGCGCGGTTGGCCGAAACGCCGCCTGCAGCCAGGATTCCAGCAGCCTGGAATTCCCTGGCGGCCTGCAGAGTCTTGCCTACCAACACTTCAACCACGGCAGCTTGAAAACTGGCTGCCAGGTTAGCCTCTGGCAGCGCCAGACCAGCCTCTTGCATGCGGCGTACTTCGCGCAACACAGCGGTTTTTAGACCACTAAAAGAGAAATTGTAGGCGCCTTCTAGCCAGGCACGCGGGAAAGCGAAAGCAGTTGCAGAACCTTGTTCAGCCGCTTTCTGGATGGCAGGACCGCCTGGATAGCTTAGTCCGATCAGGCGGGCAACTTTGTCGAAAGCCTCGCCGGCTGCATCGTCCAGGGTAGCGCCAAGACGTTGATAAGTCAGGTGATCTTGGATTAAAACCAGCTCAGTATGCCCACCTGATACAATCAGCGCTAACAAAGGAAATTGCGGCTCCGGCGCTAAATCAGGAAGTGTATCGCTGCTCTGAACAGGTGGCCAATGACACCACGCCGAATAGATATGTCCTTCCAGGTGGTTCACTCCCACCAGCGGTAGTCCACTCGCCAAGGCCAGACCTTTGGCAGCGTTCACCCCCACTACCAGCGAGCCAGGCAACCCAGGCCCACGCGTGACGGCAATGGCATCAATGGCGCTCAGATCCAAGTGGGCTTGTTTTAAGGCGCTGTCAACAATCGGATAGATGGCGCGAATATGCTGGCGCGAGGCAACTTCGGGGAATACGCCGCCAAACTGGGCATGCAGGTCGACCTGCGAAGCGACCGTGTTAGACAAGATAATCCGCCCATCTTGCACGATGGCAGCGGCAGTTTCATCACAGGAGGTCTCAAGAGCAAGGATACGAGTCAGCATAAAAATCACGCTTTGAGTGGTAATACGAAATCTAGAGGGTACTCCACCAAAGGAGCAGCTTTTCCAGAAGCGGGAACCCAGAAAGTATCTTCCAGGCGCACAGCCTGAGCGCGCTCAGGATAATAGAGCCCGGGTTCAACGGTGATGGCGACATGGGCTGGCAAAAGCGCTGTTTCTGGCGCGCTCAGGCGAAAGAAAGGGGGCTCGTGCAGATTAAGTCCCAGGCCGTGCCCGAGGCCATGTACAAAGCCGCGCTGGGTGAGCGGGTCGTCTTGTTGGGTAGGATGGCCGCGCTGGCTGAACAGATCGCAAACACGCTCGGAATAGGAGCGTAGGGGAACGCCAGCTTGCAAATCGTACCGCACCAATTTATAAGCCGCCAGCACATCATCATAAAGCGCCAGGGCGTCATCGGGGGCGTATCCCAGACACCAGGTACGGGTAAAATCATAGAAATACCCCCCACCAGCCTCACATGGGAAGATATCAAATATGATTGTCTCGCCCAGGCGCAGCAGATCGTTCGGATTGCCGCTACTATGCGGCACGGCAGAATCGCGGCCAATGGCAAAGATGACCCCACACGGGTTATCTGCGCCGCGTTCGGCTAACCACAGGTTGATCTTGGCTTTTACATCTGCAATGGTCAACGGACTTCCATCGCGCTTGAGCAGCACCTGGTCTTGAACCGGATGTGAGGTCAGGAACTCCGCCACCTGACCAACCACCTCAGTGGTGATCTGCCCCATACGCCGGATGCGATCGATCTCGCGGGAGTCTTTGGTGGTCATGGCATGTTGCAACAATGTATCGTCCAACTCGCCGACAAGCTGTAAATCGGGCAAAACCTGCTGCAAAGCTTGTAGCAGGCCAAAACTGGCGCCAGCGTCCATCTGTCCATAGACTGCCAGGCGCGCCTCTGCCAGGCCCTGGTCGCGCAGGATATTTGCCAGGCGTCTGGCGGCAGCCCGCAGCACATCGCCGCCGTTATCTCGCATCAATTGATCCAGACGATAGTGAATTTCCATATCCACGGTCGCCAGGCCAGTTTGAGAAGCTTCGTCTCGCTCCATCGACCGGTGGAATAACACCGGGGGTTGGCCGTATTTTTTAACCAAAACAGCATCGGTCAGGTGCGCTCCACCGGTCAGATAAACCATGGGCGGGTTATTCTGGCCAGGACCAAGCAACAAGATTCCATCGATATTTCGGGCAAGCATAAGGTCGTCTAAATCAGATAACATGAGGCATACCGTATCTCTAAGAACGTTTTTTAGATTGTACTTCCAGAACTTGTTGCAAAAGACGTAAAAAGACCGGCTCTTGCTCTACAAGAACGGTGCGTGGATCAAACAACACCTGATCGTTCTCCTGGCGAGCGATGATAGGGGGATGGCTGTGGCGCAAGCGCTCATGGAAGCGCGCTGGGCTGGGCGATGCAAGGGCTAGTAAGAAAGTTGGCAAGGTTTCGCCAGGCAAACTGCCGCCGCCCACGGTTGATTCGCCAGCCATCACCTGACCTTGACCGAGGATATTCTGCCAGGCCTCGGCGCGGGCACGTAATTGTTCCGGTTGGGCAGAAATCATGCGCCAGATTGGAATTTCGCGCTCGGCTTCATCTTTCAGGTAATGCAGCAACGTCGCGCTCAAGGCACTCAGGCATAACTTATCGGCGCGAATGGCGCGCGCCAGTGGGTGACGTTTGAGGCGCGCCACCAGATCGGCGCGCCCGACAATGATGCCAGCTTGCGGCCCACCGAGCAGTTTATCTCCTGAGAAACAGACCAGGTCGGATCCGGCAGCCAAAGACTCTTGCACCGTTGGTTCATGAGCGAGGCCATAGCGCGCCGTGTCTAGCAATGCCCCAGAGCCCAGGTCATCTACCAGTGGGATGCTGGCTTTAGCTGCCAGGGCAGCCAATTCGCTCAGTTCGGGTTCGCTGGTAAAGCCCATCAGGCGAAAATTTGAACGGTGGGCGTGAAGAATCAATGCCGGGCGCTCTTCCAGAGCGGCCTCATAATCTGCCAGGTGCACCCGGTTGGTCGCGCCCACCTCGAGCAAGCGCGCTCCCGATTGCCTCATTACGTCTGGCACGCGAAAACCGCCGCCAATTTCCACCAACTGCGTGCGCGAGATGACCACGGCGCGCCGGCGCGCCAGGGTAATCAACACCAGCAGCACTGCGGCGGCATTGTTGTTGACCACCACAGCCGCCTCGCAGCCGGTAATGCGCTGTAAAAGGGCTTCGGCGTGTAATAAACGCGAGCCGCGCTTGCCCTTCTGCAGGTCGTATTCCAGATTCGAATACCCCAGCGAGACTTCTTGGACGGCCTGCAAAGCCGCCGGGCTGAGCGGAGCGCGACCTAAGTTGGTGTGTAAAACCACACCAGCGGCGTTAATTACCGGCAAAAGCGTTGGGGCAGACCACTGTCCTAATAGATCGTGAACGCGCTGCAGCAGATCCTGGCGATCGATCAACTTTATAGCCTGGGCATAGGCTGCGCGCTGCTCGTCCAAGGTAGTCCGGATGGCCTCAACCGTCAATCGTCGACCAAAATCAACCAACCATGCCTGCGCCTGGGTGGTTTGCAACAGCGCATCTACAGAGGGGAGATCGCGTAAACTATCCATAGGAATACCAGCCCGGCCTTTCATCAAATGCACTGTGCAAGCGCCACCTTACCCTTCAGGTTTCCACTGACTGCGTTCACGCATCCGCAGCAGCGACTCGATCACGATCAAACCCAGGCCCAGCAGCAGAGCCAACGCCGGAGTCAGCACCTCGCCATCCTGCAGCCAGGCCAGCAGAGGAATGTAAACGCCAACCCACAGCGCCTGGCGCACAATTACCCATGCCACTGGCGGCGGTGTGGAAGGAAAGCGGTGATTCAGATACGCCACGGCTGGCAACGCCAGGCCAGAGAGCCCCAGGATGGTGAAGAAATAAAACAGCCAGCGCGTGCCGCCGCTCGGTTCAGTAAACTGAACAACGCCATAAAAACCGCTGGCGCCCATTGCCACAAGTAGCAGGGCCGCCGGAATAAAAGATCTCACAGGGGGGATAATTTTTTGATCCATCGGAATACTTTTCTGGCAGAAAAATATAAAATGTGCGTGCGGTTTCAATTCCGCACGCACATTATATCAAACCCAACGTGGCTAATCAGGAAATCGATCAGGCAGAGCGAAACTCGCCTTCAACAACTTCGCCTTCATTGCTTGGGGTATCCTGACCGGGCGTGTGTCCATTGCCTCCCGGGAATGGGCCACTCTGAGGGCCAGCCGTTTGACCCGTCTGGGCGTAAAGTTGCTGGCTCAATGCATGGAAAGCATTTTGCAGGTCTTCGCTCAGGCGCTTGAGACGCTCGATATCGGTATGCGCCGGATCCACATTCAAGGCCTCACGGATGGCGTTGATCTTGGCCTGGATATCCTGGCGATCCGCAGCGGCGACTTTCTCGCCCAACTCATTGAGAGTCTTTTCGGTCTGATATGCCAGGCTATCGGCGTTGTTGCGGGCTTCCACCATCTCTCGACGTTTGCGATCTTCGCCTTCGTTCTGGCGAGCTTCTTGCACCATGCCATCAATCTCTCCCTTCGAGAGGTTTGTCGATGCCGTAATGGTAATCTTCTGCTCTCGACTGGTAGCTTTATCTTTGGCGGTGACGTTCAAAATGCCGTTGGCGTCGATATCAAAAGTGACTTCGATCTGAGGCACGCCGCGCGGAGCGGGTAAAATGCCTTCCAGGCGAAAATGTCCCAGGCTCATGTTGTCAGAAGCCATTGGCCGTTCACCTTGCAAAATGTGCACATCCACAGCCGTCTGGTTGTCATCAGCGGTTGAAAACACCTCGGATTTGCGCACCGGGATGGTGGTATTGCGCTCAATCAAGGCTGTCATCACCCCGCCGAGCGTTTCCAAACCGAGCGAAAGCGGCGTGACATCGAGCAGCAATATATCCTTGACTTCGCCGCCCAAAACGCCAGCCTGAATGGCAGCGCCTACGGCAACAACTTCATCGGGGTTGACGCCCTTATGCGGTTCCTTGCCGATCACTGAGCGCACCAGTTCCTGCACCAGTGGCATGCGGGTGGCGCCGCCTACCAGGACGATTTCGTCGATCTCGGATGGCTTTAAACCAGCGTCTTTCAAAGCCGCATCGAAGGGCTTGCGCAAACGCGCGGCCAAGTTCTCGGTCAGTTGCTCGAATTTCGCCCGGCTAAGCTTGATCTGCAAATGCTTGGGGCCAGAGGCGTCAGCAGTGACATAGGGCAGGTTAATTTCCGTCTCCATCACACTGGAGAGTTCGATTTTTGCTTTTTCAGCCGCTTCTCGTAAGCGTTGTAAAGCCTGGCGATCGCTGCGCAAATCTACCCCTTGTTCTTTTTTGAATTCATCGGCGACATAGTTGACAATCGCCTGATCCCAGTCGTCGCCGCCCAGGTGAGTATCGCCATTGGTGGCCTTGACTTCGATAACGCCATCCCCCACCTCCAGGATGCTGACATCGAAAGTGCCGCCGCCCAGGTCGAAGACCAGGATGGTTTCATTTTCTTTCTTGTCCAGGCCATATGCCAATGCCGCGGCGGTGGGCTCATTAATGATGCGCAGCACTTCCAACCCGGCAATCTTGCCAGCGTCTTTGGTGGCCTGGCGTTGGCTATCATTGAAATAGGCGGGCACAGTGATCACGGCTTTGGTAACCGGTTCGCCCAGATAAGCTTCGGCGTCAGTTTTGAGCTTGCCCAAAATCATAGCCGAGATCTCTTGCGGGCTGTATTCACGCCCGGTTTGCGGCAAGCCCACCCGCGCATCCCCTGCCGGCCCGTTAATCACCTGGTAAGGCACCATTGTACGCTCTGAAGCCACATCGTCATAGCGACGGCCCATAAAACGCTTGATGGAATATACGGTATTTTCGGGGTTCACCACAGACTGGCGCTTGGCGGTTTGTCCAACCAGGCGCTCGCCATTTTTGTTAAATCCAACCACAGATGGCAACAAGCGCCCTCCCTCAGCCGTTGGGATAACCGTCGGATCACCGCCTTCCATGACGGCCACGACGCTATTTGTAGTACCCAGATCAATGCCAATAATTTTCGCCATAGAATTACTCCTTTTTTAAACTCACTTCATTCCATATCAGTTAAAATTAACTGATGTAATCGATATTTTCTGCAACCTTCAACGCGACATTACTGCGACTAAAAAGGCCAGTAGATATTGTAAGGATACCTGCTGCACACAAGAAGACCATTAACAAAGTGTAGGAAAAATATCAGAATCCCGGCCTGCAAGCGCCATAACGGTCGTTAATATTCGCAATTCTTTAACATTTGTTAACTCTCAGGGATTCTGGCCGAATCAAGTTTTTTCCCTCCTGGGA
The DNA here is from genome assembly GCA_020061105.1 of Anaerolineales bacterium. GTDB lineage: Bacteria > Chloroflexota > Anaerolineae > Anaerolineales > UBA4823 > JAGUYW01. The sequence continues at coordinate 28,229 of JAGUYW010000024.1, read as the reverse complement.
AGCGCACTTTTCAGGCATGTACTATACGACAAAAAGAGGATTTTCGGAGTTGTTCTCTTTAACATTTGGACCCGCATATACGCCAGCTATATGCTTTTTTTACAGCTCATGGTCATATATAGGGGTGACTCGAAAACAAACCCCAGGAATGGGTTAGGCCGGGCAGTGCTCAACCTGACCCAAGACACCCCTGTGTGCCGGATAAATTTTAACGTTTCTTAACCTTAAAACTTGCATATTTTTTAGGCGCGCGTAGGCTGGGGGTATTGCATCCATAAGCGACTCTCTGCTAGAATACTTGCCACAAGCGTTACTGTTATTGACAGGGGGGCGCTGCCCGTCTTACTGGGTACACAAAACATCAAAAGAAACTGCCAGTTTTGATTGCACCGCCGTGGGCTGCGGCGGGATGCTTGTAGCTATTGTTGTTTATCAAATGGGTGAGAGGAGGAAGGTTGCTATGAAAGCTGATCAGGCCTGGCAAGCCGCCATCGGACAATTGCAAATGGAAATGCCGAAGGCAGCATTTGATACATGGGTAAGCGGCGCTGAATTTATCTCCTATGAGGACGGTAGTTTCATCATCGGGGTGCAAAACGCCTATGCTCGCGACTGGTTGCAAAGCCGGCTAGCGAATACCGCCGCCCGTTTGCTGACTGGCATTATGAATCGCACTGTTGAAGTAAATTTCGTGGTCTGGCAGAACACATTACAAAACCCGGTTTTGCAAGACTCGTCAGCAAATCTGGCAGGCGAAGAAGCCGTTTTTTTTTCTGAACCAATCCAAAATCCGAGCCTGAATTCGCGCTATACGTTCGATAATTTTGTGGTCGGCGCAAGCAACCGCCTGGCGCACGCTGCATCGATGGCGGTGGCTGAAAAGCCGGCTATGGCATATAATCCGCTGTTCTTATATGGCGGCGTTGGTCTGGGTAAGACTCACCTGCTGCACGCAATCGGCAACGCCTGCTGCCAGCGTGGTTTACAGGTGCTCTATGTGTCATCCGAAGAGTTCACCAACGACCTGATCAACGCCATCCGCAGCCACACCACTCAGGCCTTTCGCGAAAAATATCGCCGCATTGATGTGTTATTGGTAGATGACATTCAATTTATTGCCGGAAAAGAATCGACCCAAGAGGAATTTTTCCATACCTTCAATACTTTGCACGGGCAAAACAAACAAATTGTCGTTTCCTCTGACCGCCCGCCAAAAGCCCTGGTTACCCTGGAAGAACGCCTGTGTTCGCGCTTTGAATGGGGTTTAACCGCCGATATTCAACCCCCCGATTTTGAGACTCGCCTGGCGATTTTACGCGCCAAGGCAGAACGAATTGGGGCGCGCATGCCGTCCGAGATTATGGATTTGATAGCCCGGCGGGTGCAATCCAATATTCGTGAATTAGAGGGCGGATTGACGCGCGTGGTCGCCCTGGCTGATCTGAGCGGGTTGGCAATGACAACACAACTGGTCGAATCAGCCCTGGCAGACCTGCTGCCACGCCGCAACGAAGTCAAACCAGACGAAATTGTGCGTAAAGTGGCCGAAACATTTGGCCTGACCATGGAGGAGATGCTAGGCCGCGACCGTTCTCGCCAGGTAGCCCTGCCGCGCCAGATTGCCATGTACCTGTTGCGCGAAGAAGCCAACATTTCGCTGCCCCAGATCGGCGAAACTTTGGGAGGGCGCGACCATACCACGGTTATGTATGGCTGCGAAAAAGTCACTGATATGCTCGAGCGAGATGATCGCCTACGCCGCCAGGTGATCGAGATCAAAGAACGGTTATACGGAACGCATACTCTTGCCGCTTCGAAAGCAGTATAACGCTGGCTAACATATTTCGTTCACGAAAAACGCTTGCGCGAGAAAAAATTCTCACGCAAGCGTTTTCATTCTCTGCCGGATCAAACGCAGCCAGGCCTTAAAACGCCGCAGCAAGCGCCTAAGGGAAGCTCGTTTTGGCGCACCCTGGTCCTGAACTTTCTGAGGCCAGGGGTCGAGGTCGAGCATCTTGCGCAACACATAACGCCCCAGCAAATTTACTGTTGCTAACAAAGGCGCCGCCAATACCAGGCCGATTAAGCCGATTAACTGGGTGACAATGATGGCGGAAATTAACACGCCGGCTGGGTGCACTCCCAGGGTGTGCCCCATCAGGCGCGGGTTTACAAGATTATCGAAAATTTGGTCCAGCACCAGGCATACCACAATCACCAGTAAGGCATAATACACAGATGGCAAGCCAAAGTAATTGGAAGTTTGCAAAAAGGCCACCAGAGCGGTAACCATCCAGGTGATGAGTGGGCCTAGCCATGGGATAAAGCGCGCCGCGCCGGCCATCAGTGAAATCGCCAAAGTGAAGCGCAACCCCAAGATCGACAAAGCAGCCGCATAGACGATGACCACCAGCAAAGAGATCAATAACTGCCCACGGAAGAAGGCATTCCAGATTTTGCCCAATTCTTTCCCCAAGCGCTGCAAATCGGTGTTATAGCCGGGGATATCGATCGCCACCAACTGCCCCGAGACCTGGTGCGACTCCGAAAGCAGAAAATACGAGACCAGCAAGATAAACAACCCCCATCCCAAAACGCTAGCTGCGCCGCTGGCCAGCATACTCACCAGGTTGCCCGCCTGGCCTAAGAGCGGTTGCACCAGATCAAGCACTTGCCTGGAGAGGCTGATGAGGTCGAATTGTGACATCTCCAGAACAAAGGGGCCAAACTCGAGAGTCTGGTTAGAAAGTTCGGCCATCCAAACCGGCAGCTCTACCAAAAAACGATTGACAGTAATCAACAGCAATTGGATCTGCTGGACGATTGCAAAGCCAGTGGCTGTAAACGACCCCAGCAACAGCAGCAGCAGCACCAGGTAAATCAGATTAACCGCCACGCGCCAGGAAACTCTCAGCCAGGCGCTCAGCCGCGCTGCCACCGGATGAAGCAAAAATGACAGAATAAAGGTCAAAATCATCGGCCCGATAATATCGCGAAAGCGCACCAACAAAGCAGCGATGATCGCCATGAACGTCAGGCCTAATACCAATTTAGTGGTCTGCCCCCAAGAGGGCGAATCTGGCAGTTGTTCGGTCATGTATCAGCCTCTAGTAAGAACTCCAAACTGCCCCTATTATAAATTAAAAGGCAAAAGGTGGATGATGCCGCTAAGCGCCACTCATCCACCCGTTGCAAGGGCGCTTCGATAAGCTAACGCAGGAAGAAAGACAGTACGACTAGCAGGCTAATGAAACCGCCGGCCAGCAGGCCAATCCGGCGTAGGTCTTTAATGGTCTGGCTGTAATCTGGATTGAACTCGCGGTCGTAAAGCGACCCGCTGCTGGCAGAGGAAATCGATGACGCGCCAGCGCCTGATACTCTGCGGCTTTGTCGTTTGGGCTTGGGCATTGCTAACTCCTACTTTCAAAAAATGTTTTGGGGCGGCGCGAGCCGCCTGTGCTTAACCGCCCACCTGCAAGCGGGCGATGATTACAATACGCTTGTTATCCACCAGATACGGATAACAGGAAATCAACGTAACGGTGGGTTGAGATGTTGGGGAGAGCACTTCCACCGCCGTAGGTTCAACGATTTTCGTGTTGACCACAATATATGTATACGAGCGTTGGTTGGTAAAGACAACCACCAGGTCGCCCGGTCGTAAACGATCTAAATCCCGGAAAATCTCGCCAAAGATATCGTTGTGCGCCGAAAGCACCAGGTTGCCATACTCACCGGGGTTGGCTGAGCCAAGATATTGGCCAACGCCTTTCTTAAGCTGCTCCCAGCCGTCGCCCTGCACAACCGGGGCGTCGACATGAATGGCCGGAATCTGGATGCGCACGGCCTGCTGCGGCCCAGGCGTAGGGACAGGCACATTATACAGCGATTGCACCAACGGGCGCAGGTGATCAGGAATCTCGGCCTCATTAAACTGCGCCCCGCCGGGGGAATCGGGCGGCGTATGACCGGACGGCAGCACCACCGCAGCGATCAGCGGCGTGGGCGTCAAAGTTGGCTGCGCCAGGCTGGCGACGGTTTCACTATTCAGTTGCCGGATGACATTCAGCCCACTATACAGGATGAACAGCAGGCCAAACACCGCCGCAACTTCAGTCAACAGCAACAAGCCATCCAGAATGCGCCGTGCACGCGTGCGCGGCGGCTTTCCGTCGCCGAGCAACTCGTCTTCATCGAGCGCCAAAGCGCCGCTGCGCCAGCTCTCAAAAGCCGGGCTTTCCAGTTCCGAGGCCACCATAACCACCCGCCCAGAGCGGCGATACTGCTCCAGCCGCCCCTGGCGCGCGGCGCGCCGCTTGGAGAGCAGCAGCCAGCGTAATTCATCTACCGATAGATCTTGCAACGACTTGTGCTTCGGCATGCGGGCGATTATACCTTAAACAATGCTTCCCGGCGCAGCGCCAGCAGAAGATTCAACAGTAGAAGCGCTATGGCGCCGCCGTAGCCGAGGGGCTGAGTGTCCCGGGCGCCAGGGTGAAGGTGGGTGTGTTGGTTGGCACAGCTGTAACCAGGTTCACCGGCACGATCAACATCTGACCGACATAGATCTCATTTTCGTTTTCGATCTTGTTCTCAGTTTTGATCGCCTCAATCGTGCTGTTGAACTGCAATGCGATTGAAAGCAGTGAATCGCCCAATTGAACCTGGTAGTTAATCTTGGCGCCACGTCCCAAATTTTCGGGCAGCGGGGTAGCAGTGGGCAATTCGGTATCCGGCGCTGGGATGGTTAACCTTTGGCCGACCTGAATGGTGGGGTTCGCTGGATCGAGCGAGTTGACCGTAATCAACACCAGCAGATCCACATTGAACTTCACCGAGATGCCCCACAAGGTGTCGCCATCTTCCACTTCGTAGATAAACGGCCCGGAAGGCGTAGGGGTAAGGGTTTCGGTGGGAGTGGGCGTTTCAGTTGGTGTGTCGGTAGGAGTGGGCGTGATGGTGGGGGTGCTGGTTGGGGTGGCGGTGTCGGTCGGCGTAGGCGTCTGCGAGGGGAATAAAGCAATCGAAGGCAGTTCGACATCACCCACAAACCAGAAAATCAACAGGGCTGCGCCCAGGATCAAAAAAACTGCGGCAACACCGACCACAACCGGCGCTCGCCGGGCTGCCTGTTGGCGTTTCCGGTAAGCGTCGATAACATTTTGTGCGGATTCTTTATCACTCATAAGTCTTTCCAGTCTTGTCTTGTCTTGTCTAGTCAAGCTGACCTGCTGTCCTGCAGGCGATTAGATCGATTTTACCCTATTTTTTGGCGCTTTGCGAATCCCAGATGCAGCGCTATAATCACCGGCATAGGAGGCGCTCATGCGAATTGCAATTTTTGGCAGCGGTGGTATCGGCGGTTATTTCGGGGGTCGCCTGGCACAGAGCATTGAAGACGTACACTTTATCGCCCGTGGCGAACATCACAAAGCCCTGCACAACAGCGGCTTGCGAGTAGACTCGATCCTTGGCGATTTCACAATCTATCCGGTTTCAGTGACCGACGATCCCCGCAAGATAGGCCCGGTCGACTGGGTTCTGGTATGCGTCAAAGCCTGGCAGACGCCCGATGCGGCTTTGGCTATTTCGCCTCTGGTCGACGAAAACTCTGGCGTGGTCTTCCTGGGAAACGGCGTCGACGCCCCTGCCCAACTGGCGGCCGTGTTGGGCAAACAGCAGATCGTGGGCGGTTTGTGCAAAATTTCAGCAAACCAGGCAGCGCCGGGGTATATCCGCCATGTAGGCATCGAACCGCAAATCGTCATCGGCGAATTCGACAGGCGCCTCAGCCAGCGGGTGGAAAACCTGCGCCAGGCCTTTGCACAGGCTGGTGTGAAGGTAACGATTGCCGAGGATATCCAGGTCGCAATTTGGGAGAAATTCGTGTTCATTGCGGCTGTTAGCGGGGTGGGTGCGGTTGCCAACGCCCCCATCGGCGTGATTCGCACCGTTCCAGAGACGCGCCAAATGCTGGAGGCGGCCATCGAAGAGGTCGTCCAGGTAGGGCGAGCGCGCGGCGTGCGGCTGCCGGCCCAGATCACCGCCAACACCCTATCTTTCATCGACAGTATCGCCCCGGAGGTGATCCCATCCATGCAAAGAGACATTAAACAAAGGCGGCCTTCGGAGTTAGCCTCGCAGAGCGGCGCCGTCGTGCGCATCGGGTTGGAAGCAGGCCACCCAACCCCCACCCACCAATTCATATATCACAGCCTGCTGCCGCAAGAATTGCGGGCGCGCGGTGAAATTTCATGGAATAGCGAGTAAGCTCGACGAGTCAGCGCCTCCTGAGGCGATTTTTGCTTGCAGCTTGAAAAGCAATCGGGGGGAAATGTCTGGTTGCCAAAAGTGTTTAGGCCAGGCGACGTACAATCGTACAGCCATAAGCCGGGGTTTGTGTCATCGGAGCAGGCTGACCGCGCAAGGTTGCCTCCACCACTTCGTGCAGGTAATGCCGCGTGGCAATACGCTGGCGGAAGGTGACATCGTCCACAGCCCCCTGATAGATCAACATTCCTTGCGGATCGATCACGAAAACGTGCGGTGTGGTGTGAGCCTGGTAAAGATCTGCAACAGATTGTGTTTCATCGACCAGCAGCACGGGTAAATTGCGGTGCTGGGCGACCCCCGCCAATAATTCCACCGGCTCGTTGGCATTGCAGGCGATGCTCCAATAGATGACTTTATCGCCCCAATCCTTCAAGTAGGATTCAATCTCCCGATCGGTGCGTTTGCACCACGGGCACTCTGCCGACCAGAAGTTCAGCACAACCACGCGACCAAGCTGGTCTGCCAGGCGATGAGTCTGGCCTTGTAAATCAGGCAGTTCAAAAAGCAGGGCAGGGGTATGTGCTAGGGGATCCATTGTGGTGAATACGCTGCAAAGGCAATCTGGATGGCGCGCCCTGTCAGGACATCCATCAACCATAATTCGGGTGGATCGATTGGGGCATCCTGGTTGAAGCGCACATACGCCAACAAACCGCCGGCTGGGCTCCAGGACAGGTTGAAATGGTTGTAGGTTGGGTCATCGGTCATTTGCTGCGCCTGGCGGCTGGACATGTGCAAAATCCAGATCTGCCGCCCTGGGGTCCAACGCTGCGGATCGAGGAATTTGCGGGTAAAAGCCAGGAAATTGCCGTTTGGAGAAAATGCCGGGGCAGCGTCTTCGACGTCCAAGCCCGGAGTCAGGTTTACAGCGTGGTTGCCCAACCAGTCAAAAGAAAACAAATAGCTGTTCGCCAGCGCTGGCAGGTCCTCGACCGACTCGGCAACATTCTCATCCGTAAAGATAATCTCAGGGGCGATAAACTCACGCCCGTTCGGATGCCAACTGCCACTTTGCCCGGTTTGGTTAGGGAAACTGGCCTGCACACCATTTTGCAGATCGTAGAAAATAAAAGCCCTGGCAGTGAGGTCATAAAAACTGAGCACGCCAGTAGAAGACCAGGCTGGCAATAATGTTTCACGCTGGGCATCGCCTGCTAAAAACGCCTCCCCACCACCCTCTTCGAGCGGCAGCACCCACACCTGGAACAACGAAGGCTTCCCGCTGCCCGGGAGAGACCCGCGCTCGTATGCCAGGTAGCGCCCATCGGGCGAGAGCGCCACGCCCTGGCACAAGGCCTGCGGGCAATCAACCACCTGAGCCGGCGCAGCGCCTGGCGCATCTTCCGGTTCGCCTAACAATGTTTCAGACGTACTCAAATCCAAGCGATAGATGGCGCTGCGATCCGTCGCGATGCGGCTGCTGAAATAGATCGTCGTTCCACTCGGACCGATCACAAAATCCTGAACAGCGCCCAAATTCTCGACCAGGGGGGCGCTGACGCCTGATAACGGGTTGAGCACGTAGATACTGGCTGGGCCGGTGGAAGGATACAGGTAAGCCAATTCGGGCTGGCGAATGCGAAACGACCAGCTGACCGACTGGCGCATCGGCGCGGCCAACCAGGCCGACGCCTGCGCTCCGGGTTGCAAAACCGCCTGCACCTCCGTACCCGCCTCCCATGGTTGGGCAGGGGTAAACAGCAGCGTTTCGCCCTGCCACTCGAAAGCGCCAGGGCGGCTGGGGGTGATGCTCAAGCGCTGTGTGACCGACTCAGGCTGCATGGGGCGTGAGAACTCCAGGCGCAGCGCAACCCCTGCGGGTAAGGCGGTTGCGCCATCCGGCGGACTGACTTCGAGCAGTCGCGGCGCGCCGAACCAGTAGGCGAGGCCGATGCCTGCCCCGGCAAGCAGCAGAATGATCAAAACCACAGAAACCCAGGTTGGAAACCGCATACCTAGAATTATAACGTATGCTGGCGCAGGCTATTCGGGCGCCCGACACTTGACGTGCCAACACTCAGCTTGCTACAAAAAGGCAAAACTTTCTCAGGCTCCATCCCTCTGACGATTAGTGGTAGAATTCCCGCCATGAAGCGTGCTCTCTCTTCCTGGCAGTTCTGGCTGGGTGTGATCATCAGCCTGTTCTTTTTGTACCTGGCGCTGCGCGGCCTGGGCCTGCAAGACCTGGGCGAGGCCTTTCAACAGGCCAACTACCTGTGGCTGATCCCCGGCGTGGCGGTCTATTTCATCGGCGTATGGGCGCGCGCCTGGCGCTGGCACTACCTGCTGCGCCCGGTCAAAGCCATTTCGACCCGCGCCATGTTCCCTATCGTGACAATTGGGTATTTTGGCAACAACATCCTGCCCGCCCGGGCGGGCGAGGTGCTGCGGGCGGTGGTGTTGAAACGCAAACACGATGTGCCGGTCTCGGCTTCGCTGGCGACGATTATCGTCGAGCGGGTATACGACGGCGTGGTGATGCTGGCGTTCGTTTTCCTGAACCTGCCGGAATTGGCGCGCCTGACAGCCGATTCGGGCTTTGTGGGCGATATTCGCACCCTGGCGCTGCTGGGCAGCGGCGTGTTCATCGGCGCGCTGGCGGCTTTCCTGCTGGCGGCAATGTTCCCTGAACGCGCTGAGCGAATCATTGCCGGGATCACGCAAAAATTTCTTCCTCAACGCTACCATGAAAAAATCCTCGGCCTGGCAGGACGTTTCCTGGGCGGGCTGGAGTCGCTGCGCTCGCCGTATGAAGCCCTGATGGTGTTCGTCACTTCGGTGGTGATCTGGCTGCTCGAAACCGCCAAATACTGGTTCGTGATGCACGCCTTCCCCTTCGAAGTCAGCTTTTTCGCCTTGATGCTGATGAACGGCATTGTCAACCTGGCCACCACCATCCCCTCGGCGCCGGGTTATGTCGGCACCTTCGACGCCCCAGGGATCGCTGTGCTGCAGGCTTACGGCGTGCTGAAGGCTACCGCGGCTGCCTATACCCTGGTGCTGCACGTGGCGCTGTGGTTCCCGATCACCCTGTTAGGCGGTTACTATTTCTTTAAAGAGGGTCTTTCCTGGGCTGAGAGCCTGAACTTGAAATACCAGAAAGGTGAGGCGTAATGCGCGTGGCAGTGATCGGCGCTGGCGTGGGCGGTCTGGCAGCCGCCTACGATATGAGTCGCGCCGGACATGAGGTTACCATTTTCGAAGCCGCCGACCACGTTGGCGGGCTGGCGGCGGGGTTCAAAGAACCACATTGGGAGTGGTCGGTAGAGAAGTTCTACCACCATTGGTTCGCCACCGACCGGCACATCCTGGGATTGATCGACGAACTGGGCTGGAGCGAGCAAGTGCTCTTCCCGCGCCCGTTCACGGTGATGTATCACCAGGGCAAGTTCTATCCCTTCGATTCGATCATTAAGGCGGCGGTGTTTCCCGGGCTGGGCTGGGGCTTGAACAAACTGCGCTTTAGCCTGGTGGGCCTGTACCTGCGCACCACCAACAACTGGCAGGCACTGGAAAAGCACACCGTCGACGCCTGGATGCGCCGGTGGGCCGGCGACCGGGTGTACGAGATGATGTGGGAACCGCTGATGATCGGCAAGTTTGGCGAGCGTTATGCCCGCCAGGTAAACATGGCCTGGTTGTGGGCGCGCCTGAAGGCCCGCACCACCCGCTTGGGCACTTTTCGCGGCGGTTTTCAGGCTTTTTGTGACCAGTTTGCCGCTCACATAAAAGAAATGGGCGTGCAGATCCACCTATCGACAGCCATCGAACGCATCGCCCCCGGTCAGACTGCGCGCCTGAGCCTGCACAGCGCTGGCGGGGCGCTGGAATTTGACCAATGCCTGTCGACTACTTCGCCGGGCCTGCTGGCGCGCATGGCGCCAGACCTGCCCCCGAACTACCTGCAAGGCTTGCTGGAGCTGAAGAGCATGGGGGCAGTGGTGATGGCGTTGGCGCTCAAACAGCGTCTGTCGGAACAAGGTTACTACTGGTATAACATCCCCAAGTCGGCTGGCTTCCCTTTCCTGGCAGTGGTGGAACACACCAATTTCCTGTCTCCTGAATATTTCGGCGGCGATCACATCGTCTACGTCGGCGACTATCTCGAACCAGACCACGAATACTTCCGCCTGAGTCAAGAAGAATTGCTGGCGCGCTTTTTACCCAGCTTCACGACCTTCAACCCCAATTTCAAGCCCGAATGGGTGCGTAAGACCTGGCTGTTCCGCACCACTTACGCCCAACCGGTGCCATTATTGAACCATTCACAGCATGTGCCGCCGATCCAGACGCCCATGCCCGGCCTGTATTTTGCCAGCATGAGCCAGGTTTACCCGTGGGATCGCGGCACCAATTTCGCGGTCGAGATCGGGCGACAGGCAGCGCGGCAAATGATCGCCGCCGGGCCTCTACTCTGAACGGTAATCCATACTCACCCGGAGGTTTTATGAGACCAGAACTCTTGGCGCTGCTGACGGCCATCGCCTGGGGCGTCGGCGGCTATTTCGAGAAGAAAGGCTTGCACCTGGGGCACCTATCGCCGCAGATGGGCATCACCATTCGTACCGCCGTGGCGCTGGTGGTGCTGAGCTTTGTCAGCTACCCGCAGTGGAAGACCTTACCGCAAGCAGGCGGTAAGGCGTTGTTGATGATGATCCTGGGCGGCGGGGTGATCGCCGGTTCGCTCGGCATGTTATGTTTCTACGCCGCCATCAAAGGCGCTCCCTTGGGGCGGGTGATGCCGATTGCATTCACTTCGCCGCTTTTTGGGGCTTTGATGGGCATCACCCTGGGAGGCGATCCTTTGACCTGGAAGATCGTCCTGGGAGGCTTGATGACCGTCGGCGGGATTGTTTTGCTGACGTTTGGTTAAGCAGCGCTTTTCTCTCGCATGCAAGATCTGGCTACATTTCGGGCGCTGCTCACCTCCGCCGGGCAACAGGTTTTAGAGGCTGCCCGGCAGTTGAAGCCGCGCGAAAGCGATTTTCTAGCCCACTATTCCCGGCTCAGCCGCCAACATCCTGCTGACCTGGCGCGGGCGGCTTTGGAAATCGCCATCCTGCGTGATGAAGCGCAGTCGAAATTCCCCTTTGCCAGCCAACTGTATTTCACCCGCCCGGCGCTGGAGCAGGCCTCCAGTTACGAGATTGCGCGCTGGCGCGCCCGGCGTTATTATGGCCTGGAGCGGTTGTACGATTTTGGTTGTTCTGTGGGCAGCGATACTCTGGCGCTGGCTGAAATTGCCTTCACGATTGGCCTTGACCGGGACGAACTGCGCCTGGCCATGGCGCAGGCTAATCTCGCCGCGCGCGGGCTGGCAGAGCGCTCTGCCTTGGTACAGGCTGACCTGACGAGCGGGCTGCCGTTCAAACTCTTGCCAGCAAGCGGGGTGTTTTTCGACCCGGCCCGGCGCGCTGCTCACAAACGGGCCTTTTCAGTACGAGATTACCAGCCGCCCCTGGCAGTGATCAAGGATTGGTTGGAGCGCTGCCCAGCAGTGGGGGTAAAAATTTCGCCCGGAGTCGACCTGGCAGAGTTACGTTCGTATGACGCCGAAGTGGAATTTATCTCATTGGGGGGAGAGTTAAAGGAAGCCGTGCTGTGGTTCGGAGCTTTGAAAACCTGCCGGCGGCGAGCAACGCTCTTACCAGGTGGTCACACCCTGGCTACGCCTTATGAGCCGGACGACAACCAGCCACTGCCGCTGCGTGAGCCAGGCGCCTACCTGTACGAGCCCGATCCCGCCATCTTGCGCGCCGGGCTGGTGCAGCAGGTTGGCGAGCAGATCGGCGCTGCCCAGCTCGATCCCGACATCGCCTACCTGACCAGCAACCAGGCGGTGGAGACGCCCTTCGCCCGGCGCTGGCAAGTTGAAGATTGGATGCCGTTTGGACTCAAATCACTGCGGGCAATCTTACGCCAGCGCCAGGTTAACCATGTGGTCGTGAAAAAGCGCGGTTCGCCGCTGCAGCCCGAGCAGTTAATCCAGGCTCTACGGTTGCCGCCAGCGCGCCAGTATGACATTCGCCACAGCCGCACCTTGTTTCTCACCCACCTGCGCGGCCGTCCCATTGTCGTGATTTGCTACCCTAACCAATAAAAACCGGCAGGTGCCCCAGCGCAACGATGTGGTTCCACTGGTCGCGGTCGCCTTCGGTGAAGATGCCAGCTTCTAAGACCACCTCGGCGCCGGCCTTTTGCATCACCATGCGCATGCCTTTCAAAGTAGATCCAGTGCTGATCACATCATCCATAACCACTATCCGCTTGCCGCGCACCAGATTGTGATCTTTTTCATCCAGGTACAGCGTTTGCGGCTGCCCAGTGGTAATCGATAAGGTCTCGGCCGACAAAGCCACACCCATGTAAGGCTTATATACCTTGCGCAGCACGACATAGGGCTTGTTGGTCTCCACTGCCAGGGCATGCGCCAGGGGGATGCTCTTCGCTTCGGCTGTGACCAGGATATCGTAAGCGGCGCCATCCAGGCGCTGCGCCAGAGCTTTGGCGCAAGCTTGCACCAGTTGGGTATCCCCTAGGATGTTGAGCACCGCAATGCGCACGCCGGGGGCCACTTCGAACAAAGGCAACTGGCGCTTTACGCCAGCTACTTCGACCGGATAGGTTTCGCGTATCGTCGTCATAGATGGTTGATCTCCTCGGCGCAAAGTTTATCATAAAATTGTTCAGGATAGACTCGCTCCGATTTCTGCTATAATCTGGATTGCAGCGAATTCAGAAAATGAGTTGACACGAATCTCATGGAGACATCTTTACCGGTCCAAACGATTTCATGTACGCAATGCGGGGGTGAACTCCATCCTGACCAGGGGCAGATCTTCCTGACCTGCCCGTATTGCAGTTCGGCGGTTTACCTCGATAAATCGCGCGTGGTCTTTCACTGGTACCTGGCGCCTACGCTCGATGAACCCAAAGCCCGCGCCGCGCTGGCGCGCTGGATGGCTGGCAACCAGACCGTAAAAGACCTGGACAAGAAGGCGCGCCTGATCAGCATAACTTTCGAATACTTCCCGGTGTGGTATTTCAAGCGCCGCACGCCGCAAGGCAAAGAGGAAATCATCCTGGAACTGGCCTCGGCGACATCGGTGAGCGAAATTCGCCATGTGCGCCTGCCAGCCGGCGATTTACGCAAATATGACGAAGGACTGGATTCTCAGGCGCATATGCCCACGGTGCCTTTGCAGGCTGCCGTGGGGTGGTTGGCACAGCGCCAAATCTCTACCAAGGAGATTGCGGAACAGGCGCTGGTGCATATCCCTCTGTTTACCTGCAAATATTCATTCCAAAATACTGGTTACACCGCACTAATCGAGGCTGCTACTGGACAGGTATTTGCCAATATATTCCCCGCTAAAGCCGAGGCGCCGTATATGATGGTCGGTGGGCTGGCGGCGGTCGTTTTCCTATGCCTGGCGACATTTCCTGTGATAGGGGCTCTAATGGGTGACGGAGAGGGCGCGATGGCAGGCTTTCTGGCATGCAGCGGGGCTGGGATCGTAGCGGCGCCGTTATTATTTGCGTTGGCTGCATGGGTGGCGGCTAAAGTATGAGCGAGATCTTACCGGAAAACAAAGCTGACGGCCTGCACGGATTGAACTGCCCGAATTGCGGGGGCATGGTGTCCATTCCCGAAGGTCAGATCGTGGTGAAATGCCCATACTGTGAGATGCGCTCGCTGGTTCACGGTGAACGCGGCTTGCTGCGCTACCAGGTGGCGCAAAAAACACCTCGCGAAAACGCTATGAGCACCATGAGGCAGTTTTTGAAAAGCAACCTGGCGATTGCCAGCGACGCAGCCGGGCGAGCGAAGTTAGATGAAATCTTTCTAGTGCACCTGCCTTTCTGGACAGTGTGGGGGCGTGTGGCGGCCTGGGTGTTCGGCGAAAAGCGCGTCGGCAGCGGCGACAACAAACGCTATGAACCGCGCGAGGTGCGCGTAGTGCAAGAGATGACCTGGAATGGCGCTGCCTGTGATGTAGGAGAATTTGGCGTCAACCAGGTCCCTGTGGTCAGCCAGGACTTGCAGCCTTTCGACCCTGATCAATTGCACCTGACTGGGATCGTCTTCGAGCCGGTAGGATCGGAAAGCGAAGCGCGCGCCCAGGCCGAGGGGCAGTTTCAAAATCAGGTGCGCCAGCGCGCCGGGCTGGATCGCCTGGCGCAGGTTTTTGTGCGCGTCTTGCGCCAACGCATGGCGCTGGTTTACCATCCGCTGTGGGTGATGCGCTACCTGTATCGTGGGCGCTCATTCCAGGTGGTGGTCGACGGACACAGCGGCAAGGTGTTATATGGAAAAGCGCCTGGCAATACCCTTTACCGGGCTGCGGTGCTGGTGCTCGGGATGGCAATCGGAGCCTTCCTGGCAGTTGATGTGGCTTCCCTGCTGCTCTATCTATTTGCTGACAGCGATTCAGACGTAATCTGGGGCGCCGGGGTGGTTTTCATAATCGGCCTGGGACTGATGTTGGCGGCCTACCGCGCCTTTCGTTATGGCGAACAATACGAATACCGCTCCGGTGGTAAAACAGCCCTACAAAATGTCGAAAACCCGCTCGAAATGATCACCAAAGTGAAGGATGTCGAAGAATGGATCAACCGGTACACTTAATCCCCCTGGTCTGCGTGCGCTGCAGTACACCCGCGCCGGCAGAGCCCGGCGAGACGGCCTGGGTATGCGCCCAATGCAGTCAGGGTTTGCAATTGGATGAAGCGTCTGGGCTGACTCCATTGGAAGTCTATTATGCTGGCAATATAGCCCCACAACAACGCGGTAAGCCTTATTGGGTGGTCGAGGGGCAGGTGCAGTTACGCCGCCAGGCTTATTCAGGCGGGCGCCGCGAAAGCGATGAGGCGGAACAATTCTGGAGCCAACCACGGCGCTTTTTTATACCGGCTTTTTCATGCTCGCTCGAAGAACTGCTTAAGGATGCCACCCAACGCCTGCAGCAGCCGCCAGCGCTCGATAAAAGCCCGGCTGCGCCTTTCGAAGCGGTCACCCTGGCAGCCCAGAATATTCCCGCGGCGGCAGAGTTTATTGTGATGGCCGTTGAAGCCGCCCGGAAAGACAAATTGAAGAAGGTTGATTTCTCTGTCCAGTTATCCGATCCTGTTTTGTGGATCCTTCCGTAAATCTGCCATGCCTCCTGCTAAGCGAACCGTTCGAACGCCGCCCAATCTCGCTCGTTACTGGCGCCTGTGGCTGTTGACACTGGTGTTGTTCCTGGCTGTCGCCTGTGACGGAAACCTGCGCGCTCCTGCCACAGGTACCCAGCCAGGCTCGACTCAAGCTGCACCGCCAGCCAGCCCCTGGATAGAGGTGTGTTTCACGAACCCAAAAGCGCCTGAGGCTCGCACCCTGCGCGGCGGCTGTGATGAGCCCCTGGCGCAGGCCATTCGCGCCGCCCGGGTCAGCGTGGATGCAGCGATTTACGACCTGGACTTATGGAGCATCCGCAACGCGCTGCTCGACGCCCACAAGCGTGGCCTCAGTGTGCGCATCGTTACAGAAACCGACAACCTGGAGCGGCCTGAAATGCAGGCTTTAATCAAGGCTGGCATTGAGGTGCGCGATGACCGCCAAGACGGCTTGATGCACAACAAATTCTTTGTCATCGACCGCCAGGAGGTATGGACAGGCTCGATGAATTTCACGGTCAACGGCGCCTACTTCAACGATAACAACCTGCTGCGGTTGCGTTCTTCCAAGCTAGCGCAAAATTACATCGTAGAATTCGAGGAAATGTTTGTTGACAAGCGCTTCGGACCTGGATCGCCCGCCAATACGCCCTTCCCATCTCTTATGCAAGATGGCGTCACCGTAGAGGTATTCTTCTCCCCCGACGATGGCGCTCAGAAACGGATCGTTGAATTACTCAAAACAGCCCGGCAGAGCATCCGCTTCATGGCATTTTCCTTTACAGCGGACGAACTGGCCGCGGCGATCATCGAGCGCGCCCGCAGCGGCGTAAAGGTGCAGGGGGTGATGGAAAGCCGCCAGGTAGAAACCAATATTGGTGGTGATTTCGAAAATTTTGTCAACGCCGGGCTGGATGTGCGCCTGGATGGCAACTCGCGCTCGATGCACCACAAGGTGATCATCATCGATGGTAAGCTAGTGATCACCGGCTCGTATAATTTTTCTTACAGCGCTGAAACGCGCAATGATGAAAACGTGCTGATCCTGCACGGCGAGGATATTGCCAGTTTGTATTTACAGGAATTCGAGCGTATCTTGAGAGAGGCCAGGTAATTGCTATGAATTTCCGCCGCGCCAAGCCATATTTTATTTGGGCGATAATCTTGTTGCTGCTTTCTTGTGTAACCAGCGCAAATTTTCAAAATTTTGTTTCTTCCTTACCGAGCAGCTCTTCCGAGGCGGGGGATTCTTCGGCCAGCGACAGCGGTTGGAACTGGCCATGGAGCGGTAGTTCTGACAGCGACGGCGGCGGATGGAACTGGGGCGACAGCAGCGATAGCGGCAGTTGGGATTGGAGCAGCAGTTCAGGCAGCGACAGTGGCAGTTGGGACTGGGGCAGCGACAGCGGCAGCTGGGACTCGGGCGGCAGTGACAGCGGTAGTTGGGATTCAGGCGGCAGCGACAGCGGTTCATGGTAAGATGCAAGTGAGAGAACAATGAGCAGCTTTTTATTCATGGCAAGTATGGCTTTGTTCATCATTGGTCTGATCCAGTTATTTTCACCAGAGAACGATCAGGACCGGGGGCGCCCGGCAAAGACAAGAATGGCCACACAAGGCGCCACCCGGTCAGGTTTTGTAAGCAGCAACATGGCAGCGTCAACGGCGACTTCTCCTAGCATGAAGTTGGACTGGATTGAGATCGGGCAGCGTATTGCTATCCAATATCCTCTGCGCGGCCTTACGCTGGCGCATGTCCTCGGACGGGTGCATTACATTGAGCTATGGCAGCGTTCGCGCGGCGCGCAAGTCCCATGGACGCCAACCGGCAATACATTCTTGGGATTTTTGCTAGAAGGCGGCGTTTATTTGCTCAACTGGCAAAACCGTTTTTACCTGCTCGAAGGGCGTGATGAATTATCGGATGCAGATATCCAACGCCATTTTCAACCGTATGCACGCCAGTTTGCCCAGAGCGACCAAACCGCCGATGTTTATTTCTCTTACCCGCCTGCCATGTGGCATATCGACGATATCGGCAAATTTCGTATCGGCGCAGCGGAAGGAGAAGCCAACTTTTTCCGCCCTGGCAGCGTTGGGCGTTTTATCCATGCCAGCGGCGATGGTGGGCGCGCCCTGGTTGTCGAAGACTACGAAAGCGGCGGGCAAGATACAGCCTGGAACGGCTATTTACTGAAAGAGGAAGATATCCAGTTAGCCTGATAGAGTTGAAAGAGGAGGCGAAATGAACCAGTTCTCGCGTGGGGCTTTACGGATTGGCGGTTTCTTTGTAACATTATTGGTGATTGGACAGGTGTTGGCATTTCTGATTGCGCCAGCCTCGTGGCAGGCGTTTGTAGCTCGCCTACCAGTGATCTTGAGCATGATTG
Organism: Anaerolineales bacterium; assembly: GCA_020061105.1. Classification (GTDB taxonomy): domain Bacteria; phylum Chloroflexota; class Anaerolineae; order Anaerolineales; family UBA4823; genus JAGUYW01. The sequence continues at coordinate 10,350 of JAGUYW010000024.1, read as the reverse complement.
CTTTTTGGGGGCCGATTATCGCAATCATTTGTGGATTATTTGTCTGGGCTGTGTTACGATTATTAGGCTTCAACTCTTTAGAAGAAATTCGCCAGGAATCGGTTGAGCAGAACAACCCTACTCCCGCGATCATATTTATGGGCGCTTTAATTTCCAGTTTGTTATTCTTGATCATGGTAATTCGCCCTTAAAGGATGGAAAAATGGATAATCAAAAGAAATTTTACCTGGGTCGAATTTTTGACTCATCAACCAGCAAGGTCAGCGATCAGCCCCTGCTTTACGATGCGGATGACCTGACTACCCATGCCGTGGTGGTTGGCATGACTGGATCGGGCAAGACCGGCTTGTGCATTGGTATGCTCGAAGAAGCCGCCCTCAGAAATATCCCGGCTCTATTGATCGACCCCAAAGGCGATCTGACCAACCTGCTGCTGCACTTCCCTAACTTGCTGCCCAGCGATTTCCAACCCTGGATTAACACCGACCAGGCGCGCCGGGAGGGGAAAACCGTTGAGCAATCTGCTGTGGAAACCGCCGAGACGTGGAGAAAGGGCTTGCAGCAGTGGGGGATCGAACCAGAGCGCATCCTGGCGCTGGAAAAGTCCGCCCAGTTCCAGGTGTTCACACCTGGCTCTGACTCTGGCGCGCCGGTAAGCATCCTGGCATCCTTGAAAGCGCCTGAAATCCCCTGGGAGAGCAACCGTGAAGTGTTAAGAGAGAAAATCTCCGGAACGGTGACTGCCTTGTTAGGGCTGGTCGGCCTTTCCGATATCGACCCGGTGCGCTCGCGTGAACATATCCTGCTGTCCAATATCTTCGAACATGCCTGGAGCCAGGGGCATGATCTGGATTTAAGCGAGTTGATTCTGCAAACCCAATCGCCGCCCTTCTCGAAACTGGGCGTTTTCGATGTCAACACCTTCTTCCCAGAGAAAGACCGTTTCGGGCTTGCGATGACGCTCAATAATATCCTGGCAGCGCCAGCTTTTCAATCCTGGATCAATGGGGAGCCGTTGAATATCCCGAGCCTGTTGTACACTCGCGATGGGCGGCCGCGCCATAGCGTATTTTATATTGCTCACCTCAACGAAACGGAAAGGATGTTTTTTGTAGCGCTGCTGTATGCAGCAATAGAAGGCTGGATGCGCACGCAAAGCGGCTCCACAACGCTGCGCGCTCTGGTTTATTTCGACGAAATCTTCGGCTATCTGCCGCCAGTCAGCAACCCGCCGGCCAAACAAACTATCCTGCGCATGCTCAAGCAGGCGCGCGCCTTTGGCGTTGGGATGGTGCTGGCCACGCAAAACCCGGTCGATATCGATTACAAAGCCCTTTCCAACGCCGGCACCTGGATGATCGGCAAACTGCAAACCGATAAAGACAAGCAGCGGCTGTTGGATGGATTGCAAGGCGCCGCCTCCGGAGACATGGATCGTGGTATGTACGATCGCTTAATTTCTACGTTGGGGAAGCGAGTCTTTTTGATGCACAATGTCCATAGAGGCAGCGGTACGTTGTTCCAAACGCGCTGGGTGATGAATTACCTGGCTGGCCCGCTCACCAGGACACAGATCCCCGCCCTCAACCAGCTTCATGCATCCGGCGAGACCACAACTTTGAGCGATACACAGCCCGTGGCTGCCAAACCGAGACCAGCCGCATCGCAAGCGGCAGCCGGGTACCAGGCCGCACCAGCGGTCAGCGCAGCCCCACAGCGCCCACCCCAAACGCCATCCGCTCCAGGGTCGATGACCCGCCCGGCAGTCCCAACCGGGGTGGCAGAATATATTTTGCCTAACAACCTGACCTTCAGCCAGGCATTGAGAGCCTCCGGGCAGAGCTACAGCGGGCAAACGCAGACACAGGGGTTGTTGTATCGCCCGGTGATCTTAGGGCAGGCGCACATTCGCTTCCTGAATCGCAGATATAACCTGGATACCGAACAGTTTCGTGTGTGCTTGGTGCTATCGCCAGACCGGCGGGGCGTGATACGGTGGGAAAATTTCCCGGCTGCAACATTGGATCCATACAGCCTGGATGACACGCCAGCTCCAGGAGCGCTGTTCGCCGCCTTAGAAGCGCCTTTTTCCGACACCCGTATCATGAGTACGATGAAAAAAGATTTCCATGATTGGGCTTTCCGATCTGGGCAGATCACCGTGCGTGCGAATGAGACCCTGAAGGTGTATGCCGGGCCAGATGTAACCCAGGCCAATTTCCTGCAGATGTGCGCCGAGGCTGCGCGCCAGCAGCGCGATGCTGAAATCACCAAAACAGCCGATACTTTCGACAAGCGGATCGCCACTATTCAGACCAGGCTGCAACGTGAAGAGCGCGAACTTTCCGAAGACGAAACACGCCATAGCCAACGCAAATTGGAAGAGATGGGCACGCACGCCGAAAACGTGCTGGGCCTGTTTGGAGGAAAGCGCAGCAGCCGGCGTCTATCCAGCTCACTGTCAAAACGCCGCCTGACCGAGCAAGCCAAGGCCAACGTAGAGGAATCCAAAGCCGCCATTGCCGACTTCAAACGCCAGATCAGCCAGATCGAGAAAGAAAAAGCGCAGGCCTTAGAAAATGTGACCCGGCGTTGGAATGATGCAAGCAACCAGGTCGATGAAATTTCCATCGTGCCATTGAAGAAGGATGTGCTGCTTGATCTATTCGGCATCGCCTGGATGCCTTACCATCTGGTTGAAGTGAATGGGCAGACTATTGAACTGCCTGGCTATGGGCAGGCATAAAGGACCCAGCGGCTGAAACGAGGCAATTGCAAGGAGCTGCTGTGAAGTAACGGCTGAACCAAGCACATGAAGATGTGATGAAGTGAGAGAGCTATGAAGACCCTTTACATCCTGAGACATGCTAAATCTTCTTGGGATATTCCAGAGATACAAGACCATGAACGCCCATTGAATAAACGCGGCCGCCAAACCGCGCCAAAGATGGGCAAGTTGATGCGCAAAAAGAGAAAGCTACCCGATCTGGTGCTGTGCTCAACAGCAGAACGGGCGCGCCAGACCGCTGAACTGGTCGCCCAGGCCAGCAGCTACAAGGGACGTTTGGAGTTTCTGCCAGGTTTATACGGTGCTCCGGCCGGTGTCTACATACAGGAGCTTGCCAAACTGGGCGAGGCTGTGCAAAGTGTGATGGTGATCGGACACAACCCGGGCCTGGAAGAGCTGCTGCAAGAGTTGACTGGCAAGTACGAGCCTTTGCCGACAGCAACCCTGGCTGAGATCCGGCTGCCGATCCAAAGTTGGGAAGAATTATTAGACGAAGCAGCCGGCGAGCTCGTATACGTGTGGCGACCGAAGGAAATCTAGTTTGTCGGTAGCGCTTTCTCCCTGGTTGGTGTTTGCCGCCATGGCGGTCTACAGTGTTGTCCATTCCCTGTTGGCTTCCCTGGGCGCTAAAGCAGCGGCGCGCCGGCAATTGGGTCCAATTGCCCAACGCGGTTATCGCCTGGCCTATAACGTTTTTTCCGTGCTGAGTTTTCTGCCGGTGCTGGCGTTGACAGCCGCCCTGCCTGACTGGACTCTCTATATCATCCCTTACCCATGGGTGCTGCTAACTTTGGGGGTCCAGGGACTGGCGGGGCTGGCGCTTCTGGCAGGCGTGCTACAAACCGGACTGTGGTCTTTTTTGGGCGTGGCGCAGCTTTTCTCGATTGCCGAACAAGAACCGGAAAAACTGGTAGTACACGGTCTCTACCGCTGGGTGCGCCACCCTCTGTACACAGCCGGTTTTGTCATTCTGTGGTTATTTCCTTACATGACCGCCAACCTGCTGGCTTTGGTGATCGCTTCCAGCCTGTACTTATGGATTGGCGCCCTTTTCGAGGAACGGAAGCTGCTAAAGGAATTTGGGGATGCCTACCGGCAGTACAAGGATGTTACGCCGATGTTTTTCCTGCTTCCGTGGGGGAAACAGTCCAGGCGACCGAAACCTTCTGGCCGAGATATGCGCTGAAGAAAGCCGCTTTACTTCAACTGTGCGCTGCCTTGCTCAAACCGCTCGAGAATTTCGGCAGTGTTGGCCTCATCTGCAAGCCGGACGCGCCCATCATGTTCCACCAAGGTGGGCAGGATTTCATAATCTAAGAACTGCGCCCCTTGAAAACGCACCACCACAATGATGCCCTGCTGGTTGATGTTCAACTCCTGGTCAAAGATAAAATTCCCCAGGCTGTAGAAGACCGGTATGCCATCAATCCATTGCATCGGCTGGACGACATGTGGGTGCGTACCAATCACCAGGTCGACCCCGGTGGAGGCGATGATACGCGCCTGGCCGCGCTGGATCCAGTTGGGCAGCAGCATATCTTCTGAGCCCCAGTGCGGCATGAAGATCACCACATCGGATACCTGGCGGGCAGCCTGAGCGGCGCGGCGGATATTTTCCTCGATCAGATAAGCAATACCAGGATTGGTTGCAGTAGCAAAGACCGTCTCAGTGAGTTTGCTGTCTCCCAAAGCAACGAAACCAAAGCGCACACCGTTGAGTGTAACCACTACCGGTTGCAAGGCTTCGTCTTCATTCGCGCCGGCCCCGACGGTCAGGATACCCACTCGCTTGAGATGAAAAAGGGTGTCGAAGAAGGTTTCGTCGCACCAGCCCTTCATCATCCCGCAATCTTTGATGTGGTTGGTCGCCACGCTCATCATATCGAAGCCGGCCCGAGCAGCGGCGTCAGCGTTTTGGGGGCTGCCAACCAATTGGTAGGTGCGCACACAGCCGGTATGGATTACCTGATCACTCATCGTGGCATTAAGGACCCCGACTGCAAAATCCGCCGCCTGGATCACCGGAGCGATCTCTTCGTAAGGATGATCGGGGTTGCCAGTTTCGTCAATGGCGGCCTGCACACAGCGCGCTGGGACGATAATCCCAGTAAACAGCAAGGTCGTAATGGGCGGTTGCGTGGCGGTGGGAGAGAGGGTTGGGCTGGGAACGGGTGAGGCGGTGGCTGTAGCAGGTAGGGCGGTATTCGTGGCTGCCGGTAAGGGTTCCGTTGCGCTCAGGGCGCCGGCAGGCAGGCTTGGCGATGGGAGCAGATGATCTGCACTGGCAGGTTGGGGGGTAGGCAGACCAGCCTGGGCGGGTTGGCAGGCGCTCAGAAGCAAGCCAAAGAACAAGACAACAGGCAAAGTGAATATAATACGGTGCAAGGACATAGGTTTCCGTTGACCCGTGAAGTAGGTCAGCTATCATCGGCTGGCGGGGCAGCCGGGCCATAATCCAGGATCTCGCGCGCCCCGGTCATTGGGTCGGGCGGTCCAACAATGCCTTTCTCCTCCAGCGTGTCGATCAGGCGGGCGGCGCGGGTATAGCCGATGCGCAGACGGCGTTGAAGCATGGAGATGGATGCGCGTCCCTGGCGGCGCGCCAGGTCGGTGGCTTCGTTGAGCAATGGATCGCCCTGTTCTTTCTTTTTCATCTCTTCCCACATGGGCATCTGTTTGTAAGGAATACTGCTGGTGGCGGCGTCGGGGATGCCGCCGGCTGCTGTGGGCGCCGGCTGAACCAGCCCCAGGAATTCTTGCCAGTAGCTGACGAGGCGTTGGATTTCGCTATCGGAGACGAACACGCCTTGCAATCGAGACGGGGCCGGCGCGTCGGGGGCCTGGAAAAGCATGTCGCCGCGCCCGAGCAGACGTTCAGCGCCCGGCTGGTCGAGGATGACGCGGCTATCGACGCCCGAAGCGACCGCAAAAGCCACCCGGGCGGGGAAGTTGGCTTTGATGAGGCCGGTGACAACGTCGACCGAGGGGCGCTGGGTGGCAATTACCAGGTGAATGCCGGTGGCGCGGGCTAACTGCGCCAGGCGGGTGATGGTGCGCTCGGTTTCATCGGGAGCGAGCATCATCAGGTCAGCCAGTTCGTCAATGATGACCACCAGGTAGGGCAACTTGCTCTGGCCGCGGGTTAGCTGCAGGTTGTTATATTCCTGTACGTTACGGCAACCGGCTTCGGCGAGTTTGCGGTAGCGCATGTCCATCTCGCGCATCACCCACTGCAGGGCAGTGACCACTTTCTCGAGTTCGACCACTACCGGCGCCAGTAAATGGGGGATGCCGTTGTAGCCGGTTAACTCGACGCGCTTGGGGTCAACCATGATCAGCCGCAGGTCGTCGGGAGTGTTATTCATGAGCAAGCAGCAAATCAGCGAGTTGACGCAGACCGATTTCCCGGAGCCGGTGGCGCCGGCGATCAACAGGTGCGGCATGGCAGCCAGGTCAGCGGCGACGGCGTTGCCGGATACATTCAACCCCAGGGCGAAGCGCAGGGGAGATTTCAGGCGCTTGAAGGCCTCATTTTCGATCAAATCGCGCAGCGCGACCAGCGAAACCTCCTCGTTCGGCACTTCGAGACCGACAAAGCCCTTGCCCGGCACAGGGGCCTGGATGCGGATGGTGCGCGCCGATAACGCCAACGCCAGGTCATCCGCCAGAGCGGTGATCTTACCGACCCGCACGCGCATGCGCCCGCTGCGCGACTCGATAAAATCCGGTTCGACGCCGAATTGGGTGATGGTCGGGCCGCGGTTGATCTCGATGACGCGCGCCGGCGCGCCAAACGAAGCCAGGGTTTCTTCGATCAGGCGGGCGCGCGCCTGGTCGATTCCGTCATCTACCAGGCCCTGGGCGCCTTTATCCAGGATGCGTTCAATGGGCGGGAGCAGCCAGACATGGTGGCGCTCGGCATGGCCCGGGACATTGGGATGGAAGATCGGGTTTTGAAGCGCGGCGGGGTCTTCAGCCGGGACGCCAGCCGGCTGGAGCAACTGCCCTGGCGCGGCCCCCGGCAAAGCGCGGAAATCCTCTTGCGCCACGCCAGAACGACGCGCCTGGAATTCTTCCAGTGAGTCGATCAGCCAATCCTGGATACGCCCGAAGAAAGGCCCAATACGCCGCCCCATTTCTACGATGGTGATGTCGAATGTCAAGCCCAGGGCAATTAACAACCAGGCTGCCAGCGCAATCCCCGCCCCGCCAACACCCAACGCCCATTGCAAACTGCCGGCGGTTAGCGCACCGAGGTAGCCGCCGCCGCGGCCTTGTTGGGCCAGGTCGAAGGCCTGTTCTCCGGCGCTGAGCATCAGCAGATAATGCAGAAGCGCTTCCAGGTTGATAAATAACAGCCCAATGCCGATGATGCGGATGATCGAGACCTGTGGGACATGTTCGAAGTTGCGCAGCACCAACCAAAGCCCGGTAAGGATCAGGCTAGCGGCGAAAAGATACATCCCCAGGCCAAAAAAAGCGCTCAGGCCGCTTACCCAGGCGCCTGTCAGTTTGCTCTGGTTGGCCGAGAGCATGCTTAACACGGTGAGCAAACCAAGCAAGGTCAGGAAAATGCCGATGATATCGAGCTTGCGATCGAGCGACATCTCAGAGATGACGGGCAGCGGCGGGCGGCGGCGGAAGAGCTTTTCGAGCCAGGGAGTAGAGCGACGGGCACGGCGGCTGCCAGCGCTGCTCCTCGACGCTTCGGGTTTGGTAGGGGTCGATTTGCCTGGGGTGGATTTACGAGGGGCTGACTTTGCAGAAGCCAGTTTGGAGCGCGCCGAGGCGGCAGGTTTGGAGGGCGCGGCCGCGGCTTTCTTGTGCGGCTGAGTGGTCTTCGAGGATTTGGGCTTCGCTTTGGCGCTTTTCTTGCGCAGCAAGGTACTGATTTTGGCTGGCATCCAAAAAATTATAGCACATATGGTCTGATTTGGAAGATAGAATGGGGTACAATAGCGGCATGTTCGAAATCGTATTCCTGGGCACTTCGGCCTCTGCCCCTTCGGTACGGCGCGGCTTATCGGCGCAGATGGTGATGCACGACGAGTACCGCTTTCTGATCGACTGCGGGGAGGGCACACAGCGCCAGATCATGCACTCCGGGTTGGGCTTCAAGCGTTTGAACCGCATCCTGATCACCCACGGGCACCTGGATCATATCCTGGGATTGGCTGGGCTGCTATCGACCTTCACACGCTGGGAAACCATCGACCGATTGGATCTGTACGGCGGCAAGTGGGCGCTGGAGCGCATCCAGGATTTGCTGTATGGGGTGGTGCTGCGCGGCGCCCGGCCTCCGATGCAGATCGAGATGCACGCGATCGAGGCGGGGGTGATCTTTGCTGCGGATGATTTCGAAGTGCGCGCCTTCCCGGTCTACCATCGTGGGCCGGACTGTTTTGGGTATGCCTTCGAGGAAAAGCCCCGCCGCCCCTTCCTGCCAGAGAAGGCCGAGGCGCTGCAAATTCCGCCCGGGTCGTGGCGGCGCGACCTGGTGAATGGGCAGACTGTGCAACTGCCGGATGGGCGCACGATCACCCCGGACGAGGTGCTCGGGCCAGAGCGCAAAGGAGCGAAACTGGTGCATGTTGGCGATGTCGGGCGGACAGAAGAGCTGCTGGAGGTATGCCAGGAGGCAGATTTACTGGTGATCGAAGCGACTTACCTGGAAGAGGAAGCGCAGATGGCGAAGGAGTTCGCCCACATGACCGCCAGGCAGGCAGCGCAACTAGCCGTGCAGGCCAACGTCAAACACCTGATCTTGACCCACATCTCTCGCCGCTATCGTGAGCGGGATGTGATTGCGGAGGCGCGGCAGGTCTTTCCAAACGCGATTGTGGCGCGCGACTTCGACGATTTCCAGATCAAGCGGGGGGACCTGACAAAAATTCTGGCTGAGCGAAGAGAAGAATAAGCCGCCTGGCAAGGCTAACCAAAACGCTGCTCTTTCCAGACATCGGCCTGGTTGTGGTAGCCGGCTTGCTCCCAGAAGCCCGGGCGATCTTGGGCCATGAACTCCAGGCTGCGCAACCACTTGGCGCCTTTCCAGAAGTAAGGGGTCGACAAATCTTGGCGGTCGCGCAGGTAGCCCACCACGCCGCGCAAGGGATAGCCATGATCAGGGGTGATGGGTTGGCCGTTGAAGTGGGTAGCGAGCAGGAAGTTATCTGCCAGGACGACTTCTAACGGCAGGTTGACCGTAAAGCCATACTCGGCGTGCTGCATGACGTACTGGGCGGAGGGCTTGAGTTGGATCAGCCCGCTGTCAAGCAGGGTACGCACGGAGACGCCTTCCCAGACGGTATCGAACTTGCTCCAGCGGGTGACGCAATGAATATCCATTTCGATGCTGGCGCGCGGCAAGGCCTGGAACTCGTCCCAGGTCCAGCTTTTGGGCTGTTGGACTTCGCCCCAGATGCGGAAATCCCAGGCAGCGGGGTTGAAACGCGGCACGGGACCGTAATGCAAGACCGGGAACTTCTGTGTGAGCGACTGCCCAGGGGGCAAACGCCCTTCGCTGGCAATGCGCTTCTCGATTTCCTTGCGGCCAAAGATACTGTCGAACATGATCACCTCCGTAGCGAAAGCGATTATATCAGACCTAAAATACCGGCAAATTAGACTTTGCTGAGACAGCAATTGACTACCAACAGACTTCCGACGTTTTGAAAACGCTAGAAGTCTGTTGTGCTAGAGGGTGAAGCTCTCGCCGGGCTTGAGCAGGTGGGCCTGGGCGCCGGTTTCGGCCTGCACTTGAGTGCACCAGGCCTGGGCGTCCTGGGCGATCAGATCCCAGGTATTGTAGTGGATGGGAACGACGTGCTTGGGCTGGATGAGCTTGACGGCGCGCAAGGCGTCGGCGGGGCCCATGGTGTAGTTGTCGCCAATCGGCAGGACAGCCAGGTCGATGCCCTCTTCGCCGATCAGGCGCATATCGCCAAACAAGCCGGTATCCTGGGCCAGGTAGAGCTTGTGGCCGTCGTTGGTGGTGAGCAAGAAGCCAGCCGGGTTGCCGCCGTTGGAGCCATCGGGCAAGGCTGAGCCGTGCAGGGCCAGGGTGAGCTTGAGGTAGCCGAAGGGGTGCTTGAAGCCGCCGCCGAGGTGTTGGCCGTGGGTGGTGAGGCCTTGCTCGCCGAGCCAGGAAGCGATCTCGAAGTTGCTGATCACGAGGGCGCCGGTGCGCTGGGCGATGGTGAGGGCGTCGCCGACATGGTCGCCATGGCCGTGCGAGACCAGGATGAAGTCGGCCTGGGCGTCCTCGGCGCGGATGGCGGCAGCCGGGTTGCCAGAGAAGAAGGGGTCAACCAGCAGCTTGTAGCCGCCGGTCTCCAGGCCGAGGGTGGCGTGTCCGTACCAGGTGAGGGTGGTTGTCATGGGGAGGTCCTTTCGGAAACAAGTCGTTTCACAAGTCGAAAGTTTGATCGTTTGAACGTTAGAACGTTGGAACGTTGGAACGTTGGAACGTTCCTGGTTCTGACGGAATTTGTGGTTAGCGACTGCACCCCGACATAGAGGTTGAGATAAGCAAGTTATGCAGCCAATTTTGATGATAAACGAAG
>JAGUYW010000020.1 GCA_020061105.1 Anaerolineales bacterium | reverse complement strand
CTGGCTTGTTATGGAGCGACTTGCCAGAAGAAGATGCCCGGCGCAACCTGCGGGTGGAAATTTCCAAGCTGCGGCGCTGGTTGGAACCCTACCTGGTCTTCACCCACCAGGAAGCCATGCTCAATCCAGAAGCGCCAATATGGGTCGATGTAGATGAACTCGAAAAGCGCAGCGCCAGTTTACAAAGCCTGGATGCGACAGACAAGCTCGACCAATTGGTAGCCGCGTCAGCGCTGTACCGGGGTGATTTCTTGAGCGGTTTCCTGGCACGCGCCGCTCCGCTCTTCGAAGAGTGGCTGTTGGTGGAGCGCGAGCGCCTGCGCCAGGCAGCGCTCAGGTTGCTGGAGCAACTGATCGAGGCTTCCATCCAACAACAAGATTGGCCCACCGGCCTGGCTGCGGTTCGCAAAGCTCTAGCGATCGACAATTGGAGGGAGACAAGCCACTTCCAGCTGATCACCCTGCTGGCATTAAGCGGCGATCGCAGCGCGGCGCTGGCGCAGTTCGAAATCACGCGCCGTACCCTGGTACAGGAATTGGGCATTGAACCAGGTGCTGAGATTGTTGGCTTGGTGCAGCGCATCCGTTCAGGAGAATTTTCGCCCGCCAGCCCGCCAACAATCATCAGCCCAAGCGCAAGCCCGCGGCCTGAACACAACCTGCCAGCGCCAACCACCTCATTTGTCGGACGCCAGGCAGAGCTCCAACAACTGCAAGAGCTGCTGAACGATCCGGGCTGCCGGCTGCTGGTTCTGACCGGCCCAGGGGGGATAGGCAAGACCCGCCTGGCATTGGAACTGTGCTGGAAGTTTGCCGTTGCTCCGGCAACAATCTTCAAGGATGGTATCACCCTCATCCCCCTGGAGACAGTCAGCGACGCCCAACTGGTGGCAACGAGCATCGCTGAGACGCTCAAAGTTCCCATATCTGGCGCTCAAGACCCACTCCACCAGCTGGCGCAGTATTTGAGCAATAAACAGATGCTATTGATGTTAGACAATTTCGAGCAACTGGTCGAATGCGCCGACCAGTTAGTACAAATTTTACACACCGCCCCGGGCATCAAGCTTTTGGTCACCTCACGCAGCCAGCTCCATCTATATGAAGAATGGGTCTTCCCGGTAGATGGATTACCCTATCCTGAACCGGAGAATTTACCCGGTTGGCAAGAGGCCAGCGCCGTACAGCTATTTCAACAGCGCGCCCGTAAAGTCAACTTGCGTTTCTCGCTGCAGGCCAATCAGTCAGGGGTTATCCGGCTGTGCCGCCTGCTAGAAGGGCATCCGCTGGGCATCGAACTGGCAGCCGCCTGGGTCAACATGCTGCCAATCGAGAACATCATCCAGCAGATTGAAGACAACCTGTCACTCACCGAGGGGCAAATCCGCAACCTGCCAGCCCGGCAGCGCAGTTTACAGGCCGTATTTCAATATTCGTGGGACCTACTCGCTCCGGAAGAGCAACACGCCCTGGCAAAATTGACAGTGTTTCAAGGTGAATTCAGCGTTCAAGCCGCCCAGGCAGTGCTGCAAACTCGCCCGCGCCTGTTGGCGAGCCTGACGGGAAAATCCCTGCTGCGCTTTTCTCCGCATGGGCGCTATGAAATGCACAGCTTGCTGCATTCCTTTGCGGAAGACCGGCTTGCCCAGGGTGAAAAAGAACTTTTACAAACCGTCCACAGCCGTTATTATGCCAATTTCCTGAGCCAGCGAGGACGAGATTTCGCCAGTCCGCACGAAGCACAAGCAATCGATGAAATTGCCACGGAGATCAGCAACCTGCGCGCCGGTTGGCGCTGGGCAATCGATCACATCCCCAGTGCGCCAGCCAGCCCATCACCAGAGCAGATCGACCTGATCGCCCAATACATTTCCCCCTTAAGCACCTTCTATTTTAGAAAAAGCTGGTTTCGCGAGGCGGAACAGGTTTTTGCCCAGGCGCTAGAGAAAATAGAAACAACCGGTTTTGAAGGCATGCCGCTGGATGGCAAGGCGCCATTAGCGCTTGGGCTGGTTTCCCTGGCGCAAGCCAGGCACTGCCGCGCTCTTGGGAAGAACACACTTGCTCAGGAGCGTATTACGAAGGCTATCCAACTGCTGGCGCAGTATGGCGAAGGCGCCGAACTGGCCGACGCATGGCATATCCACGGCCAGATCGAGCAACAAACCGGCGCGCTGGCTAATGCAGAACAGGCTTACCAAAACAGCCTGCGCATTTATCGCGCCCTGGAACAACCGACCGGCGTGGCATCCAACCTGATCAGCCTGGGCGTGCTGGCAAAAAACCGCGGCGACTTGAATGGAGCATCCATGCTTTACCAGGAATGTCTGGGGATTTTTGAGCAGCGCGGCGACCCGCGCGGCGTATGGACCTGCCTGATCAACCTGGGTAATATCGCCAATGTGAAGCAGGATTTCCAGGAAGCCAAACGCCTGTACGACCAGGCTTTCGAGCGCGTGCAGCATTCAACCGATCGATCCCGCCAGGCGCTGACCCTGCTCAACCTGGGCAGCGTCGCCAGGGAGGTCGGTGAAAGCCAACAGGCCTTGCAATATTACCAGGACAGCCTGCGCATCAGCCAGGAGATCGGCGAAGCGCGCATCCAGGTTGCCAGCCTGGACGGCCTGGGAAAAACCCATCTGGCCTTGGGGGAACTCACACCCGCTCAAGATTATTTATTAAGCGCCCTACAAAGCGCCGTGCAGGCCAATCTGCTTCCCCAGGCGCTCGACAGCCTGGCGAGTTATGCCCACCTGCTGAACCAGCGCCGGCAGCCGCAGCAAGCCGCCAGCATCCTGACGTATGTAATCGCTCAGCCCGCCTGCCCGGATTATGTCAGGCAGTCTGCCCAAAGAGAATTCGAATCGATTCAGGCCCAGGCGCCAGAACATAACGCCTCCCAAGCCACCCAGCAATGGCAGGGGTTATCATTGCCGGCCGTGGTAGGCGCTTTGCAGGAGCAAGCAGACCGTAAGCAGCGCGAATAAGAATTCTATGGAGCGTACATTTCGAGAAAACCGCACACGCTGCACCGGTACAGGGTAATGTTTCGTCGCTGCGATGCAGCGCCCTTTACCGGAAACGGCGGCTCGTTGCTTGGTGCGAACTGGCTGGTGGGGTTGCCGTAGTTGCCAACTTCCTTCAAATAGCCCTCTTCCATCTTGCCAGAGCATTTCGGACATCCTCTTGACTCAACCATCTCATCTCCTTTACGAATAAAAAACCAACCGTTTGATCGATTGTACCATTTTAGAACAGCTTCTCTAATATCCGTGCATTGATTGGCGTCAATTGATCAGGTGATCTCAACAATTAACAAAATTCTGTGGTATAATAACCAATATAATTGGTTTTATAACCAGCATATAGGTTTTACAATTATCATAATTCTTTTCTGGTTTTTTGGGTATTTAAATGCTAAGTCCACTTCTCGGTTCAATCAGCCTTGAGCGCGTCCTGATCTTTATCCTGGCGCGTGATCAAGGTTACGCCACAGAGATCGCCCGATTCTATGACGCCAGCTTATACGCCATTCAAAAACAACTGGACAAACTGGAGGCAGGTGGTGTGCTGGTTAGCTACACAATCGGAAAGACGCGCCTCTACGAGTTCAACCCACGGTATTCATTTCTTAAGGAATTAAAAAACCTTCTCGAAAAGGCATTAGCATCTTATCCTCCCGAAGATCAAGAAAAATTAAAAATGAACCGGCGCAGGCCCAGGCGACGAGAAAAACCACTTTGAAGATTTCGAGATAAAGCTTATTAGCGGGAAAGGGAAACCTTCAGCTTGGACAGGCATGAACGCCACCTAGAGTTGATTGGATATCTCTACATTTATTGCATCAATCTAGACATAGCCAAATTGCGGCGGTTATTCATGCACGCGCTTCGCCACGCTTCAACGGGATCAGGCATAAAAACGAAAAACCAAAGAAGATTGGGCAAACCAGAAAGATCATGCTGAAGTTGCGCCCGGTCTGGTCGATTACCCAACCATTGAAGACCGGGCCGATTACCGCTGCCAGGGTGGTAGCGATGAAATACAGCCCGGTGAAAGTACCCATCAGGCGCGGCGATTCAGATATGTCGACCACCATCGGCAAACCGTTGATATTGATAAAAGCCCAGGCGATGCCTGCGACAGCCATAATGGCGATGATCACCGGCACAACCGGGGTGAAGTAAGCAATCAGCAGCAAGACTGCGAAAATCACCAGGCCAATCATCATGGTGCGCTTCCGCCCAATCCGTCCGGCCAGCAACCCGCTGGGAATTGCAAAGATAATAAAACTGATATAAGCCGCGCTAAAGATCATGCCAGCGGTTGATTCGCTCACCTTCAGGGTGGCAACACTATAAGAGCTAAAGAAAGTTTCGACCGAATTGAAGCCAATCATATAAAAGAAAATTGCCCCAATTAACAAAGCCAGGCTGGGCACGCTCTCACGAGGGATGCTTTTTAGATCACGCAATATACCCAGACCCGGCTCGGACTCGGGCGGCTCGAGCAGCTCTTTGGGCTCTTTGATCTTCCAGAAAAGGATCGCCACCGCCGCCAGTGTGACCACACCGCCCACCCAGAAAGGCAGCGGGCGATACAGGTTGTATAAGATCCCCCCCACCAGGAAAGCCAGGATGCCGCCTATCCCTGCCATCAGGTTGATCACGCCGTTGGCCTGCGAGCGCAGAGGCGAAGGTACCAGGTCTGGCATTAATGCCAATAGCGGCGTGCGGAAGAGCGCCATTGCCAGCAGCATGACCAGGATGCTGATCATGAAAAACGTAAATGGCCCGCTCAACTGGGCAATCTGCCCATTCAATTCGGCTGGAATCATCTGAATTGATAAAGGAATGAGCACAAAAGCCAGCACGGCGATGGGAGCGCAGACCAGAATATAAGGCATCCGGCGCCCAAAGCGAGTGTATGTGCGGTCGCTGACCGGCCCCATCAGCGGCTGGATGAAAAAGGCGGCGATGTTATCGAGGGTCATAATCAAGCCGGTCATCGTAGCGCTCAAGCCAAAGCCGAAGGTTTTCGCGGCCAGGGCGGAGTCAAATTCGACCGCGCCAGCCTGCAAAAAAATCGGCACGTAGTTGTTGTAGATTACCCACAGCAACTGTGCCGAGAACAAACCGAAGCCGATCAGGAAGGTTCTTTTGTAATCGAGTTTCATCATTTTTTCTCCAACCACTGCAACAAAGTTTCTAACGGCATTTCCGCCAACGATTCCAGGCGCAAATCCGTGTGTTCGATAAGCATGCGGCGAGTCAGTTCATTGGGCACGGCAACGCAGTACATCCCGGCGCGCCGGGCAGCCAGGATGCCATTGGGGGAGTCTTCCAGCGCTACCGCTTGGGCAGGCGCGCTCCCCAGGGCTTCCAAAACCGAGAGATAAAGCTCCGGGTCTGGCTTGGTCAGGCGCACATCGTCGCTGGCGCGCATCGCATCAAAATAATCGAGTAACCCCAGCCGGGTCAGATGTTCCGTCACCCAGGCGCAAGTAGAACTGGAGGCCAGGCCGATCTTGAGCCCCAGGCGGCGAGCATCTTCCAAGTATTGCTCCACGCCCGGCAAAACCGGCTGGGCCAGGATCAGTTCGCGCTCCCGCTGGCGCTGCCTTTCTATGACCGCTTGGCGGTTGAAAGCGCCCAGCTTTTGCTGTAGATCGTCCAGCGGATGCCAGCCATTATGGGCGGTACCGACGATTTTGGCCCAATCATCAAATGCCAGTTCCAAACCAAAAGACCGGTAGACCTCTTCCCAGGAATGCAGAATCGGACTTTCCGTTTCCAAAATCAAACCGTCAAAGTCAAAAACCAGTGCTTGAATCATTTTCCTCCAAATCAAATTTCATCTTTCAGCGCAAACGCCAGGCATGCACAACCGGCTGAGCGCCATCGGCGAACAATTCCAGGATATACAACAGCCCATGGGCGCGATCATAGGCCACCTCACCAATGCGAGAGCGACGTTGGTCGCCTTGACCAATGTTGTCTAGTTCTACGCCATCCGGGTTAAGCAGCAATACTTCATCGATGTTCAACACAGCATACGGCTGCAGAAATTCACCCTGCGCTTCGAATTGCGAAAAATTGACCAGATCGTTTGGATCGTAAAAGATCAACTGGGCCTGGAAACGTGTGCTCCACCAACCGCGATAATCGTTATGGCCGGCGCACTCATGCAAATCTTGCTCGGGGCAAGGCGTCCCATCCGCCAGGCGGCAAACGGCAAAAAGTCCCACCATATCTTCATCAACGCACGGCAGGCGCGCGCCGAGAGGGTTTACATACCCATACCAGTATTTCTCACCCACGCTCTTTGTGCCGGCAAAGATCACCGCGCTGCGTTCACCGTGCGTCAACCAGGCGCCGCCTTCCCATTCATCGGGGTGCTGGTACCCTTGCAGGCAGGACACGATTTGATCGGTATCGCGTGAACTGGCGTAGCGTAACAGAACGATCTCCTCCAGGCGCGTCCCAGGCGCAGGCGGCGATCCATCTGTCTGCCATGGGCGGTAGGCAAACAAAGCCGGCCCCATGCCTGCCCAGCCACCATCGCGGAAGCGCCCGGTAGCCAGCCGCCTTCCACCCAGTTGTCCAGCCCATTCAGCAGGGATCTCGAACAGATAACCGTTTACCGCATAGACCGGCTGGTTGCCGATATGCCATTCGCCTTGCAACCTGGCCTCAGACAGGTCCGGATCAAACCAGGCATGGGAGGGCTCATCGGCCTCTTGCAAATGCTGCCCCCAGGCAAGATGGATTTTTGGCCCGGTTTCGGGTGTATCCAGGTACTGCATGCCAATGCGCGGAATTTCATCCAGGTTGGCAAAGAAACCCCGGGCAACATCCTGGAAATCTTGCAAAAAGACCGCCCGGTTGAGCGCCGAAAGATCTT
>JAGUYW010000069.1 GCA_020061105.1 Anaerolineales bacterium | reverse complement strand
GAATTTTGATATTTGGCCCGGCGTTTAGAGCGCTGTGATTCAGGCTGATGATCAGGGTATCCAGGAGTGGGTCACGCAGCACGCGTAGACCGCTGCCTGGCAGCGGCGACCCATCTGTTTGCCAGGCGCCCAGCTCCCCGGCAGCCGGGATGACCAGCAAAACATCCCATGGCAGGTTGCTTTCAGCCTGGATAGGCAGGGTCTGGCCTTCGCCCGGGCGGCAGTCTATGGCCAGGTACAGGTCATAATCAGCCAGGGTCGGCAGATCCAACCAGTCCAGGCGAATTTGCATTTGTGTCCCAACCGTGCGGAAATAGGCCGCCACCAGATCGTGAGAGGCCTGGGCGGCGTCGACGCCGTCCAAAAGCCGCAAGTCTGTATATTGCCAGGGTTGGAATTCGTTGCGCGGCTGGCAAGCAGCCAGAAAAAAACAAACGAGCAGGGCAATCATTCTTGACGCCTGTCGTTTGTTCATGGGAGTGCCCCCACCGCGACTCGAACGCGGGTTTTTGCCTCCGGAGGGCAACGCTCTATCCACTGAGCTATGGGGGCGTTGGCGATGTTTCATGCGCTGGCCAGGGTCGTCTCTGAATTCTGGCAGCCTGAAGGACCCTGGCGGATCGATTTTACCATGATTTCCGGTGATCCTGTATATCTGCCAGGAGGATCCCCTGCGGAGATTGCCAGGCGCAGGCGGGGTGACGGCGTTGCAACGCCGCTCACGAACTGTGGGCCAGGGGCGAGAGGCGGTTCAACTCGCTTCGCAATCGTTGGATGGCGGCTGAATTGCTATGTGCGCCATCGCCCTCCTCGCCAAGATGTTTGAGATGGTGTTTTTTGTGCGCCAGTTCAGCGCACAAATGGTAAAAGCGCGCTGTGGCGCGGTAGCGCCCAGCCAGCAGGGCATTCAAGCGCACGAAAACCTGGATCCAGGCTGAAACAGCCACTTTGAACTGCGTCGGGCTGATGGTTCCCAGGTGAACTTCTTCCTTCAAATGGCGCTCAATATAGCCTCTCTCGTGGGCGGTCGCCCAAACGATGAACAGGAACATGAAAAACCAGCCGCTCCAATCCAGGAAGGTGCCGAAGACCAGGCCTCCCAGCCCGCCGGCCAGGGTGGCGATAGAGTTATGCATGGCATGGGCGAAAACAGCGAACGACCAGCCCATCACCGGGGCTAGCAGCTTAACCGAGACGGGGCGATTCATGCGCGCAATCGCCAGTCCGATGCCGATAAAGGCGGTATAGAAGGGGTGCTGCCAACCGACCAGGATGACCCGCACGAATACCATGCCCAATAAACCCATGTAGCCTTCTTCCAGGTAACCGTACGCGTAAATGTAGAAGGCGTTCTCAGTGGCTGCAAAGCCCAGGGCAGTGATGGCCGCGTACACCACGCCATCCAACAGCGAGTCGAACTCGCGCCGGAAGAGCCAAAATACAATCAACACTGCCAGGCCTTTGAGCGATTCTTCGACCACCGGCGCAAAGAGCGAGGTGGTGGCGAGTTCGGTGGCGGTTTCTGATTCGGTAAAAAGGTAAACGCCAGCGCCCAGCAGCGTGTTAATGATAAAAGCTGCCCCGGCTGCGATCACCGCGCCCCAGATGAACACGCCCCCCAGCAGACGCTTGGGTTCCTTCTCGTAGCGGTCCAGCCAGTAGATAAACCAGGCGAAAAGGAACATTGGCGCAAAGCCGAAAAAAATCGAGAGAGCAAGGCCCATGCAGGTTCTCCTGAAAGTTGATTTGAATGTCTCCCATTTTACTCGAATTTTTTCTTGAAAAGCAATGGAATGGACAACCGGATGCGCTGGATAACGTTCATCAGCCTGGCGATCCACAAGCGAGGTCGTAAACGCTGCCAGTCTCGCAGCGCCTGTTCCTGAGTCTCATGGGTGAGTGGAACTGGGCCATAAATGGCCTGGGCGTAGCCTTGGGCGATGCGCAGCGCCAGGCGTGTGGCGAACTTCCGCCAAACAGGATTGCGCTCGAGCCTGGCCAGGTGTTGCTCGAATACACCGGCGATTTCGTGTGGAGTGGTTCCTGGAGCGAGCGGTTGGCCCAGGCGGGCGATGTGGGAATACAGGCGGCGGTACAGGCTCGCCAGCGCCAGGCCAGGCGGCAAACGCTGCAAGCGCTGCTGATCGAGGGTGAATCCGACCAGCAGCAGCAACCCAGCTACAATGATGATGGCGCCGGCCCAAAGCAGCCAGGCGGCCTGTCGAACCGGGCGCTCGATGGGCGCTGGAGGCAGTGCGGTAGGCGGTTGAGCAGGCAGGTTTGCGGGTCGTTCCAGGACTGGCAGGCCAGCGGTCGGCTCGAAAATCGCCCAACCCAGGCCGGGGAAATACACTTCTACCCAGGAATGCGCCTCGGCCTGGCTGACCAGGAAACTGCCGCGCTGCGGATCAAAAGTGCCCTGGGCGTATCCGATCACAAGACGGGTGGGCAGCCCCGCGATGCGCCCCAGTACAGCCATGCTGGTGGCGTAATAATCGCAGTAGCCTTGTTGCAAATCGAAGAGGAAATAATCGGCTACGTCCTGATCTTGCGGCGGAATTGGCACATCCAGTGTGTAGGAAAATTGGCGCAGGTAGCCTTCTAACGCCAACGCCCGGTCGAAAGGCGTGAGCGCCTGGCTGGTAATGTTGACCGCCAGTTCAACCAGCCGCTCGGGTAGGTCGGGCGGCAGTTGCAAATAGCGTTGGCGCACCCATTCCGGGTATTCGTCTCCGGCGGCGCGCAGTTGGGCCTGTCCGGTTTGCAAGATAATTGAGTCAACCCGGTAACCTGCTGCAGAAAACGAGTCAAGCAGGGTTGCTGAATACAAGTCCGGCAGCGTTTCTGGATTGCTGGGTCGGGCATCGATGGCAAATCTCACACTGGCGCTGGCCAGCTCTCCGGCGTGAAATAATTGGCGTTCTGATAGGTTGGCAGGTTGGATGCGCAGGCGCGTCCATTGCCAGCCGGGTGGGGCAGTAGAGAGCAATTCGTGATTGGCTCGCAGCTCCTGGCGGGTGGTCGGGCTGGTCATCCAGCCTTGTCCGGTGTAGATATCATAGCTGGCGCTGCGCCAGTAAAAGGTAGGTGGCCTGTCGCCGGTTCCGTCAGGATCGCCTGTCGCCAATCCATCCACCTGCACCATCATGACGATTTCCTGGCTGAGTTCTGGCCCGCTGCCCAGCAAACGCTGGCGCGGCAGCGTTCCCCCTTCGCTTGCGCCAAATGGCAAAGCCGCGCCGCCTTCCAGCAATCCAAGCGCTTCGCCAGCCTGTTGGACGGCCTGGGGGCGCGGGCGGGCCAGATCGCGCACGGCTTTGAGGGCTTTTTGGGGCGACAGGTTGGACACTGCCAGCGCCAGGCTGACCACGATGACTACAAAGCCCATTAACCACAGGCTGTGATCGGCGACGATATCTTCAGCGATGTCGATGTCACGCTGGCGCCAGCTTTGTTCGTGAAGGCCAAAATTGACAACCGCCAAAATCAAGAGCAGCCCGGCTAGCAGGGGGGCAAAGAACAGCGCCGAAGCGCCGCTGTAGGAGGCGACAACCGCCAGCAGTACCCCGCCAGGCAGCATGGCTGCCAGTGGCTGGCGCTGGCGGCGGATCAACCAGGCCGCCCACAGCGCAACCACCCACAGGGCTAATCCCCACCACAGAGTAGCGGCAAGGCGATCGAAGAATGGTTCGCCAAACCACAGCGCATCCAGCCAGGTATAGGACTCGGTTAACAGCATCCAAACGCTTTGGGCGATATCTTGCAGGATGGATAGGGCGCCTTGCGCTGCCGGACCGGGCGGTGGGCCGCCGGCGATCCAGCGCAGGCCGTCCCAGGCGGATTGGATTGCCAATTGCGCCAACAACAAAAGCCGCCCGCTGAGTTGTCCGAGGATAATCAACAAAACGGCGACGCCGCTCGCCAGCCCAGCCAGGCTGGCCTTCCAGGCTGGCTGGGAAGAACGCGCCAACAGCCAACCGCCCACCATTGCCAGCCACACCAGCCCGATGAGGGGAGCCTGATCGAGTTGGCGGGTTGACCCTTGCACGGCGCTGGCGATGCTGCTGAGCACGCCGCCCAGTGTTAGAAGGAGAAACAGGCTGCGCCCCCCGATTTTGCGCACTAACCACACGATGGCGCGACTGACCCATTCGTTCACTGCAGCGGCCTCCAGGAGGTTTCGCCGGATGGGTTGACGGCGATGGCGCGCCCGCTGGGTGAGATGCGCCACTGCCATTGACCTTTATGTCCTGGGCGGGCTTCCGGGCGGTCGAGCAGGTCGGGGGTGATGACCTGGTGGTAGATTCCCCACTCGTTTAACTGCCGCCCCAACGGTTGAGCGCTTGGGCCGCCGGCAAAGGCATACGGATCGAGCAGCAGCACGGTGGGGGTGGCGCCCAGCCAGCGCAGCGCCAGTAGGCTGTCCAGCCATTCTCCCTGAACGTTTGCGGTGATGATCACCAGGCTGGTGTAGCGCCCCAGGGTTGGACGCAATCCGTTTAATAGCTCTCGCAAGGAGCGTTGGCAGGGTTGCACCAATGCCAGCGAACGCAGGATTTCCCAACGCTGCACATCGCCCTGGCGCGGCGGTAGAAAGGCCAAGAATGGATGTTCGCCGCCGCTTTGCGCTGCCAGGCCAACGGCTCGACCCAGGCGCAGGCCGCGATCGGCTAGCGAAGCCGCCAATATCACGCCATGCTCGGCGGTCGAATGGTCGCCCTGCCCGTATTGGCTGCCAGCTTCCAGGTCTAGCAGGATCCACCAGTCGCCCGAGGGGGTGCTTTCGAACAGGCGCACGTAGAATTGGTCGCGACGCGCCGAAGTGCGCCAGTGCACATCGCGCAGGCTATCGCCAGGGCTGTATTGGCGCACGCTGGCGGCGCTGACAGTGCGCTCAGGGGCGTTGGGCAGCGGCTTGCCTTCGCCGGCGCGCCCGCCCGGGGCAACTCGAATTTCAGGCAATGGCACGATTGGCGGGGTGATCATCAGGGTGGTCGAGCGCGGGTCGTGGATTTCCACCTGGTACAGGCCGAGTGGATCGCTGGCATGCAGGCTGGTTGGCCCGAGGGTGAACAGGCCACGCTGGCTGCATACCCCATGGGTGCGCCATTGGTTCCGAGACCCGGCGTCGATGCCGGTAACGGCGCTGGCCTGGTAGCCGGGGATATTCGAATGGTCGACCACTTCGACCCACAAGCCGGGAAATTGTCCGCTGTTCGAGAGGCTGAAACGCTCTTCGAGCTGGTCGCCAACCTGCGCCCAACCAAAGCGCATTTCTCGCTGCAGGCGTAAACGTTCTGCCAGCGAGCGCGCCCAGGCATAGCTCAACCACCAGGCTCCGCCCAAACCAAGCAGCAGAAAGCGCCAGCCCTGGTAATCATCCAACAGCGCCAGGGCTGCCAGGACGATCATCAGCGCCAAGAGCAGGCGATTGCGCCCTGTCACACGGGCGATGACTGGCTTGGGTAATTGCATCGCTGGTTTCCTATGCAGGGCGAAGCCTGGCGCTGGCATTTTGCAAAATTATGCAGTCGATGCGTGGAGATGCTTCGCTCCTGGTTAATATACGAGCAGGGCTTCAATCTTGGCCTGGATGCGTGCAACCGATGGTAATGCCGCGTCCATCAAACCCAGGTTATACGGCATGGGTGTATCGGGCGTTGCCATACGGTCGACAGGTGCATCCAGGAAAGTGAAGGCCTGGCTGGCGATGATCGCCACGATTTCGGCGCCAAAGCCGGCGGTCTGGATGTCTTCGTGCACCACCAGCACTTTGCCGGTCTGGCGAACGCTCTCCAAAACCAAATCCTGATCCCACGGGACAATCGTGCGCAGGTCAATCAGGCGCACACGGCCCTCGAAAGATCGGGCGGCTTGCAGGCACCTGGCGACCATGGCTCCCCAGGTGATCACGGTCAGTTCGTCGCCCTGGGTGAGTTGCGCCGCCTGGCCAAACGGCAGGCAGTAGTCATCGCCCGGATAAGGTCGCCTTCCTTCCGAGGTATCCAATAAAGCGCGGTGCTCGAAGAAAAAGGTCGGGTCGTCGCTGCGTAAAGCAGTGCGCAGCAGGCCAACCGCGTCTTCGGCGTTGCTGGGGTAGGCGATGCGCCAGCCAAGCATGTGGGCGAAGGTAGCCTCATCAGTAACGGAGTGCCACGGGTCGCCTGTCTTCTTGCCAAAGCCGACCGGGATGCGCACTACCAACGGAGCGGCAAATCGATTTGCGGTGCGCCAGCGCACCCAGCCCAGGTCGTGCAACTGCTCGTGCGCCGGGTCGGCGTATTTCCGGAATTGGATTTCAGGAACTGGCAGCAGCCCGGCATAGGCCATGCCAGCGGCGCGCCCGATGATGCCATCTTCATTGAGCGAGGTATCGAAAACCCGTTCAACGCCGAAATGCGCCTGCATGTCCAGGGTGGCGCCATGCACGCCACCTTTCACGCCGACATCTTCGCCAAACACCAGGATGCGCGGGTTCAAGCGCATTTCGATTTCCAGCGTGCGCCGCACGGCATCGATCAGGTTGATGCGCGCTCCTGCGGGCTGCGGCGTGGGTGAACCAACCGGCGGCAAGGCGTTTTCCGGGCGCAACCCGCCTTGCGTAGGCATGGATCCCTCATAAAACAGATATTTTGTAAGGCTGCCTGGATCCGGTTCTGGGGCGTTTTCAGCTTCTTGCAAGGCTTGCGCTAACTCGACTTTGATTTCGGCGGTCATGCACTCGCATAACTCTTCGGCTTTCTCGGTGCAGGCCCGGTCTGGATCGAGCGGCGGGGGGAAGAGCGGCGAAGCATGGTATTCGCACAGGCGTTTGACCGGGTCGCGTAAGGCTTCGTCTCGGCGCTGTTCAGGGCTTTTATAGGCCTGGTCGTCGATGAAGGTATGCCCAGAAAGGCGCACTACCCGCATATGCAATAGACACGGCCCTGCGCCGCTGCGCGCGTGTTGGACGGCCTCCTGGATGGCCTGCCAGGCGGCGTTGGGTTCAACGCCGTCGCCATCGATGATTTTCAAGTTGCCAAAGGAGGCCAGGTTGGCGGCGATATTGCCGCCGGGGGTCTGTAAATTTGCCGGAACCGAGAGGCCGTAGCTGTTGTTTTCGATCACAAAGATCATCGGCAGTTTGAGGGTGGTGGCGATATTCAGCGCTGCCCAGAAACCGTTGGCTGCCACGCTGCCCTCGCCGCCCATCGCCACAGCCACCGCCCCTTGCCACTCCCTTTCGCCGAGCACGCTGTGGCGGTAAACGATTGACTGCGCCCATCCGGCTGCTGGGGTATATTGCGCGCCCACATCTCCGGAAGTGGGTAAAACGGTCGGCCCATGGCGGCGCGGCAGGTTATACATCACCCCGGCGTCACGCCCATCGGATGGCGAGCGCGTGCGCGCCATATTGCCTGCCAGGGCCTCTTGGGCGCTCAGACCGCACGCTAAAACAAACGGGCGCGAGCGGTAATAGACACAGGCGGCGTCATGCGGGTGGTTGAGCGCCTGGGCAACCAGGATTTGGGTCAACTCGTGCCCGCCGGCTGAAAACTGATACTTGACTTTGCCCTGTGGGGTAAGCTGCTGTTCTTCCAATAGATCGATTTGGCGCGAGAGCAGCACCAGGCGGGCAACTTCGAGCCAATCGGGTTGGTGCATTGGCTGTTGTGTTTCAGGCATTGCCTCTCCTTGAATGTGAGATCATGCTGGCTTTATTATACTAAACCACGGTGCAGTAAAATGATCCCGAAAATGACCAGAACGATCACACTGACCTGCGCCAGGCGGCGCACAATGCCCGGACCAAGGCGGCGCGCCTGGTGGAAAAGCGCCGCCACTGCTAACATCCCGCCGATAAAAGCGCTGTAGAAACCGCCCACGAAGGCTGCGCCATGCGCCGGCGATTGGCGTAGGGCTTGCAATAACAAGGGCCCTAAGGCCAAGGTCCAAAATGTGTAAACGCCTGGGCTGAGCAGGTTCATCATAGCCCCACGCAATAAGGTTTGCCGGGCGGATGGCGGCATACCTTCCAGCGCCTGGTGTTGGGTTTCCTTCTGTAAAGACTTGAAAATTCCCCAGGCCATATAGAGCACGAAAAGGCCCCCAGCCAGGCTGACCCAGCGGATGAATTGATCGGGAAGCTGGTTGAGCAAGAACAGGATGCTGAGCACAATCGGCGGATCGCTGATCAACACGGATAACGCCACCAACGCCCCCCGCCGCCAGCCACCCAATAGAGTCTGGTTGATTAGAAAGGTAAGCAGAGCGCCTGGCGCGACCGCGGCGGTCATGCCGATGGTGGCTGCTTGAAGGTAAATGGCCGGCAGTTCGTCCATTTAGCGATCTCTTTCAACGAGCGTCGCCAAGGCAGGGCGGCAGCGCAGCCACAACCAGGCGGTTTGTGTGACAAGGCTGAGGCTGACTGCATACAGGGCAATTTCCAGGCCGATATAATCCTGGCGGAAAATGCCTGCCAAATAGACGATTAGACTGGTCGTCAGGTAAATACCCACCGACTCGGTAATGCCGCGCGTGCGCCGGCCGTATAACAATACGCCCTGGTACCAGCTTTGCACCACGCTGATGGCCGGCCAGGACAACGCCAACCACACGCCGGATTTGGCCAGGTGGACAAGATTCGGCGAGAGCGCCATGATCTTTTCGAACCACAGGCTCGAGAGGGGCGTAGCAGCCAGGATGACCAGGGAAAGGGTGGTAAACCCTGCCAGGATATTGGCAAAGCGCATCAGGCTGGGCGACGAGCGCGGTTGGTCGAGCATGGCGACGACTACTTCATTGAAGGCAATACCCAAGCTGCGTAACATGAAGATGAAACTGTTAATCACGCCCCAGGCCGCCAGGGATGCAACCGGCAGCGGCATGCGGTTGATGGCCGCGCTGCCGATTGGATTTACCAGCAAGGTGAGCAACGAAGTCATCACTAAAGGGATATAGAAAGCCCAAAAAACAGACCAGGAGAGCGGTGGGTCTACAGCAGGCGCCAGTTTGAGTTCCCTTTCGATGACCGGTTTGACTACTCGGCTGACATACAACGCCTCACTCATCACGCCAACCGCCTGGGCAGCCGTGCCAACTGCGATGCCGGGAAGATCCCAAAACCAATATCCGACCAACAAAACCACCACATCGGCGCACAGGCGCACCACTGTGCCGATGCCCACTGCCGGTGAATGGCCAAACCGGATCAGCACACCCTGGTTGAAGCGCCGGTAAGCAATTGACCAGGTCCAGGGGGTCATGATCATCAAGCC
Organism: Anaerolineales bacterium; assembly: GCA_020061105.1. Classification (GTDB taxonomy): domain Bacteria; phylum Chloroflexota; class Anaerolineae; order Anaerolineales; family UBA4823; genus JAGUYW01. The sequence continues at coordinate 25,005 of JAGUYW010000069.1, read as the reverse complement.
CAGGCGCGCCGGTTCGACGATTTCCTGGGGGGCTTTAAGGATGCCTTCCACGATCACATAATACAGCGGGGTAAAAGCCGCCAGGATGTGCAGGAGAGTCAGCAGTCCGCCCGACCAGAGCATATATTGGCGGATACGCAGGTAAGAGGCCATGTCGCGACTGAGGGCAGTCGAAGCCGCCAGCAGCATGATAACGGGCGCTTCGATGATCAAAGCCAGGGGAAACACAACCCCGCTAAAAGCCGCCAGGTTGATCTCTGGGTTCGCCATGCGAGCGATGACCATGCTGAGGGCGGGGATTTCAGCGCCCATTAAAAGCCAACTGGCAGCCAGCGGCCCCCAGGTGGAGAAGATGCGGCGCAGCGGAAGAACAGGAGGACGGTCGGGGGAGTCGCTTGTCATAGAAACCAAATATACTACTGAAACGAGAAACAGAGTAGGATCCTGGAGATGTGTTTATTTTGTGAGTAATTTCTAATGTATTACGCAATGCGTCAAAACCTCTTGACAAAGACCTGTGAATTTGATATTCTAATATTGCCGACCGACCGTTCGGTAGGGTATCTCGATGACGCGTGACGAAATCCTTGAAGCTGCGGCGCAAATTTTTAGCCAGAAGGGCTTTCATGCTACCTCCATGCAGGATATCGCCCAGGCTGTCCGGCTGCAAAAAGCCAGTCTCTATCACCACGTTTCCAGCAAGCAAGAAATTTTATTGGCTGTTCTAGACCAGGCCATGGCGATGTTAATCGCTCGCATGCAGCAGGTGATGGCGCAGCCTACCCCACCTGATGTGAAATTGCGCCAGGCGATGGAAGCATATCTGACCACCATGCTGGAACATCGCGACCTGGCTGCGGTTTTGCTGCTTGAGCATCGCTCCTTACAGCCGGAGTTTCAAGCCCGCCATTTTCCTCGGAGAGATCGTTTCGAGCGTTTATGGCGGGATTTGATTCAAGATGGAGTTGATCAGGGCGTTTTTGATTGCCGCGACCCCAGCATGTCTGGGCGCGCCTTACTGGGTGTGTTAAATTGGACGATCACCTGGTACCGGCCTGAAGGCGCCCTGGCGGCGGAAACTATTTCCCATTTATTTGCTGACTTGTTTTTGCAAGGCCTTTTGAAACGTTGACGGGCGATTTGCCCGTTTGCCAGAACCTGGAATCGCCGACCAGGAGAGTTTTCTCGGAATCTATCAACAGCAGAATTGTAGTAAGAAAAGGAGAGCAAACCATGTATTCTTTTGAGCCTACTGAAGAGCAGCAAATGTTGTTGGACACGATCAACCGCTACGCGGTCAACGACTTGCGTGCTCAGGCATACGACGCCGATGAAGCAGGAGAGTTGCCGGCGCGCTTGATCGAGAAAGGTTGGGAATTGGGCTTCTTGCAAGCCTCAATTCCAGAAGCCTACGGCGGTTTTGGAGACCGTTCGGCGGTGACCGGGGTGTTGGCTGCGGAAGAGTTTGCCTATGGCGACCTGGCTGGCGGCCTGGCTGTGCTCACCCCAGGTCTGTTTGCCACCCCCATTTTATTGGCCGGCAGCGAAGAGCAAAAACAAAAGTACCTGCCGCCGATGGTCGAAGCTGAGTGGCAGCCGTTTACTGCCGCCCTGATTGAACCCAGCTTCGATTTCGACCCCCTTGATTTGCACACGACTGCTGTTGAAGATGGGGATGGGTATGTTTTGAACGGTGTGAAGATGTATGTTCCTTACGCCTCCACAGCCGAAGCTATGATTGTCTACGCTCGCCTGGGCGACCAAACCCAGGGTTTCATTGTGGAAAAAGACGCACCCGGCCTGAAAGTGGGCGAGCGCGATAAAACCCTGGGTGTTTACGCTCTCCCGCTCTACCGTGTCCACCTGGAAGGGGTGCGGGTGGCAAAGAGTGATCGCCTGGGCGGGGCGGAAGGGCACGAGTTTGCGCCAATCCTGGATGCTTCACGCCTGGCGATGGCAGCGATGGCAATCGGCCTGTCACGCGGCGCCATGGAATATGCCCGCGATTACGCCAAAGAGCGCGATGTATTTGGGGTCAAAGTAGCCCAAAAGCAAGCGATTGCTTTCATGCTCGCTGAAATGGCGACCGAGATCGAAGCCATTCGCTGCCTGTTATGGGAAGCGGCCTGGATGGTAGATTCTGGGAAGCCCGAGGCCAGCAAATTTGCCTACCTGGCTTTGACAGGCGCGGCTGATGCGGCGATGATGGTCACCGACCGCGCTGTGCAGGTGCTGGGCGGGCATGGCTATATCCGCGAATTTCCGGTTGAGCGCTGGATGCGCAACGGGCGCGGCTTTGCGATGTTGAACGGCCTGGTTGTGATCTAGGCCGGCTGCGAGTGGAGTTTCATAGAGCATGGATTGATTGGATGAGGAGCTAGAAATGATTGAATTTGAAATCCCCAAGCCGATTGCGATGACCAACAACGCCCTGGAAACGGTGGCGATTAATATGATGCGCCCGAAATCGCGCTATTTCGATGAGCATGAACATGAAATCCCCTGGGACTATATCAACTTTATGCACATGGCAATGCGACAAACCGGGGCTGGCTCGTTGGCGCCAGAAGAGAAGAAGAAGAAAACCGATGAGCAAGGAAAAGAGCGCCCGCGCATTGGTTACCAGACTCTAGCCTTTATGCTCGAAATGCTCTCCTGGGGGGACACTGGGATGTACCTGGTGACGCCGGGCGGCGGGTTGGGCGCTGCGGCTGTGGAAGCCGCTGGCTCGCCTGAGCAAAAGGAGAAATTCCTGGCGCGCTTCAAAGGCGAAAAACCGGCCTTTGGCGCCATGGCGATGACCGAAGCGCAGGCTGGTTCAGATACCTCCGCCATCCGCGCCACAGCAGTATTGGATAAAGAGACCAACGAGTGGGTTTTGAATGGCGAGAAAATTTTCGTAACTGCCGGGCATAAAGCCTTGTGCGAAAGCGACGGACTGGTGGTGGTGTGGGCTACGATCGATCCAACTGCCGGGCGAGCCGGGATGCGCGCCTTTGTGGTCACTGGCAGCACTCCTGGCGTGCAGGTCACCAAGCTAGAGCATAAATTGGGCATTCGCGCCAGCGATACAGCCTCAATCGTGCTTCAAGATGCCCGTGTGCCGTTCGACCACATTTTGGGCAGCGCTGAGGTGATTAAAGACCCCACCACGAAAGGGTTCAAAGGCGCCATGGCAACCTTCGACGCCACTCGCCCGCTGGTTTCAGCCATGGCGGTGGGCGTGGCGCGCGCCGCCCTGGAATTTTTGAAGGAAAAGCTGGCTGAAGAAGGCGTTGAAATTCGCTACGGCTTACCTCGCACCAAGCTTACCAATATCGAGCGAGAAGTGATCGATATGGAAATATTGCTGCGCTCAGCCTGGCTGTTGGTTATCAAAGCTGTGTGGATGGCAGACAACCGCAAACCGAACTCGATGGAAGCTTCGATGTCGAAGGTGCGCGCTGGCGATATCGTTACCAAGATTACCCAACGGGTAGTTGAACTGATGGGGCCGATGGGTTTCAGCCGCGATTACCTGGTAGAGAAGTGGTTCCGGGATGCTAAGATCAGCGATATTTATGAGGGCACTGGTCAGATCAACCGCCTGATTGTTGCACGACAGGTTTTGGGCTACAGCGGGCGCGAACTGCGCTAAGCCGCAAAAAACCCGCCAGGGGCCACCTGGCGGGCTATAACCAGCTCTTTTTGAACCTTAATAAGCCCAATATGCTCAAATAGCTTGACCAGCCGCCAATACGACATTAAACTTAGGGGTGTAGAATATTCGGCGGTTTGAAGGCCCGCATTTTTTCAGGTTTAAAAAATGGATGCTGGCATGTTCCGTCCTGAAGCGAAAGGCTGACTGGCGCGCCGAATGAGCGAAGTGATCCACCTTATGAAGGAGAGGAAAAGAAATGAGCATCCTGAATCGAAAAACCTCAGTGATCATCATCGTTCTGTTGGCGTTGGTGATGTCTGGTTGTCTGAGCCGCAGCCAACAAGAACCCAAGGCGCCTGAAGATACCACAGATGAGAGCGTGATGTATACCCAGGCAGCCGAGACCATCGCCGTTGAACTGACCAGCGTTGCACCGCCCGTGGTTGAGCCCACGCAGGAATCGGCCGCCATGCCAGAAGCCCCTTCGCCGACCATGGAGGTCTTGCCGCCTACCAGCACACCGCTGCCAACTGCCACCTCGATCCCGACGGATACGCCGCTGCCCACCAATACCTTGCCGCCGACGGAACCGCCGCCGCCCACTGCAACCTGGACTGCTACCGCCCCACCACCACCACCCGAGCCGTCTTTTGTGCAGGCGTATTACGATAGTTTTGCAGGCGGCTTCTGGCCTACTCGCAGCAACGACCAGGTTGTATTCCGCTATACCAATGGCGGTTACCAGGTGCAAAACAATGTTGTCTGGGATATGGTGTATGCAACCCGCAGCCAATTGGAACTACAATTTTCTGATTTACGCATCGAAGTACGCGGCTCACGGGTTCAGGGCGCCATCAACGGTTACTATGGCGTGACCTGCCGTTTTTCGGATGGGCAGCACTATTACGCCCTGGTAGTTGGTTCTGATGGCTGGTATGGCATCGGCCGGAAAATTGCTAATGTTTTGGTTTGGCTGGCAGAAGGTAAAAACACTGCTGCGGTTCGCACCGGCAGCGCCGCCAATATGATTCGCGCCGATTGCCTGGGCGACAGGCTGACTCTGTGGGCGAATGACAATAAATTAGCCGAAGTGCAAGACGACACCTACTCGGCTGGGTCGTTTGGCGTCGTGGTGGGCACGCGTGAGAAGTCCGGCTATGAAGCCTTGTTCGACGACTACTATGTATTTACGCCCACCGGGCAGTAACTCGTAATCCCTTTTTCCGGCGGAAACCCGCCTGCTATGGGGGATACGGTTGAGTCAAGTCAGGTATTGAGATAAGCCTCTATCTGAGGAACATGTAAACGTCCATTCAGATGGAGGTCTGTTTCGCTGAATTCGATCCGAAGTTTTTTATTCAAAGGAGGCGCCATGAAATACAAGATCCATAAAGTCGTGGTCGTAGGCGCTGGAACGATGGGGGGTGGCATCGCCGCTTTGCTGGCAAACGCCGGCGTTCCAGTGACCTTGTTGGATATCGTACCCAACAAACTGACCCCGCAAGAGGAAAGCCAGGGATTAACGCTCGCAGACTCTAAGGTTCGCAACCGCATTGTCCAGGAAGGGTTCGATCGCACGCTCAAATCGCGCCCGGCCAGCTTTTTCACTGCTGAGCACGCCGCCCTGGTAAATCTCGGTAATCTGGAAGATGACTTCGACGCTATTGCCCAGGCCGATTGGGTGATCGAAGTGATTGTCGAGAATCTCAAGATCAAGCAGCAATTGATGGAACGCATCGATGCCGTCCGTCAGCCGGGAACGATCATCTCGACCAACACGTCTGGCATTCCCATTGCTTCGATTGCCGCCGGGCGATCGGAAGGTTTCCGCCAGCATTTTCTGGGAACACACTTCTTCAACCCGCCGCGCTATCTCAAGCTGCTTGAAATCATCCCCACCGGCGACACGCTCCCTGAAGTGGTGAAGTTCATCAGCCATTTCGGCGAATTCCGGTTGGGTAAAGGAATCGTGCCCGCCAAAGATACGCCGAACTTCATTGGTAACCGCCTGGCTTTTGGCAGCGCGGCTTTTGCGCTGGATTATTTCCTGGCCAACCAGTACACGGTTGAAGAAGTCGATGCCATCACTGGGCCGCCGATCGGCAACCCCAAAACTGCCACCTTCCGCCTGATCGATCTGGTGGGCATCGACGTATGGGATCATGTCGGCAAGAACCTGGCGCCGGCAATTCCGCACGATGAGCATGCCTTGCGCTATCTAAAATCAGAGCCAGTCAATAACCTGATTGGCGCCCTGGTCGAACGCGGCGCATTGGGCAATAAAACCAAAGCTGGCTTTTACAAAGAAGTGCGCACCCCCGAAGGCAGCAAGGAATTTTGGGCTCTCAACCTGCAAACCATGGAGTATGAGCCTTCCAAGAAGGTGCGCTTCGAATCGATTGGCAAAGTGCGCGAAGTTCCAGAACTCGGCAAACGCCTGAAAACTTTGCTGGCTGCCGATGATCGCGCCGGACAACTGGTGCGCGCCCTGACCTACCAGAGTTTCGCTTACGCTTCTGAGCGCATTCCTGAAATTTCCGACACGCCCAAGCCGATGGACGATGCCATGCGTTGGGGCTTTGGTCGTGAAGCCGGACCTTTCGAGAGCTGGGATATGATCGGGGTCGCCGAGGCAACCGCAGCCATGAAAGAAGCTGGCTTCCCGCCCGCCGAATGGGTGGATCAAATGCTGCAAGCCGGCTTTGAAACTTTCTATCAATACGATGGCGATACCAAGATCGGCGTGTACAGCCCTGCAAAGGGAGATTACCTGCCCATCGAGCGCCCGGCTAGTTTGATTATCTTACCCGAACTCAAGGCGGCTGGCAAACTGGTCAAGAAGAACTCTGGCGCTTCGCTGATCGACCTGGGCGACGGCGTGGGCTGTGTAGAATTTCACACCAAGATGAATGCCCTGGATTTGGATATTTTCACCATCATTGAAGAGGCTTTGCAGCGCGCCCAGACCGATTTCGATGGCCTGGTGGTTGGCAATGAAGCGGACAACTTCAGCGCCGGCGCCAACCTTTTCCTGGTGGTAATGAGCGCTCAATCTGGCCAGTGGGAGCAGCTGGAAGCGCTGGTCAAGAACATGCAGGATATCTTGATGCGGGTGCGTTACTCCCCCAAGCCAATTGTGGCTGCCCCAGCCGGGTTGGCTTTGGGCGGCGGCGCTGAGGTGATAATGAGCTGCAACCGGGTTGTGGCGGCAGGCGAATTGTACGCTGGCCTGGTGGAAATCGGCGCTGGGGTGATCCCAGCCGGCAGCGGCACCAAGGAGATGGTGCGACGTATTCTCAACCCACCCATGCGCACCAAGAACACCGATGCTTTGCCCTTCTTGCAGCGCATTTTTGAGCAAATTGGCCTGGCCAAGGTCGGTGTCAGCGCAGAAGAAGTGCGCCAGATGGGCATCCTCGGTCCATCAGACCGGGTAATTTTGAACCGCAGCTTGCTGCTTAGCGAAGCCAAGAAAGAAGTCCTGCACATGATCAACACGGGTTACGCTCCGCCGATTCCAGAAAAGATCTACGCTGCTGGACGCGATGCTTTCAACGCCTTGCGAGTGGGCATCCATATGATGAAAGAAGGCGGTTATATTACCGAACACGAATCCGTGATCGCTGGAAAACTGGCCAATATTCTCACTGGCGGTGAACTGAGCAGCCCGGCCTGGGTGTCTGAACAATACATTCTCGATCTGGAACGCGAGGCTTTCCTGTCGCTGTGTGGTGAAGAAAAGACCCAACAGCGTATGTGGAATCTGCTCCAGACCGGCAAGGTGTTGAGGAACTAGGAGGTAGATGATGAAACACGTAGACCCTTCCCGTGAACCTGTTATTGTCGCTGCGGCGCGAACTGCCGTGGGAAAAGCCAAAAAAGGCAGCCTGGCTTCATTCCGCCCCGATGAAATGGCCGTAGCTGTAATTCGCGATTTGCTGCGCCGTGTCGAACCGCTCGATCCTGCCGATGTAGACGACCTGATCCTGGGTTGCGCTTTTCCAGAAGGCGAGCAGGGCATGAATATGGCGCGCATGGTCGGATTCGCCGCTGGTTTGCCGGTAACGGTACCGGCGGAGACGATCAACCGCTTTTGCTCATCGGGGATGCAAAGCATCGCTCATGGCGCCTTTGCCATCATGGCTGGCCAGGCCGAAGTGATCATCGCTGGCGGGACTGAATCGATGAGCATGGTGCCGATGACCGGTTTGAAATTCTCTCCCCTGCCTTACCTGGTGGAAAATATGCCTGAGGCCTACACCAATATGGGCCTGACTGCTGAAAATGTGGTGGCGCGTTACAATATCAGCCGAGAGGATCAAGATGCCTTTGCTTTACGCAGCAATCACCTGGCGGCGGCGGCCGTTGAGGGCTGCGTTTTCGATCCGCAGATTGTGCCGTTGGAGGTCTCCACGACCCAACCCGCCAATGGCAAGACGATCACCAAGACAATCGTCTTTAAATATGATGAAGGGCCGCGCGCCGACACCAGCCTGGAAGCGCTGGCGAAACTGAAGCCTGCTTTCAAAGCAGGCGGCACTGTTACGGCTGGCAACTCGTCACAGATGTCAGATGGCGCAGCTGGCGTGGTGTTGATGTCACGCGCCAAAGCTGAGGCGTTGGGCTTGAAGCCGATGGCGCGGTTTATTGCTTTTGCAGTTGGTGGTGTGCCGCCTGAGATTATGGGCGTTGGACCGATTGTGGCGATACCCAAAGCGCTCAAGCTGGCTGGGCTGTCACTCTCCGAAATCGGGTTGATCGAACTGAACGAGGCTTTTGCTGCTCAGAGCCTGGCAGTGATGCGCGAACTTGGCTTGAACCCCGATATCACCAATGTGCATGGCGGCGCAATTGCCCTGGGGCACCCGTTAGGTTGCACAGGCGCCAAGCTTACCACGCAACTGTTATATGAAATGCAAAACCGGCAAGTACAGTTCGGTATGGTTAGCATGTGTATTGGCGGCGGGATGGGCGCAGCGGGCATCTTTGAGAACCTGGCTTAGCCCCAGTTACCGTATTTAAGATGAGTGAAACACCATTTTTTCTTTCACAAAGGAGTAGAAAATGTCCGAGATTACCGTAAGAGAAATGATCTTCAATCATGAAAAAGCCTTCCGGGCTGATATTGCTGAAGGGGTTGAAGCCATCATCCAATATCGCCTGACCGGTGAAGAGGGCGGCGATTTCATCATTGACATCCAAGATGGTAAATGTAAAGTGACAGAAGGCATTCATGAGAACCCCACCATGACCCTGACCGCCGATGGCCGCGATTTTGGCGATGTGTTGTTAGGCAAGGCTAATGGCATGCAGTATTTCATGATGGGCAAATTGAAATTGGCTGGCGATTTGAACCTGGCGATGAAATTAACCACCTTCTTTAAGATGGCAGGCTAGTTTTCATGATGGCGGTGCGCAGCCTGGCGCACCGCCATTCAACTCGCAAGCTCTGCCCGGAAGGACAGAGTTGATTTGTGTAACCTGAAGCAGTGGAGCAGGACCATGAAATGGGCTCTACTCTACTGCTTTTTGTAATGTGGAGCGCCAGATAAGGAAAATGGGAACTCTATGGATGGATTTTTCGTCTTAGTTGGAAGAAGCGTGTTATCCGGTTTTGGATAGGATGTAGATGGAGAAAAAAGGAGTTCGAAATGTCTGGTATGCGTAAAATTTCTATGCTTGTGATAGCGTTGGTGGTCATGGTCAGCTCGATTGCCATGCGACCCTACCTTCCTTCGACAGGCATCTGCTCGGATGTGCATGTTGTGAAGCGCGCCGAATCGCTGCGCTCGATTGCCGCGAAGTATGATATGCGCTTGAAAGACTTGATGAGTCTGAACAACATCCCTGTCGAATATTTTACTTTCCCTGGTCAGCGCCTTTGCGTTGTCTCCCTTCAATCCACCCGCAAGCCGGTGATCTTGATCAGGAATACCGTGCGAGATGCCAGTGTGACAGTGCTAACGGCTGGTTATATGAAAGGGGCGACGGTTGAGTTTTACATCGGCGCACAGGGCAGTAAGATCGGTCAAGCGATCAAAGTTGCCGAAATGAAATCAGAAAAACCGGCAGTGCTCACGGCCACTTTGGATATTCCCGTCCAACTGCGTGGGGCGCAGAAACTGGTGGTCTTTGCACGGGCGCCCAAAGCTTCCAAATTGGTCCTACAGCAGTGGTTCTACAATATGACCAGCCCTGCTTCTGGTTATAGCGAGCTGGCTACAGCGCAAGTGACGGGCTGGGTTTACGACGCCTCGGTGTCCGTGAAGGTCTTCAATGCACCACCGGCCATCACGTACCAGGTGATCCTGATGGATGCCAATCGCCGGCAGTACCAACCTTTTGTAGTCGGCACTTTGAAAACAGGCGTTGGCGGAACCGTGGAGGCTACTTTTAACTTGCCGAAAGGCTTGATGGGACAGCGCAGTATCTTTATCGCCTTGCAAGACTCGGCTTCTGGCAGCTTTGCTTATGCTTTATACACCAATAAAAAGCCTTAAATCCGGGTAACTTGTTCCATAGATTTCGTTAGGCGTCTGGTCTCTCCAGGCGCCCCTTTTTTATTTACCGCATATGTTCGCGGGCGGCTTTTTCCAAAAAGCGATAACCAACCCGGATCAGGTTTTCCAGGCGCGACAATTCTTGCGCTGAAAGCGTTTGTTGAGATTGGCGACAAGCTTCCAGTTTGTCGATCCATTTTAGCAGGTTGCCGCGGTGTCCGCTGGAGCGGCGCGCCCAGATGGAATCTACATAAATTCTTTCCAGGCGGTTGACCAGTAAACGCGCCTGTTCGAGCAAGATTTCTTGTTGCTGCATGGTTTGTACTTTTCCTGAGGAAACGGTAGATGAATTTTACCAGCGATCTGAACCAAAAAAGCCTCTCAACGGAGCGGCTTTTTTGGTGGGGCATGATGTTGGAAAATAAATAATTGAAAAACATAAATAATCAAACTAAACATTCGTGACTACGTTACTAAACATATCTCCAATCGCAGGGCCAAACAATGCCAGAACAACAACGACCACGATGGCGACTAATGCCATGATCATGGCGTATTCCAACATACCCTGCCCGCTGGGGTCTGTTTCTGCTTGCACCCGAATCACCTCCTTTTTTCTCAAATAGTCTGTCAATGTTCTTCATAGCGTCTACTTCAATTATAATTGCAATTGGACGAATCTGCAAGAATCAATTTGCAATAAAAAAGGGTTGTCCAAATATTTTCATACCGGGCAAGGTAACCTCCATACAAATTGGTGCAGCAGAACTTGAAACAGACGCGCCGCACCAGATGGATGAGTGCCCCTGATTTTTGGACAACCCAGGATTGTAGATTGAAGCAGGCTTTTTAGTTGGCTTCGCTGGTCATAATAAAGAGCGGATTCATCTCGAAGCTGTGGAACTGCGGTCGCAAACGCTCGGTGTTGTAATAGCGTTTCACGTTAACAACCTTCTTCGAGCTGGTGACGACATCGATGGGCATATTGTCATAACGCCCATTGCGCAGAACCACCAATCGGCCGTGAATTCCTTTGAGCAGCAAGTCCAAGGCCAGGTTGCCATACGCCATTGGAACAATCGAGTCGATGGCGTCTGGGTCGCCGCCACGTACCATGTAACCGAGTTTCTGGTTGATGACATTGACGGTGGTGCCTTTGTTGAACTGGGGCGAGCGCGCCACCAATTCTGCTGAGAGAAGCTCGCCGATACCTCCCAATTTTGCATGCCCAAAAGCATCGGTTTGATGGTCTTTGAAAACCATCTCGCCGCCGCTGAACATCGCCCCTTCAGAGACCAGCACCACGGAGTATTTGCTGGGATTGCGTCTACGATCATAGATCAGTAGTTCGGTCAGTTGGTCGATATCGAATTTATATTCTGGAATCACGCAGCGGTCGGCTGCGCCTGCCATGGTTGGCAGCATGGCGGTAAAGCCAGCATAGCGCCCAAACACTTCCAGCACCAGGAAGCGCTCGTGAGAGCCGGCGGATGTTCGCAGGCTGTTGGTTAGAGAAATGGTGCGGGTGACGCAGGTGCTGAAGCCGATGCAGTAATCTGTTCCGGGCACGTCGTTGTCCATCGTTTTGGGGATGGCGATGACTTTGAAGCCCTCTTGATAGAGGCGTACGCCCACGCTTAACGTATCGTCGCCGCCAATCGGAATCAGGTGATCGATGCCCAAGAAATCCAGGTTTTCGAGTACTTCAGGGACGAGATCATTGATATCTTCTGTATACTTATCGCTCAGGTGTGTGGGCACGTCAGCTTTCTTCACTTTCATCGGATTGGTGCGAGAAGTATGCAGGAAAGTGCCGCCGGTGCGACCTGCTTTGCGCACTGTTTCTTCATCCAGGTATTGGATATTTTCGCTGTTGTCGGCTTTGGGATCTCGTAAGAGATTCACCAGCCCTGCCCATCCACGCCGGATGCCTACAACTTTGTAACCTTCGCGAATGGCGCGAATGGTGACTGCCCGGATGGCTGGATTCAAGCCGGGAACATCTCCGCCGCCGGTGAGGATACCAATCACGCCCTGTTTATTTTTAATGTTTGCCATAAAAACCTCCATTTTAGTATGAGCAGCGCCCAGTTTCTTCTGAAGCGCTGCTTGAAATTTTCTTACTCGATTCTGCCTGGGGCAGTTTCGAAGCCTATTTTACCGCTTTTTCATATCCAGGTAGGCTCTTCATACTTTCCAAAAACACTTTTCATCAAATCGATGATTTCACTGAGCGTAGCGTAAGCACGCACAGCATCGAGGATATAGGGCATGGTATTTTCGCTTCCCTGGCAGGCAAGGCGCAAGCGATCTAACGCCTGACCCACCCGTCCTGAATCCCGGCTGGCGCGCACTTCTTGCAGACGGGTAACCTGGCGCTGGTATCCCAGCGGATCCATCTCCAGAATAGGAATTTTTACCGGTTGCTCATCGGTATAGGCATTGACTCCCACGATTCTGCGTCTGTTCTGATCGATTTCGCGCTGGTAGCGATAGGCGGCGTCTGAAATCTCGCTCTGGAAAAAACCTTTATCGATGGCGGGCAGTACACCGCCTAATTCTTCGATGCGGCGGAAATATTCATACGCCTGAGCTTCGATATGGTTGGTCTGCGCTTCAACAAAGAAAGATCCACCCAATGGATCGACGGTATTTGCAACCCCCGATTCTTCCGCCAGGATTTGTTGGGTGCGCAATGCAATCGTCACTGCCAGTTCGGATGGCAGCGCCAGAGCCTCATCCATGCTGTTGGTGTGCAAGGATTGGGTGCCGCCCAGAACCGCTGCCAAAGCCTGGATGGCTACCCGGACGATGTTATTCTCGGGCTGCTGAGCAGTCAGCGAAACCCCGGCTGTCTGGGTATGGAAACGCATCAGCCAGGAACGCGGCTGTTTGGCGCCAAATGTGTGGCGCATCTCATGCGCCCAGATACGCCGGGCAGCGCGATATTTGGCGATCTCTTCGAAAAAGTCGTTATGGGCGTTGAAGAAGAAAGACAGGCGCGGGGCAAAGGCGTCAATATCGAGCCCGCGTTGCAGCGCCCAGCGGACATATTCCATGCCATCTACCAGCGTAAAAGCCAATTCTTGGGCAGCGGTGGAACCGGCTTCGCGGATATGATAACCGGATATGCTGATGGTATTCCACTGCGGGACGGCGGTGGTTCCATATTCGATTGTATCGACAACCAGTCGCATGGAAGGTTCGGGTGGGAATATGTATTCTTTTTGGGCGATATACTCTTTCAAGATATCGTTCTGGGTTGTGCCGCGCAACTGGTCTGGGCGCAAACCTTGTTTTTCGGCTGTGGCAATATACATCGCCCAGATGATGGCCGCTGGGGAATTGATGGTCATGCTGGTCGATACTTTATCCAGGGGAATATCTTGCAGCAAGATCTCCATGTCTTTTAGTGAAGATACCGCCACGCCGCATTTGCCAAATTCGCCCAACGCCTCGGGGGCGTCGGTATCGTAACCCATCAAGGTCGCCAGGTCGAAGGCAATCGAAAGCCCGGTTTGTCCTTGATCAAGCAAGAATTTGAAACGCTGGTTGGTCTCTTCAGCAGTGCCAAATCCGGCAAACATGCGCATGGTCCACAGGCGGCTGCGATGCAGGGTGGGGTGGACACCACGCGTGTACGGGTATTCACCCGGCAGGCCGAGATCTTGCAGGTAATCCATCTCGCCGACATCTAAAGGCGAGTACAATCTTTGGATTGGTTCAGAGGATGTTGTAAAGAATTCCGGTTGTCTTTCGGGAAGTTGAGCAAGGCTTTTTTGAAGAGAAGTTTCTTCCCACTTTTCCAGGGCGTTCTTAAGCTGGTTGAGTTTCTCCGGATCGTACATGCATGTTCTCCTTTAGCGATTGGCGAAAACCTGGAAAAAGATTATAGCACGGCCTGTAGCCAGATGGTGAAGACGCTGCCCTGTCCCGGCGTGCTCGTTACGGTGATGCGGCCTCCCATGCGGTTGAGAATTTCACGCGAGATTGCCAATCCCAGGCCGGTGCCTGGGGCGCCGGTTTGGCGGCTGGCTGACCCGCGATAGAAGCGTTCAAAAATGTGCTCGATTTCATCAGGTTGCACACCAACGCCGCTATCTTTGATCAAAATCTTCACCCAACGGCTGGGGCTGCTGCCATCCTCTTCAAGAGCGCTGCTGATTGCCGCCTGCCCGCCTGGAAGTGTGTAGTTGATGGCATTGGTCAGCAAGTTCGATATGACCTGGGTAAGCAAACGCTCATCTGCCAGGGCCAATGGCAGGTGTGGGTAAGGTTGGCAAAATAACGTCAGACCATTCTGCGCAGCGACTGGGATGCGATCGATCACCAGGTTGTCGATCACCCGGTTGACATCCAGTGGTTGAATACTCATGTAAACCCGGTTGGATTCGATGCGGGAAATGGTAAGCAGATCTTCGATCAATTCTGTCAGCCGGTTTGTCTCACGTCGCAGCGTAGCGTGAAAGCGCTGGCGCTTTTCAGGATTGGTTTCGTTGGCAAGTAGATCCAGGTATAAGCTCAAACTGGTCAAAGGTGTGCGTAACTCGTGGGAAACATCGGAGACAAACTGGGTTTTCATCTGGTCCAACTCATGAAAACGAGTTACATCGCGAAACATGATCACCTGCCCAAACTGGTTTTCGCTGACCGGAGTGAGGGAGGCAATTGCCTGGTAAGCCCGCTCTTGAATCTCGATGATAGTTTTATCATCTGGGGCGGCGCCTTTCTTCAAGCGTTCGAGAAAATCTGGGTTAAATAGATCGATATGCTCGCGTTCGGCATATAAGAGCAAGGCGGCGCCGGCGTGGTTAGCATCCAGCAGTACTTCACGTTCATCGAGCACAAAAACCGCGTCGGGCACAGACGCCAGGATGGCCTCGATGCGATCTTTGGCAGCGACCAGGGCAGAGGTGCGTTCATGGACGCGGTCTTCCAAATCTAGCGTGCGGGCTTGCAATTCCTGGTACAAACGGGCGTTGTGAATGGCGGCGGAGGCGTTGTTAGCGAAACCTGCCAGGTTGGGGATAATATCCTCCGTGAAGAAGCCTGGTTGATCGCTGTTAATGTTAAGGAAACCGATGATTTCCTGGCGAATTTGCAATGGCGCAGCAGCGTAAGAACGAATCCAGGTGGTCAAGCCAAGGTCGCTCCAGATCCGGTTGCGGGCCGTATCGGTAATCAGCAAAGGCTGACCGGTTTGCATCATCTGCTGCAGCGTGGGAGTGGTCAATGAAATCGCCGGGCCATCCGCCAGGCTTTCGATCTTGCCGCTTGGGGAGCGGTGCAAGTGGCGCGCCATGCGCGCTTGTTCGCCTTCGATTAACATCAGGCTGACTGAACGACAGGGCAGCACCTGGATGGTTTGTTCCAGGATGTGGTCGAGAACTTTCTCCAGTTCCAGGCTGCTGTTCAGCACCATGGTCGCTTCGACCAGCGCCTGCATCAGTTTCCGCTGCCTGGATTCGGATTCATATAGTTGGGCGTTGTGGATGGCGATTGCCAGGTTGTTGACCACTGTCAGACCAAGCTGGATCTCGGTTTCGTCGAACTGGCGCGGGCGCTTGTAGTGGATGGTGAGAGCTCCCCAGGAACGTTCCTGGTACAGAATTGGCAATGCCATCATAGCCTGGAGTTCGTTCTGCGCCAGAAATTCCAGGCCTTTGTTTTCTTCATCCTCGTTGGAGATATTTTCGATATAAACTGGTTCTTGCATCGAGCGGCGAATTTTTGGCGCCTGTTTCCAGGGGTTGTTCAGGATGTGGCTGATACAGGCCTCTGGCAGCATGTGAGGGTGAATTTCCACGATCACGCCGGTGTAATTCTCGGTCAGCAAAATTGCGCTGGCGTCGGCCTCTAACAATTCTTCGCTGGCGCAGAGAATCAACTGGTACAGGTCACCCAAATCTCGGATTTGCACCATTTGGGTGGCGATATGATTCAAGGTCAGCAGGCGTTGTACGTAGGTATGCTGAGCCGATGCGTCTCTGACGCTGATCACGACATGGGTCGCCCGTCCTAAGGTGTTGCGCACCAGGGCGCCGCGCACAGAAAAATAGGCGCGCCCGTTGGGTGTGGCCATGTCGATATCGGTGGTGAACAGGCCTTGGCTGCGTAAGGCAGGCAGATATTCTTTTTGGAGATTTTTCATTTCACTAACCGGCATGAAATCGAAGATACGCCGGTTTTGTAGCGCTTCCAGGTCATAGCCTAACATGGCTTGCGCTTCCGGGTTGGCATAAGAGATCCGACCTCGGAAATCTGTGATGAGCAACCCATCCCGCATGGTTTCCGCGGCGATGCTCAAAAAAGACTGCTGCTGTTGGGCGCGCAGGTTGACAACCGCATAGGCCAGGTCGTCTGCCAGTTCTTGCAACGAGTCGACCTCATCCAGGTTGAAAAAAGTTTCTTCGCCCTGGGCGTAGATGCCCAACACGCCCAAGGCTTGTTGGTTGTGACGCATGGGAAACAATCCAAAGGCATTGAAGTTGGCGCCTTGCAGTGCTTCCCACCGGGCGGCGCCTTCTGGGCTGGGATTTGGATGAGTGATCGCCCGTTGTTGCGACAATACTTCTTCCAATAAGGCGGAATGGACAAGATTATCAGGGGAGATTTCTAAGGCTTGCGGGAGTTCATGGATGCTGGCTCCAGACCTGGCAAGGAGTTCGACGCTGCCTTTCTTTTCATTCACAAGCCCAATCCAAACCAATGTGAAGTTGTGTTCCTGGCAGAGCAGGTCGCAGCTTTGTGAAAGCAATGCTTTGGGTTCCTTGACGCGTAAAATGAGCTGGTTGATGCGGCTGATGGTGCGTAGCAAGGTGTAATGGTATTGGGCGCGGGTGTCCAGCTGAATGCGCGTCTTGAAAAGATCGAGGGGGTGGCGCGGTGAGAGCACGCTTTTGTCAGGAAAAAAAGCCGAAATGTGTCTTTGGTAAATGTAGATGAAAGGCAGAACGGTCAACCCTGCGAAACTCTTCCCAGCCAGGTTGAAGGGAATCTGTACCATCCATTGACGGGCTGGCAGATAGGCCAGAACCGGGAACACTAGCGCATCTGTCCACAGAGCCAGAAAGAGCGCTACAATGCCAGCCACCTGACTGGGAAACCTGCGCCGCCGGTTGCTGATCGCCTGATAGACGACAATCAGGACAGCCACGTCAATGGCGACTGTGGCGGCAGAAGCTAGTGGGATGCGCGCGGCTGGAATAGTATCTTCATAGGAGAAAGGACGTTGTTCAAGAGCAATCTGCTGGTAAAGAAATGGGATGATCTGACTGGCGGCGATGAAGATGGCGATGACAATGATCCCGACCATCAGGTTGCGCGCTCGCACCGGTCCGTGGACGATGTAGATCATGAGCATCCCAAGCAGCAAAACTGGTAACAGCAAATAGGAGCCCAAAGATACTTGCATCATTGTGTCGCCAGTCGGCAGCGAGATAGAACCCAAAGAGCGTGCTTGTAAAGCCGCCGCGATGCCTCCCAGATAAGTCACCAATGGCAGCAAACTGATGCGCGAACTCAGGCGGTGCAACAATAGCGTGGCGCCGCTTAAGAGATAAAGCGTCAGGATTAGCAGAATAATCGTGGGGTACCATAGGACAGACATGGGTTTCCTCCCTAAGCTTTCTGGCGTCAAAACCCCTTCAGGGCTGATGCATGATCCCAGTTCTCATCCTCGAATCGCTGAATTTCGATGCAATAGTTATTCGGATCGCGAGTGAACATCTGGTAAATTTTGAATTGTGGATTGTAACGCGGGGCGATTTCGATTGGCGCTTGATGGGCGCGTAAAGTTTCGCAGAAACCATCCACATCATCCATCTCAAACGTGAGAATCACTTCTTCGCTGCCTACACTGCCTTCGGTCAGGCAAAAGCCGAGGAAGCTATTTTCGCATACCTTGAAGATCCGGCAAGTTTTTTGATCAAGAGCCAGGGATAAACCCATCACCTGGGTGTAGAACCAGGTGGTGCGTTCCAAATCCTTTGTTTTCAGAAAAGTGATCCCTGATTTGATGCGATCCAACTGTATCGTTTCTCCTGTTCTGTCAGGATGGAGCGCCCTGGCAAAAAACCTGGCGCATGTCTTACAACTCTGCGGCATATTCCTGGATTAATTCCCAGGCTTGCGACACATGTTTGGCCTGGGTGTGAGTTTGCCCAACCACCAACCGCAGCGTTAGCTTGCCGTTCAGGCGGGTATGGGTGAGGTAAAGTTTTCCGCTGGCATTGAGGCGGTCTAGCAAGCGCTGGTTGTCGTCGTCGCCGGCGATGTGCCGGAAGCAAACCAGGTTGAGCGGCACAGGCGCGCTGAGCTCGAAGTCTGGAGATTTTCTGACCCATTCGGCGAATTGTTGGGCTAATTCCACATGTTGGCGGATATGATATTGCAGTCCCTGGATGCCGTAATGGCGGATGACAAACCACAATTTCAGGGAACGAAAACGCCGTCCCAGTTGGATATGCCAATCCCGGTAATCGAAAACTGCGCCGGACTCGGTAGCCTGGTTGCGCAGGTATTCTGGCAAGATGCTCAGGGTGTGGATCAAAGCCGCACGGTCGCCGACAAAGAAGCAATCGCAGTCGAAATTGGTGAACATCCACTTGTGCGGGTTGAAGCAGTAGGAATCGGCGTATTCCAGGCCGTTTTGAAAGTGGCGATATTCTGGGCAAACCGCAGCAGTTCCTGCCATGGCGGCATCGACGTGCAACCAGATGTTTTCTGACTGGCAGATGCGACCGATATCGATCAGCGGATCGATGGCGGTCGAGGAAGTGGTTCCAACGGTGGCGCTCACGAAGCATGGCGTCAAACCATCCTGGCGGTCGGCCTGGATTTGCTGCGCCAGGGCTTCGGGGCGCATGGCAAAGTTTTCGTCCACGTCGATCAGGCGCAAATTCTCTTGCCCGATGCCGGCGATGCGAGCTGCTTTTTCAAGTGATGAATGGGCTTGTGTGGAGGTGTAAGCAACCAGGCGGCCATCGCAGCCGCGCGCATTGCTGGCAAAATTGGTAGCCCGTTCGCGACCGGCTAATAATGCGGTTAATGCAGCGGTAGAGGCTGTGTCCTGGATGACCCCACCGCCGCTGGCGCTGGATTTGAATTTTCCGGGTAAGCCCATCATATCCACCAGCCAATCCATGACGTGTGTTTCCAGTTCGGTGCAGGCTGGGCTGGTTAACCAAAGCATGCCCTGCACGCCCAGTCCGGCGGAGAGCAGTTCGCCCAAAATGGCCGGGGCGGAATTATTGGCTGGAAAAAAGGCGAAGAAATTCGGCGATTGCCAGTGAGTGATGCCTGGTAGGATGATTTTCTCAAAGTCTGCCAGCATATCTGTGAAGTTTTCACCCGTTTGCGGCGCGTCAGGAGGTAATGCAGCCCGAATTTCACCTGGCTGGACTTGAGACATCACCGGATAATTTTCGACCGTTTGCATATACTCTGCAATCCAATCAACGACTGCATAGGCGTGTTGGCGGAACTCCTCCGGCGACATGTGATAGTTTTTGGGCTCAGACATTTTTTCTCCTGACATTTATTAATGTATAGATTGCAATTGCCACCCAAATGATATTGACGCTCACTGACGGATATGCGCCATAGTAAAATGAATTCAAGATCAAAAAGGCGCTGCCAGCCAGGTTGAGGAATTGATAGGGTCTTGAGTCGCCCGACAGCTTTTTGCTGGATACCAGACCATAGGCGATTAGCAAAGCTGCTGCGCCAGCCCATCCGAGAACATCAATGATAATTTTTGATTGGATCATAAAGATACAAACCCTATTTTACCAGTTACAATTAGGGAAACAGCATAAAAATCACGATATTTTCTGAGGATGGAGCGTCATGGCGCGTTTGATTGCGATTGTGGGCGTTTCTGGAGTAGGCAAGACAACCCTGACCCGCCAGTTGTGCCGCCTGGGCCAATTTATTACCGGGTTGGAACAGCATGAAGAACGGCCTTACCAAAGTCTGTTTGCCCAACATCACCAGCGCTACGCCTTGCCGAACCAGGTCGACTATTTCTTACTGCGCGCCGAACAAGAAATGTCGATCCGCCAAAGCGCCCAGGATGGCATTATCGACGGTGGTCTGGATGTCGACTTTCATATTTTTACCCAGTTATTCTTTCAGCGGGGCTATTTAAGCCAGTTGGATTATAATTTATGCCAGCGCTTATACCAGGTTCTTCGCGGCCTGCTGCCGGCGCCGGAATTGATGATCTACATGACTGCCCCTTTCGATATCATCGCCGAGCGCTTTACTCGCCGGAACAGAAAACTGGAAATTGCAGAACAACAGGATATCGCCCTGATGCATAACCTCTTAGAGAAATGGGTGGCTGAAAGAACCGATATTCCAATCATCCATGTGGATGCAAGTATTCACGATCCGGATTACCTGAGCGGCGCAACGGCTGTTTACAAGCAGATAACCAGACTGTTGGCGATTGATCAAGGAGCGAGTGCATGAAAAACCTGTCGAAAACCTTGTTGGCGCTGGCGGCTGGAATTTCGTTTTTGTGGAAACGCTAAAACTCAACCTGCAATTACCTTTTTGAGGAGGATTTATGGCTACTATCTTTATTACTGGCGGAGCCGGTTTTATTGGCTCAAATTTTGTGCGTTATTGGCTGCAGAACTATCCCGATGATTGCGTGATTAATTATGATCTGCTGACCTACGCCGGCAACCTGGCGAGCCTGGCGGATGTGGAGCAAGATTTTGGTGAGCGTTATCTTTTTGTGCGCGGCGATATCGGGAATTACGAACTGGCGCTGCATTTGTTCCAGCAATACAAACCCGATTGGGTGGTCAATTTTGCGGCCGAGTCACACAACAGCCGGGCGATAGTCAATCCTGAAATTTTCTACCAGACGAATGTCTTGGGCACGCAGCGTTTGCTGCAGGCCGCACGCGACGCCAAACTGGCCCGTTTTCACCACATTTCAACCTGTGAAGTCTATGGCGACCTGGCTCTGGACTCGGATGAACGCTTTTACGAAAATTCGCCTTACCGGCCGCGCACACCTTACAACGCCTCGAAAGCCGCCGCCGATATGGCAGTGCGCGCTTATCACGAGACCTTTGGACTTCCGGTGACGATTTCGAACTGCGCCAACAATTATGGCCCTTACCAGTTCCCAGAAAAATTGATCCCCTATTTCACCATCCGCCTGCTGCAAGGCCAAAAGATGCCGCTTTACAAGAGCAGTCACAACCGCCGGGAGTGGATTCATGTCATCGATCACTGCCGGGCGATTGAAAGCGTGTTACTGCACGGTCAGATTGGCGAGACCTATAATATCGGCACCGGCCTGGAATTGGATATCGAGGCAGTCGCCGAACTGCTTTTGCAGATCTTCGAACTGGATGACTCCTATAAAACCTATGTAGAAGACCGCCCTGGACATGACCGTCGTTACTTGTTGGATTCGTCCAAGATAGAAAGCCAGTTAGGCTGGCAGCCGCAAATCGATTTTCAACAAGGCTTTGCCGAGACGGTAGCCTGGTACAGGCAGAATAGCGCCTGGTGGCAGCCATTACTGCGCCGCCTGGCCATCAATGAGGAAGCCTGGAAATAGGCTTTTCGGACATCCCGGTGGCAAAACTGCAAAAGTCCACCCGCTTTCAGCGCATCGACCGCCTGGAGAGCCTGGTCGTCTTAGGGGCGAATCTATTGGGCGCGGCGTTGATGGCTTGATATAAGGGATCAATCTAAACGGTGCAAGCCGGCCTGGCGCGCCAGGCTCACTGCAGCCTGGTATTCTTCCTGGGTAATTGGTTGGGTCAATTTGGGGTATTGGCGGGCGTTGAAGGCCGGGCGGTATTGCGCCATGACATTCAAGTATGTATCAGGAGATATCTCGTGCGCCAGAAAATGCACAATTTCCTGGGTGCCGGCCAGGTCAAACGGCAGGACCAGGTGGCGCACCAACAAGCCGCGCTCTGCCAGGCCGTCGGCGTTGATTTGCAGGTCGCCTACCTGGCGATGCATCTCTCGAACAGCCGCCTGGTTCACTTGGGGATAGCGTGAAATTTTTGAATAGTGGCGGGCAATTTGCTGGCTGGCGTATTTCATATCTGGCATGTAAATATCGATCACCCCATCCAAGAGGCGCAGCATTTCCAGGGAATCATACCCTCCTGTGTTATACACCAGGGGTAGGTGCAGCCCAGCGCGGGCGGCGATGGCCAGAGCCAGCAGGATTTGCGGCGCCACGTGGCTGGGAGAGACCAGGTTAATATTATGGCAGCCCACCTCCTGCAGTTCCAGCATTACCTGCGCCAGTTCCTGCGCTTCCACCAAATGTCCGGCGTCGAATTGGCTGATGTCGTAATTCTGGCAGTACTGGCAGCGTAGATTGCAACGGGCGAAGAAAATCGTGCCAGAGCCGCGCCAGCCCCGCAGCGGGTTTTCTTCTCCATGGTGCGGCCCGTAACTGGCCAGGCGCGCCAGAGCGCCGGTTTGGCAGATGCCTCTGACGTTTTCCAGGCGATTGACCTTACATCCCCAGGCGCAAACGTCACATTTTTCGAGATGCTGGTAGGCTTGCCGGGCGCGCTGCTCGAGTTCACCGTTGGGCAGAAGCTTGAGATACGCTGGAGAAAACGGCGCCGACATACAATAATCATATCATAGGTTTTTTTGCCGCTTCTGTGGTTTTCGCTGAATGGTGAAGAGGGTATAATAGCTGGATGGTAAACAAGAAAATTGAGTGAAAGGTAGATGCATATGGCTGAAACGATTTTGATTGTCGATGATGAACCAGATACCTTGCAATTTATCAGTATTTATCTTAGATCCCAGGGTTACCAGGTTTTTGAAGCTTTAGACGGCAAGACGGCTCTAGCGATGGCGCGCGAACGCAAGCCTGATTTAATTGTTCTGGATGTGATGATGCCAGAGATGGATGGTCTGGAAGTGGCCCGCAGACTTCGCAGCCATCCGGATACGGCTCTCACGCCAATTTTGATGTTCACAGCGAAATCACAAACCCAGGATAAACTGAGCGGTTACGACGCTGGGGCTGATATTTACCTGGCCAAGCCATCTCATCCGGTGGAACTGAATGCCAATGTCAAAGCTTTATTGGCGCAGAGCAAAGCGAGGAAGGTTGCAAAGACTGAGAAAGGTTATATGGTCGGGGTCATTGCTGCCAAAGGCGGTCTGGGTGTCTCTTCGATTGCCTTAAATTCGGCAATTTCTCTCACCAATCGATTCAAGAAGAAAGTAATTGCCATGGAGACCAGGCCAGGCCAAAGTTCCTGGCAAGACGAACTGGGTGTTTCTGGCATTGCAGGCCTGGACCAACTCCTGGATATGAGCCCGAATGAAATTCATCCAGGTGTGATCGAGAAACAACTGGTCTCCCACCTGCTGGGAGTGCCTTTGCTGTTTGCCTCGAATCGCGTGCACGACGCCGCGGCTGCTACGGCGGTGGGACAATATGCAGCCATCCTGGAAAATATCAGCGCGCTGGCGGAAATTGTGATTGTCGATATTGGTACGATTTTCCATCCAGCCTATGAAGTTTTCACCGAATTCTGTGATGAAATGATCCTGATCACCGAACCGCAGCCTTTGAGCGTCAGGCTTACAAAAAACTTGCTCGCCAATCTCCAGGAGCGCAAATTTGGCGGCATGAAAGCGCTGACGATGATTACAGTCAACCGCGTCCTATCGGGAATGTCAATGCCGGTCAGCAAACTGGAAGAGAAAATCGGGTATCCGATCAGCGCCGGTTTCACACCCGTACCCGAACAGGCCTTCATGTCGGCAGATCGGAATATCCCGCTCTACACAATCCAGCCGGGTAGCCAGATTGTCCAACAGTTTGACAAGCTGGCGGAAATCATCTTGAAGCATATTGCCGCGTAAAGCATAACCTATCCTCAGGAGAATTCAACCATGCTGAACTTGCTCGAATACCTGGACTCCGGAAAAATCCTGTTGGCCGATGGGGCTACTGGCACGATGCTGATGGAGGCTGGTTTGCCGCCGGGCGTGGCGCCCGAGCTTTGGAATGTGGAGCAGCCAGACAAGATTATCGCTCTGCACCAGGCTTACCTGGAGGCGGGCTCGCAGGTTGTGCTGACCAACACATTTGGCGGCAGCCGCGTCAAGCTGGCGAAGAACAACCTGGGCGAGCGCGTGTCCGAACTCAACCGAGCGGCTGCGTCGTTGGCGCGCCAGGCTGTTGGCGAACGCGCCTTTGTGGCAGGCGATATCGGGCCGACCGGCGAATTGATGCAGCCGATGGGGCTTTTGACTGAGGAGCACGCCCAACAAACCTTTGCCGAGCAAGCGGCAGCCCTGGCTGAAGGCGGCGTCGACCTGATCTGGATCGAAACCATGACCGACCTGAGCGAGGCGCGGGCTGCTGTGATGGGCGCGCGCCAGGCAACCAACCTCCCCGTCTTCTGCTCGCTGAGTTTTGGCAAGAAAGCCCGCACCATGATGGGGGTGAGCGCTGCCCAGGCTGCCAGGGAGTTGTGGCCTTTAGGCTTGACAGCGATCGGCGCCAACTGCGGCGAGGGGCTGGAGATGATCCCTGAAGTGTTGGCGCAGATGCGCCAGGCCGCGCCTGAGGCGCGGCTGATTGCCAAACCCAACGCGGGTTTGCCCAAACTCATCGGCGGTCAGACAGTTTACGATACCCCGCCGCAGGATTTTGCTGTAAGAATTAGCGAGTTCGTTGGACTGGGCGCCCAGGTGGTTGGGGCGTGCTGTGGCAGCAGTCCGGAGTATATCCGGGCGATTCGATCGATTATTTGAAGTTAGTTGATCTCAGGCCAGGCTGATCAGGACAACGCCGGCGAAGATCATCAGAGAGCCGAAAACACGCACCAGGCCAAGTTT
>JAGUYW010000090.1 GCA_020061105.1 Anaerolineales bacterium | reverse complement strand
TGGGTGGGGTGAGGGTGAGTAGGGTGATCAGTTCGGTTGGGGTAGGCGTGGGGGGCGCCTGGTAGAGCGTGCTGGTGGGGCGCGGCGCCTGGAGGGTGAGAACCTCGGCGGTCAGTTGCGCCTGGCGAGTTCTCAGGTTTCCTTCTTGGGCGTGCGCCGCCAGGGTGGCTGCGACGCTGGTGGCTCGCGACTCGATGTCAACGGTAGGGAGCGCCGGCGCGCCGCTGAGGCCGCAAGCTGTCAGGAAAACCAAAATCAAAAAACTGCTGAATAGATTCTTCATGCCGCGCAACACCCCAGGGTTTCTCAGATGGCGAACTACTACTGTGATTCTACCATCTTCTGGCAGAGAAAAAACAGATTGAAGGGGCTGGCGCGGTAACCAGGAGGTTGCGATTAGACGTTGAAGCGGATGTGGGCGATTTCGCCATCCTGAACGATATAATCTTTACCTTCCAGGCGCAGCTTGCCGCGAGCGCGTGCTTCTGCCAGGCCGCCCAGTTCTACCAGGTCATGGTATGCGACGACTTCGGCGCGAATAAAGCCTTTGGCGAGGTCTGAATGGATGGCGGCGGCGGCTTCGACTGCGCTCGATTGGCGGGCGATTGTCCAGGCGCGCACTTCGTCTTTTCCAACCGTGAAGAACGATTGCAAACCGAGCAGATCGTAGGACAGGCTGATGACGCGCTGCAGGCCGAGGGTTTCGATGCCGTATTCCCCCATGAATAATTCGGCGTCTTCGGTGGGCAGTTGGGCAAGCTCCATCTCCAGTTTGCCCTGCAGGGGGACAATGTCGCTGCGCAGGTGCGGGTAAGCGATTTCAGGCGGCGTTTGCCCGTCAGAAAGGTTGAGCAGCAGCAGAACGGGTTTGCGCGTCAGGAAACCGAAGCCGGCCAGGGCCTTTTCTTCGGCAGGGCTAAGATCGATATCTCGGAGGGGAATTTCGGAAGAGAGTACTTCGTTCAACTTGCTGAAAAGAACAACTTCGCGCTCAATCACGGCTTTTTCGCGCCCGGCGCCTTTTTTACGCTCTTCAGCCAGGCGTTCGAGCTTGCGCTCGACGGTGATCAGGTCGTTGAGCAGTAATTCGTTATCCATGGCGGCGATGTCGCGAGCGGCGTCCACGCTGCCAGCCGGATGCGGGGCGACGGCGCTTTCGAAACAGCGCACCACATGCACAAAGCCATCCATTTGGGTCAATTGGTTGAGCAGCGGCCCCGAAATGCCACTTTTGGCGGTGCTGCCTTCCAGGCCGGCGATATCGGCGTAGGTGACTTTTGCATAGGTGGTTTTACCCGGGTCGAACATGGCCGACAGGCGGTCGACGCGCTCGTCCGGCACATCCACAATCCCGGTGTGGACGTCAAAACGCCCACCGCTGACTGCGACAGGTTGGTCGCCGCGGGTTAAGGCGTTGAAAAGTGTGGTTTTGCCAGATTGGGGCAGGCCGATAATTCCCAGGCGCATAGCGGGTAATTATATCGCAAGTTTTCGGAAGGCGATGTTCAATATTGCACTTTGAAAAACCCATCCTTGACCATCGAGACGGATTTCGTTATACTATGGGGGCTCAGGCCGAAGTGGCGGAACTGGCAGACGCGCACGACTCAAACTCGTGTCCCGTGAGGGGTGTGGGTTCGATTCCCACCTTCGGCACACAACAAAAGCCGCTCAAAAATGGAGCGGCTTTTGCGTTTCAATGCGTCGGTTTTCAAGCCGCCGGCTGCAATGCTGGCTTGCGAAACACTACCGGGAAGAAGGGCAAGATCAGGAACATGGCTGCGCCAAAAATTAGCAGGGCTGTGGCGAAGCCCAGGTTGTTGGCGAGTGCGCCGCCCACGCCCAGACCGATCCCTTGCCCGATGTTGGTCACTGCCATCAGGATGGAAAACATCGAGGCCGCAATGGCGGGCTGGGTGTATTTCATTGCCAGGGCAAAGTAAATCGCCTGCGAAGCGCCGTAAGCCATGCCAAAGAGTACGGCGGCAGCAAATGCCAATGGCAGCGAAGGGGCAAAGACCAGCAATACCAGGGTGCAGACCACGCTGCCAATCGAAAGCCACAGCGCGGGCTGGTTGCCAGAACGATCCATCAGCAAACCGCCAACCACCGCCCCAATCACGCAGCCAATACCCCAGACGGTGGTGATCAATCCGGCGGTTCCGAGGCTGATGTCGAATTTCTGGCTAAAGTAGGGGTTGACAAGCTGGTTGGCGCCGACGATAACCAGAAAGATGATCAACCCCATGGCGGAGACGCCCAGGACGGCGGGTTGCTTGAAGGCGGAAAAAGCCTGCCAGTTGAAGCGCTCGCCGCTGGTGTGGCGCGTTTCCCGGATGAAGAACAACAAGGTGAAAGGCAGCAGGGTCAGGACAGCCAGGAAGTAGAATACCGCCGGCCAGGATTGCTCGGCGATTCGGCCGGCAATCGAGGCTGCCGCAATCACGCCCACCGAACGCCCACCGACCATAAACCCTTGCAACATCCCTTTTTCATTGGCGGGAGTAATATCCAGGGCCAATCCATCGGTGCAGGTATCGTAGAATGCCATGCCGAGCTGTAACATAAAGGCCAACCCCACGAAGGTCCAGTATTGTTGTCCCGGGTTGATGTTGGCGACCAAGACCAGGCAGATGGCCTGCACAGCCAGGCCAATCACGATGTATGGTTTGCGATGCCCCAGACCGAAGAGGTTGTAGCGATCGCTGAGCATGCCAAAGAAGATTTTGATCACAAATGGGATCAAGGCAATGGATGAAAAGATGCCCACATCGGTCATGTTCAGCCCGTTGGAGAGCAGATAGAGGGCGTTGAGGGCAGCAAAATAGCCCAGGATGATGCCCTGGGTGAAATAAAGCAGGCCGAACAGCGAGAAGCGTAATGATTTGCTTTGCATAGTTAGCTCCGCATATGTTGATTGAATTGGGCCGGGGTGTGACAAAGAGATTATACCTGATATCTTCTATCCATCTCGATCATTCGATGCGAACGATGAAAAGGCAGGTTTGTCTGGAGTGAAAATTTGTGCTATGATGTGAGAACTAGAGAACAGGAGATTGCCATGTCCCAGGATGTATATGAGCGATTGGCGACTTATTTAGACCGCCTGCCGGGCGGCTACCAGCGCACCGAGAGCGGCGTTGAACTGCGGATTTTACAGCATCTGTTTAACCCGCAGCAAGCGGAGCTAGCGCAGCATCTGACATTGATTGCAGAAGAGGCGCACGTGATCGCTCGCCGGGCGGGCTTGCCGGTGGAGCAGACCCGCCAGATGCTGGATCAGATGGCGGCGCAAGGATTGGTGTACGACATTGTCTCGCGCTCAGGGCGACCCACGCGCTATATGGCGTCGCAGTTTGTGGTCGGGATTTGGGAGTACCAGGTGCAGCGGCTGCACCCAGAGCTGATTGAGGATGTCGATCAATTTTTCAAGCAGGCTTTTGATTTCGATACCTGGCGTGAAACGCCGCAGCTGCGCACCATTCCGGTTGCCGAAAGCCTGCCTTCGCCGGCGCGGGTGCTGGATTATGAACGCGCTGAAGAACTGGTCGATCATCAGAAGCGTTTTCTGGTGGCAGAGTGCATTTGCCGCAAAGAGCGCCGGATGGTCAGCGACGATCACTGTGACAAGCCGCTAGAAACTTGTCTGATCATGGGCGGCGGCGCGGATTATTACCAGCGCCACGGCTTTGGAAAAGTGATCAGTAAGTCTGAAGCGCTAGAAATTCTACAAATTGCCAACCAGGCTGGGCTGGTTTTACAGCCGGGCAACTCACAAGATGCGGCCTTTATTTGCGCCTGCTGCGGCGATTGTTGTGGGGTGCTGCGCAATATCCGGCGCCATCCGCAGCCGGGTAAGATCGTTTCGTCGGCGTACCGGGCGGTGTGTGATGCACAGATCTGCAGTGGCTGCGGCGAGTGCCTGGAGCGCTGCCAGATGCAGGCGATTGTCCTGGATGACGGCTATGCAGCGGTTCTGGAAACGCATTGTATTGGCTGCGGGTTATGTGTGACTTCCTGCAGCACGGGGGCGATGCAATTGCAGCGAAAGCCCGAGAATGAACAACCTTATGTGCCGAAGAATATCGTGGAGAATACGTTGCGCCTGGCGCGGCAGCGCGGGGTGATGGATACCGGGGATATGGTGATGCTGGCTTTAAAATCGAAAGTTGATCGTTTGTTAGCGACGCGCCAATAGAAAAAAGAATATGCCAAAAACACGCACCCAATACATTTGCCAACAATGCGGGCGAGTAAGCGCTCGCGAGATGGGGCGCTGCCCACAGTGCGGCGCCTGGAACAGCATGGTCGAGGAGGTGGTGGCT
>JAGUYW010000066.1 GCA_020061105.1 Anaerolineales bacterium | reverse complement strand
CCGGTTGCAACCGGTTGCAGTTGCGTATGATTTGCACCCCGATTACCTGGCAACTCGTTATGCATGGCAAAGCTCCCAAAGTCGCGGTGTGCCTGCCTTCGGAATCCAGCATCACCATGCTCATATAGCCGCTTGCATGGCAGACAATCAGCTTGATTTAAATCAAGTTGTAATCGGGGTAAGTTTCGATGGCTCCGGTTATGGGGAAGATGGGGCCATTTGGGGAGGCGAGTTTTTGTTAGCCGGCTACCAGCAGAATCCCCAGCATGGCATCGGCGATTCTGGCTACAGGCGCATTGCACACTTGAGCTACATGCCGCTGCCTGGCGGCGACGCCGCAATTCGCCGTCCGTCCCGAATTGCGTTAGCCTATCTTTGGCGGGCAGGAATCGATTGGAACGATGACCTGCCATGTGTAGCAGCTAGTGAGGAAAATGAGAGAGAAGTTATCCACCGGCAGCTCGAAAGCGGCTTGAATGTCGCCGCTACCTCAAGCATGGGGCGATTATTTGACGCTGTAGCATCGCTGATTGGCGTACGCCATAAGGTGAATTTCGAAGCCCAGGCCGCCATTGAACTGGAGGCTTTGGCAGTCCCGCATGAGTCTGGTGAATATCCGTTTAAAATTTCCCAATCTGAAAAAGAGTTGGATGGTTACCAGATCGATGTAAATCCCGTTCTGGAAAGCATCCTCAAAGATCTTCGAAGCGGTGTTCACATTTCTGAAATTTCTGCACGCTTTCACAACAGCTGCGCTCGCCTGACACTCGAAATGTGCCGCACCTTGCGTTCAAATACCGGCCTCCAGGCAGTTGCTTTAAGTGGAGGTGTATGGCAAAATTCTTACCTACTAAAGAAAACGATTGCCTTGCTTGAACAGGACAGGTTTACTGTTTACCTTCCACAGCAAACCCCAGTGAACGACGGTGGATTGTCACTTGGCCAGGCAATCATCGCAGGAAGACGTTGGATCAATCAGGAGAAAGAAAATGTGTCTAGGGATTCCAGGTAAAATTACCGAAATTTATACCACCGATGGCTATCTGATGGGCAAAATCGATTTTAACGGTATTGTCCGAGAAGCATGCCTGGCTTACGTACCAGAAGCGCAGGTTGGCGATTACGCGATTGTGCATGTTGGTTTCGCTTTGAACTTGATTTCAGAAGAAGAAGCCCAGGAAACTTTGCAACTTTTTGAGGAAATCATCAAAATCGAATTAGAAGAAGGTCAGGATTGATTACACATTGCTCGCATCAATGTATTAATCACAAGGATGTGCCGTGAAATACTTGGATGAGTATCGAAACCCCGACCTGGTGAAAAACGCTCTGAGCCAAATCCGCCTCAGCGTCATCCAACCATGGGTAATTATGGAGATCTGCGGTGGGCAAACCCATTCCATCATCCGCTCTGGGCTAGACCAACTGCTGCCGCCCGAAATTGAGTTGGTTCATGGTCCGGGCTGCCCGGTTTGTGTCACTCCTCTGGAAGCTATTGATAAAGCGATTGAAATCGCCAGCCAAAAAAATGTCATTTTCACCACTTATGGCGATATGCTGCGTGTGCCTGGCTCAAACTTTGACCTTTTCTCTGTGCGCGCCGCGGGCGGCGATGTAAGAGTACTATTTTCGCCGTTAGACGCAGTTCGAATGGCGAAAGAAAACCCTGATAAACAAGTTGTATTTTTTGCGATCGGTTTTGAAACGACTGCACCGGCGAATTGTATGAGTGTACTGCAAGCCAAACAGCTTGGCCTGGAAAATTTCTCAGTGCTGGTTTCCCATGTTCGTGTGCCTCCTGCTATGAACGCCATTCTTTCTTCCTCAGAAAATCGCGTCCAGGCTTTTTTGGCTGCCGGGCATGTTTGCACCGTGATGGGATTTTGGGAATATCTACCCATCGCGCAACAATACCGCATCCCTATCGTAGTCACTGGCTTTGAACCGCTTGATCTTTGCTCGGGGATTCTCCAGGCAGTCACGATGCTTGAAAAAGGACTGTATGGCGTTGAAAATCGCTATGAACGAATGGTTACTCGAGAAGGAAATCGCCACGCCCAACAAGTAATCAACCAGGTGATGCAATCTGCTGATCGCAACTGGCGTGGAATCGGTCTATTCCCCGAAAGCGGCTGGGTTCTGCGCCCTGAGTTTGAAAAATTTGACGCAGAGAAACGTTTCCAGGTGCAAAATATCCAAACTCGCGAATCGCCGCTGTGCATCTCCGGAAAAATACTTCAAGGTTTGAAAAAGCCCGACCAATGCCAGGCCTTTGGCACTCTATGCACTCCACAAAATCCGCTTGGCGCGACGATGGTTTCGTCAGAGGGCGCCTGCGCAGCGTATTATCACTACCGAAAGGTTGGTAGAGAAGAAGGAACATCATGACCAACAATCCATCGCAACCTAATTGGGAAGGATATTCTTGTCCAATGCCGCTTCAGCACACCTCTCGCATTGTTTTAGGGCATGGCAGCGGCGGCGGCATGACCCACGATCTGATCCAGCGCTTTTTTCTGCCGGCATTCGAAAACCCTATCCTGAAAGCTGGCAACGATGGCGGTGTGCTGGACATGCTGGATGGGCAGCGCCTTTCGGTTAGCGTTGACTGCCACGTGGTTTGGCCACTTTTCTTTCCGGGCGGCGACATCGGCAGATTAGCGATATGCGGTACTGTAAATGATGTATCCGCCATGGGCGCAGACCCAAAATACCTGACTGCTGGATTCATTTTGGAAGAAGGTCTAACCATAGATACCTTGCAAAAAGTTATCGCTTCCATGCAGATCGCTGCCGAAGAAGCGGGTGTTTCAATTATCGCCGGAGATACAAAGGTGGTCGAAAAAGGAAAAGCTGACCAGATGTATATTTCCACAACCGGCGTTGGCGTTGTCAGGAAAGGCCTGCTTGTGGGCGGGGCTTGCGCTCAACCGGGCGACCAGGTGATTCTGACTGGCTCAATTGGCGATCATGGCATGGCTGTCATTTGTGCTCGCGGTGAACTGGGGTTTACGGGTGATCTTGTAAGCGATGTTGCACCGCTAAACTGGCTGGTTCATACCCTGATCGACGCCGTTGGGGATGCTGTACATGTGATGCGCGACCCCACCCGAGGCGGATTAGCGACCTCCCTAAATGAAATTGCGCGTCAATCTGGAACTGGGATTGTCATCGAAGAACATGCTATTCCCGTAAAACCAGTCGTTCAGGCAGCCTGCGAGTTGCTCGGCTTCGATCCTTTATATGTCGCCAATGAGGGGAAACTGGTAATTATAGTCAGAGCAGATAAAGCCGATCAGGCGCTTGAAGCTATTCGAGCATGCCAGTATGGTAAGGAAGCCGTTCGTATCGGCGAAGTTAGAGACTCGCCAAAGGGTATGGTATTATTGAAGACAAAATATGATAGCCAGCGCGTTGTCAGCATGCTGGCAGGAGAAATGCTGCCCCGAATTTGCTAGTCATCTTGCATATGTTTACCGATCAATCGCCATTTGAAAAAAACCATGAAAATTGGCCTTGTATACCCCCAAACCGAATACCCTTGCGACCCCGCCGCAGTGCGCGACTATGCCCAAGCCGCTGAAGAATTGGGCTTCTCACACATCCTGGCTTACGACCATGTGCTTGGCGCCAACCCGCAGCGCCCCGCTGGCTGGCAAGGCCCTTACACCGACCAGCACCCTTTCATGGAACCGCTGCTGTTGTTCACCTACATGGCAGCCATCACCGCAAAGATCGAATTCACCACCGGGATCATCATCCTGCCGCAGCGCCAAACCGCCCTGTTCGCCAAGCAAGCCGCCGTGTTGGATGTGCTTTGCCAGGGCAGGCTGCGCCTGGGAGTGGGTCTGGGTTGGAATGCCGTGGAATACCAGGCATTAAACGAGAGTTTCTCCAACCGCGGTCGGCGTATCGAAGAGCAAATCGACGTTCTGCGCCGCCTATGGACGGACACGCTGGTGAAGTACCACGGGCGCTGGCACCACATCGATGACGCCGGGCTGAACCCCATGCCGCTGCAGCGCCCAATCCCATTGTGGTTTGGTGGTCACGCCGAGCCAGCCCTGCGCCGGGCTGCCCGCCTGGGCGATGGCTGGATGCCGAACTACCGCCAGGCCTCAGATGCCGCTGCTGCCCTGGCGTTGATCGACTCCGAACTGGCTCAATGCGGGCGCAGCCGAAAGCAGTTCGGCATCGAAGCCCGCCTGCACTACGGTGCTGGCAACCCGCAAGAATGGATCGAAACCGGGCGCGCCTGGAAGGTTGCTGGCGCTACTCACATTTCCTTCAACACCATGGGCGCCGGTCTGGATAGCTCCAAAAAACACCTTGCAGCTGTCAGACAGTTCGCCGAGATCAGAGAAGCGCTAGATCAGGCATGAAGCGAGCGGCATTTTTCGACATCGACGGCACCCTTACCAGCGAGCGCGCCTGGCGCGGCGTTTTGGAATACTTTCAGAATAACCGCCTGCGCCTGGGCGTGCACTGGCTCTTCCTGGGGTTGCATTACCCGCTCTACTTTTTTCGCCGGGCGCGGCTGATCTCAGAATCAACCTTTCGCTCCAACTGGGCAGCGCATATGGCCTGGTATGTGCGCGGTTACACGGTTACGCAAGCTCAGACAGTATGGGATTGGGCTGTCGAGCAACATATTCGCCACTATTGGCGCGTCGATATGCTCGCCATCCTGGATCAACACCGGCAAGCTGGCGACCTGGTAGCCCTGGTATCCTCCGGGCCGCTACCCTTGATAGAACGGGTTGCCCGAGAACTGGGCGTTGAACATGCCGTAGGCACAAAGTTCGAAATACAAAATGGGCGCTATACCGGGCGGGCAATTCGGCCGATCGTCATCGACGATGTCAAAGCCAGCACTGCCCAACAATATTTCAACCAGAAAGGCCTGGAAATCGACCTGACCAACAGTTTCGCCTACGCCGATTCGATCGCCGATTTACAACTGCTGGAAATGACTGGTAACCCCACCGCCGTCTATCCTGATCAGGCTTTGTTGCAGATTGCCCGTAATCGTGGCTGGCGTATCATACCCGATCATTTGTGAGGCGCGCTGCGTATGCCGTTATCCGCAACTCTCCTCGCCCTGCTCACGATCGCCATGTGGAGCTTCCTGGCTTTTCTAGGGGCGCGGCTCAGTCACCTGCCGCCGCTCCTGGTGTTAGGGGTGGCCTTGTGCGTCAGCGGCCTGGTTGGAACGCTGCGAATCAAAGACTGGCGTGTGCCGGTGCTAACACTGCTAGTCGGCGTGGGAGGCATTTTTGGTTATCATTTCCTGTATTTCGCCTCCTTGCAGCACGCCCCACCCGTCGAAGCCAGCCTGATGAACTACCTGTGGCCTTTGTTGATCGTGCTGCTCTCGCCGGCTATCTTGCCCGGTTACCACCTTCGGCCACACCACCTGCTAGGCGCACTGACCGGCCTGGCAGGCGCTGGGCTGATCATCACTGGCGGGAAACTGAGTCTCGACCTGGCAAATCTGCCAGGTTATCTACTGGCGGCCGGGGCTGCGCTCACCTGGGCTTGCTATTCACTACTCACCAAACGCTTGCCTGCCTTTCCCACCGCCGCCGTAGGCGCTTTTTGCCTGGTCTCCGGACTGCTCGCGTTGGCATCCTTCGGGTTAGGCGCTGACGCTCTTCAATTGCAACGCCTGCCGCCCGGCGATTGGCTTTCTCTGGTTTTGCTTGGACTTGGCCCAATGGGAGCGGCCTTTTTCACCTGGGACGCCGCTCTCAAGCGCGGCGATCCGCGCATCATCGGATCCCTGGCTTACCTGACCCCGCTTACCTCGACGCTGGTGCTGGTCACCCTGGGCGGCCGCCAGCTGAGTTGGGCGACTACGACAGCCATGGCGCTGATCGTTGGCGGCGCCAGCCTCGGTTCGCTCGATTTATGGAAGGAGAAAAGAAATGACCCACTACCGCTCTCAGAAAATCCAACTTGATAGCCCTGCCGGGCGCGTCGAAATCGCTTACAGCCAGGCCGGGCACGGGCTGCCACTGCTCTTTGTGCACGGCTACCCGCTTAACTGCCGCCTGTGGCAGCCACAGTTCGCCGATTTGCTCGATACCGCCCGGGTAATCGCCCCCGATCTGCGCGGCCATGGCGAGTCGCAGGTCACTCCTGGCCCTTATTCGATGGAAATGTTCGCCGATGACTTGAACGCCTTGCTTGACGCCCTGGGCGCGAGCGAGAAGATCGTCCTATGTGGACTTTCGATGGGCGGCTATGTGGCTTTTGCCTTTGCTCGCAAATACCCCGAGCGCCTGGCAGGCCTGATCCTGACCGCCACCCGCGCTGCGGCCGATGGCCCCGAAGCCAAAGCCGGGCGCGATCAAGCCATGCAAACCGCCTCTGAAAATGGCTCAAAAGTCATTTTCGATGCCATGCTGCCGAAATTATTGTCGCCTGATACTTTCGCCCATCGCCCGGATATCGTCGCCCAGGTACGCGCCATCATGGAGCATACTCCGCTCGAAACCATCCTGGCCGATTTGGCCGGGCTGCGCGACCGCCGCGACTCGACCGATCTGCTACCCAGCCTTCGCATTCCCTCCCTGCTGCTCCCAGGCGAGCACGATGCCATCGTTCCGCTCCACGAAGCTCAGGCGATGCATGCCGCCATCCCCAACTCCCAACTGCAAATCATCCCCCAAGCCGGCCATTTGGCCAACCTGGAGAACCCGCGCATATTCAACCAGGCCGTGTGTGATTTCTTGGGGCGCATCAAAAACATGTGAGGATAATCTCAATGACTCCCTACCCCCCAGGAATCGATGTTTCACGCTGGCAAGGCAATATTAACTGGGCGCAGGTAGCAGCCAGCGGGCAACGCTTTGCCTTTATCAAAGCTACCGAAGGCAGCAGCCTGGTCGATCCATTTTTCAGTAAGAACTGGGCTGCCGCCAAAAGTTCTGGTTTATTGCGCGGAGCGTATCACTTTTTCCGCCCTTTGCAAGACGCCCGCCGCCAGGTCGAACTTTTCCTACAGACGGCACAACTCGAAGACGGCGACTTTGACCCGGTGCTCGATCTGGAAGTCAACGAAAACCTGCGCGCCACCACTCTGATCCAGCGGGTCGAAATTTGGGTCTGCGAAATCGAAAAAGCGACCGGGCGTAAAGCCATCATTTATTCCGGAGTGGCTTTTCTGAACGATTATTTCACTATTCCGGCGGGTGGACCACCGCTGTGGGCAAAAGATCACCTTTTGTGGATTGCCAATTACCTGCCGCCCACTGCGACTCAGCCCAATATGCCGGTTGGGTGGTCACGCTGGACCTTCTGGCAGCACTCGCAGACCGGACGAATCAGCGGCCTTACCGGCAATGTTGATCTCAACTGGTTTAACGGCAGCGAACAGGACCTGCACGACCTGGCCTGGAAAACCACCCTTCCAGCCGGCGCAGCCCGGGATTACACCATCCAAGGCAGCGACACCTGGGCTGGCCTGGCTACCCGCTTTGGGGTGAGCATTGCTGCCCTGGCTCAGACCAACCCGCAGTTGCTACAGCCCGGCACAGTGATCAAAATCCCCGCTGGCGAAAGCCCAAGACCCGAAGGCGGTGAGATCAATAGCAGCACCACCCCAACCTTGCAAACCTATACCGTGCTGCCCGGCGACAGTCTGAGTCGCATTGCTGCTAAATTCAACACCACGGTAACTGCCCTGGCGCAAGCCAACGGTATCAGCGACCCCAACCAGCTTCGAGTCGGTCAAGTTCTGACCATCCCACCTGGTGAGCTGGGCTCATTTATTCCGATGTAACTCAGGCATTTTTTGCCAAAAAGCCTAATACAATCGAGTTCCACGCTGCCGGGCGTTCCCAACACGACGCGTGCCCTGCGCCAGGCAACAGGTGGTACTCGGCATGCGGTATGGCGCGCAGCAAAATCTGGGCGTAAGCCGGCCCTTTCAGGATGTCTTTTTCTCCAACCAGAATGCAGGTTGGGGCTTTGATTTCACCCAGGCGAGCAGTAAAATCGAGCGCCAGGAAACACTCGCACAACCGGGCAACCGCTGGGAAGTTTAGCTGAGCATAGCGGGAACGTGCGCCTTCCAACAAAGCTGGATTTGTTGCGATAAACTCAGGCGAAAAATTCCACGGCACAGTGATATTGAAAAACAACTCAGGGTCTGCCAGGCGCGCCGCCTGCAGCCAACCCATGACCGTTTGGCGCAACTCGAGACCGATCTCACTGACTGTATCTGCCAGGATCAGGCTGGCAACCTGCTGGGGGTAAGCCAGAGCGAACGCCTGCGCCACTTCTCCCCCGTAAGAGATACCCGCAATATGCGCCTGGGCAATCCCTAATTCTGCCAACAATGCCGCCAGGTCGTCGGCATGCTGCGCCATGCTGTAAGCTTCTTCGGGACGCTCGGATTGTCCTTGCCCCCGGCAGTCGTATTGCAAAACGCGGTACTTCTGCGCCAACGCCTGGGTCTGGAAGACCCAACTATTGTCTGCATTCATCAAGATGCCATTGTTCAGCACTAACACGGGAGCATTTTCTGCCCCATGCAGTTCGTAATATATCTGGATTCCGTTGGCCTGGATAGTCGGCATATTCTTTCCCTCCCAAAATACAAAAATTATGGTCGCAGCAGCGTTCCCTGCCCCTCGCCCGCCAGAGCGCGCTGCACATCGCCAGGTTGTTCCCCAGAAAAGATGCGCACCTCTACCCCAGGCAACCGGCGCGCCAGTTCCAGCCCATGCATCACCTTGCTGCGCATCCCACCGGTCACATCAGCCGCCGCCGATTCGCCGATCGCCAGCGCCCCACGCTCCAAATCTTGCGCCATGATCTCCGGCAGCAGGCGCGTGCAAGCCGGAAAATCTTCCCACACCCCAGGCTGTAAACTCGCTAGCAAGATGCGCTGCGGCGCAAGCTGCTCGGCCAGGTGAGAAAACAAGTCTTCGGTCGAAAAGATCGTCCCGCCCTGCGCTGTATCAAAAATCACATCCCCAAAAACCACCGGTAACAAGCCGTTCGCTAAAGCCTGACGGATAGGTGTCAAATTCCATTCTGCCAGATAACGACTATGCGCAGTCACGCTGGCGGAAGGCGGAAACGAGATCACCGGCAATCCCGCTGCCGAAAAGGCGTCGACCACAAAGCGGTTGAGGGCCGTCGCTGCTCGCCACACCTCGACAAAGCCCAGCCATTGCTCCTGGGTATGCACCCCCAATCGAGTGCCATGCTTGCGCGCCGGTACATGTCCAAACGAACCCGAACCATGTCCCAACAGCAATCGCAAACCCGGGTTGGCCTGTTGGGCAGCAGCGATCTCCTCCGCCAGGCGCGCCAGAGTCTGCGGACGAACCGTTTGCGGGCGCTCCTTCTCGGTAATCAACGAGCCGCCAAGTTTGAGAAAAGTCAGGTTCACCGCCGTAGATCCTTCTTTTCTGAAAATTGCCCTGTTTGAATGGCTTGCCAGGCCGCCTGGTGCGCCGCTGCCAGGACATCCTTCAAAGGTCGCTGGTGCTGATCGGCCAGCGCCCGGCAATCCTCGTATTCCGGCTTGATGTTAACCATTTCTTCTCCTAACCAGGCAACTTTCACATTCACCGGTCCGAAGGGCGTTTCCACCATGGTTACCTGGCGCTGTAGCATGCGTTTGGTGACCGGATAGGTGCGCACTCCGATCGAAGTCGACTCGCGAAATATGATTTGCAATAGCTCATCCAGCGAAGATGGGTAAGCCAGCACATGCAGCAGCATCCCCGGGCGACTTTTTTTCATTTGCACTGGAATCAAGAGCGCATCCAGGGCGCCTGCCTGCAGTAGTTTCTCGGTTAAAGATTCAAATAATTCTGGTTCCATGTCATCGATGGCCGCTTCAATTACCAGTCCAGGACTTTCATGGTAGCCTCCTGGTCCAACCGGGGCATCGTGCTGCTCGGGATAAGGATCACGGCGCTTGAGATTATCATTTGCTGTCCGATCCCTTTTAGACGTAGAACTCCATCCGGATGGAGTGTGGAGCGTGGTTTCCCCTAAAAACACCCGCAGCGCATTCGGAAATTCTCGTTTACGCTGCCCGGCGCCATAACCCACCCGATGGATGGTCATCAGCGGCAACGGGCCATAAGCCTCAGCCAGCGTCGTAATGATCGCTGCGCCGGTAGGCGTCACCAATTCGCCGCGCGCCTGGCCGCTGTAAGCCGGGACGCCCTCCAATATCTTGGCCGTCGCTGGGGCGGGTATGGGCAGCAAGCCGTGCTGGGTGTGCACAAATCCCGATCCCAGGTGCAGCGGCGAAGCCTGGATAGCTTCAATACCCAGGTATTCTACCGCAATGACCGCGGCGGTAATATCAATAATGGCGTCCACACCGCCCACTTCGTGAAAATGTACCTGCTGTAGTGGAACGCCATGTACCTGGCTCTCGGCTTCACCCAAGCGGGTGAAGATACGACCAACCAGGTCTTTGACGTTGTCCGAAAGCTGGCTGGAGCGGATCAGTTCGAGAATATCTTCCAGGCTCCGGTGGGGGTGCTTATGGACGCCATGGCCGACAAAGTCACCATGTTCTCCATGATCATTTTGATCTTGTCTGCCTGCGGTCTCTTCTGGCGTCGCAACCCCCGCATCTACAGAGTCAACTTCGAAAAACTCAGCGTCTGCAGGGCGTTCCCCGTCTTCATGCTCTAAAATCACAGAAAATTGCACGGCCTGGATACCGTTTTTATCCACCTTTTCGACTTGCAAACGGTAGCCATTCAAAGGCAGCTTGCGCAACTCACCTGCCAGCCATTGTGGGTCAACACCCAAATCGATCAACGCCCCCACCGTCATATCGCCGCTAATCCCGGCAAAACAATCAAAATAAGCGATTTTCATGGTTTGCCTTCTCTGATCTGCTCAAGCCCACTCAATCGGTAACCTGCCAGATCTAAGGTGATATAACGAAAACCAAGTTCCTGGAAACGCTCGATAATCGCCTGGGTGTGCGCCAGGATATTTTGCATTTCATCTTGCCCCAACTCGATGCGGGCGAGTGTATCGTGGTGCCGGACGCGCACCTGTCGAAAACCCAAGTCCAGGAGGAAATCTTCCGCCGCCTCAATCTGCGCCAGCTTTTCGACTGTGATCTCCGATCCGGCTGGCACTCGTGAAGACAGGCAGGCCATGGCAGGTTGATCCCACACCGGCAGGTCGAAACGCCGCGCCAGGCAGCGGATTTCCTGCTTTCCTAACCCGGCTTCTCGCAATGGCGCGCGCGCTCCCAATTCCTGAGCGGCCAAAGAGCCAGGACGGTGATCGACCAGGTCATCCACATTTTCTCCGTGGCAGATGACTGTGCAGCCCATCTGGCGGGCAACCTGGTTCAGTTGCGAGAAGATCTCTTTCTTACAAATATAACAGCGCTCGACCGGGTTGGCGCGATAGGCGGGGTGCTCGACTTCATGGCTGTGGATAAAGATATGCCGGATACCAATTTGCTGCACCAGTTGGCTGGCCTGTCGCATTTCACGGCGTGGCATGGCAGGAGAATCGGCGGTGATCGCCAGGGCTCGCTCGCCAGTCGCCTGGAATGCTGTATATGCCAGCAAGGCGCTGTCCACGCCACCCGAGAGAGCAATCGCTGGGCGTTCAATCTCAGAAAGAATCTGCAACAAGCGCTGGTACTTGGCTTCTAATTGCTCAGCGAAATCAGCCATCCGTATTTTTCACGGTATCTTCAATTGCCATTTCCTGGCCCAACTGGTTCATCAGGCTGGCCGCATAACCAGCCCCAAAACCATTATCGATATTCACCACGGTGACGCCCGAAGCGCAGGTATTCAGCATCCCCAACAGAGCGGCCAATCCGCCAAAGCTGGCGCCGTATCCCACGCTGGTCGGCACAGCAATCACCGGACGCTTTACCAGGCCACCCACCACGCTCGGTAAAGCGCCCTCCATCCCTGCAACGACGATCAACACCGACGCAGAAACCAGCGCTTCCAAATAGGCAAACAGACGGTGCAGTCCGGCAACGCCTACATCGTAGATGCGTCGCACCGGATTTCCCATCACGTCAGCCGTGATCGCCGCTTCTTCCGCGACCGGTAAGTCGGAGGTGCCGGCGCTTATCACCAGAATTGTTCCTTTACGCTTGGGAAGCGGCTGTGGCTCATATACCAACACCCGAGCAAGATCTTCGTACCGCATCCCTGGAATAGCCTGCTGCACAGCGACAGCGACTTCTGGCGAAGCCCGAGTCGCCAGGACCGGACCAGGTCCTTGAACCAGGCGTTCCAGGATCGCCACAACCTGGCTGGTACGCTTACCTTCACAATAAACCACTTCTGGAAACCCATTGCGCAAGGGGCGGTGGGAGTCCAGCTTCGCAAACTCAAGATCGACAAAGGGCATCGTCTGAAGCATTTTCAATGCCGCATCGATCTCCACCCGCCCCTCCCGAACCATACTCAACAATTCTCTCAAATAACGTTCATCCATCCTTCACCACTCAATCACTCAAACACTTAAAAACTTTTCCTCACCGTAGTTAGAATCACCCGCTGTGCCCCATTTTCCACCAAAGCCTTCGCCACAACCTGAGCGCTCGTCGCACCGACCAACGCGATCATATTGCCGCCGCGCCCGCCGCCAGAAAGCTTGGCGCCGGCTGCCCCCGCCAGGCGCGCCGCAGCGATCAGGCGTTCCAGGTCGGGAGACGATACTCCCATCCGTTCCAGGCAAGCCTGGTTGGCATCCATCAAAGTCCCCAGGTGTTCGGGGTGTCCGCTTTCAATCGCCTGGCGCGCCAACTGGGTGATTTCGGCAACTTCGTCGAAAATCGCCTCGTAAGTCCTCTTGTCGACCTGCCACAAACGACGCAGATCGCCCACTGTCAGGGCGGTCGGGCTTTTTACGCCCGTATCCCCGATCGCCAGGTCAAAAGGCGCCAGCGGCTGTATGGTTTCCAACACCTGGTCTTTGACAAAATACACCGGGCAGTTGTAGGTCACCACGGTGTTATCGATGCCCGACGGCGTACCGTGATACAACTTCTCCACCTCGAACGCCAGGGCTGAGACGCGTTCGTCAGGCAGAGGGTGACCAAGAAACTGCGCCAGGGCGCGGATCAAAGCCACTGAGATGGCTGCTCCCGAACCCAGCCCGGCCGCCAAGGGGATGGTGGAGGTGATGCGCACATCGCAGGCTGGCAAACGCTCCAACCCCAGTTCGTCCATCACGCCACGCATCGCAATCGCCAGCGGGTGGATATTCGCCAATTCTGAGAGAAGCGAATGCAGCCCGATATCCGGCGCATCGATTAATACCTCACCAGCAGGGCGCAGCGGCGCGGCGGCAATTACCGCCCGCGCTTGCACCTGCTGCACAGGCGCGGCAATCGCCGGGCGTCCGTACACCACGGCATGCTCGCCAAACAAGATCACTTTTCCAGGAGCGGTTGCAGTTATCGCCGGCATGAATACCTACCAGAAAAGACTAGTATATGTAGAAGATCAGCAGAACCGTTATCCCCCATAACACGATGGAAGCCTGCAGCGGCCGATCTCTTAAAAGCACCTCTTCCGGTGCACCGCCGCTCACCCCGGCGTCGAGCACAGCCAGGTAGCGAAAAATTCCATAGATCACAAATGGAATGGTCAGCATCATGACATGGTTTTCCGGCAAATTGGGGGCTGAAAAAGTGTATAAACTATATGAAAGGATCGTAGCCCCTGCCACGATGCTTATATACTGGTCGAGCATGGGAATTGTGTAACCATCCAGCACTTTGCGGTGGCTGTTGGCTTGACCTGCCAGCAAAGCCAGTTCGGCGCGCCGCTTGCCAAAACCGATGTACAGGGCTCCCATCGTCACCACCACATACAACCAGGGTGAGAAGCGCGAGACGGTGATCAAAGTTTGACCAGCCTCCACCCGCAGAACAAAGCCCATCGCAATCGCTAACACATCCAGCAGGTGGACGTGCTTGAGCCACTTGGAATAAGCCAGGTTGAGCACAAGGTATACCAATCCGGTCAGCGCAAAACCCTGACCCAACCAATAAGCTAAAGGAAAGATTGTTGCCAGCAGGATTACCACCGCCAGGCGCGCTACGCTGGCCGGCAGCCGCTCCGATGCAATCGGCCGTTTACGCTTTTCCGGGTGGGCGCGATCAGCCTCCACATCCGCCAGGTCGTTGATCAGGTACACCACACCCGAAAGCATGCAAAAGATCGCAAATCCTGCCAGCGTGCGAAACATGGCCGGCAGATTGTTGAAACCCAACTGGCGGTCGAAGACCAGGGCGGCAAACAACACCCCATTCTTCGCCCACTGGCGCGGGCGCATCGCCTGCAGCAAAGCCAAAAGCATCTTCTCTCACTCCTGTATTTAAGTGCCTATGATAGCACAATATTCAACCATGTTGGGATAGAGAATTGCAGTTTAGAGGTAACCTTGCGTTTCAACCATGCTTCTACATAGATACCATCCCAAGGCTCCGCTCATGACGACCCCGATCACCCCACATTGTGGCCAGTTTTCCCCAACTGATCTTATCGCCCTCGATACCCAACCATCTGATCTGAGAAGCTTTGGTAGATAAATCACCTTTTATTAAATATACCTCTTTGCGAGTGTGATACATGAAAAGCAATAATGGGATAACTGGAAAAATCCCGAGTAATTTTAGAGATATACTGCTCCCAAAAGATCCAGAGAATTGTTGGTAATTAAAGAACCCTTGCCACCAGGAAGTTCCTCCAAGCCATACAATGACCATTTGCACTGCCACAATAACGCTTAAAAGTAAAGCATATCTGGAAAGATTTCTATCACTTCTTACATATCGAAAAACAATTGCTGCCCCAACTTTTGCCAGAATTTTCATGAGTGATCTGATTTGGATTTTTTACTATTATATCAATTAAAAAAATTACCTCTCAATCGAGTAAATCCCTATCAAGAAAT
Organism: Anaerolineales bacterium; assembly: GCA_020061105.1. Lineage (GTDB taxonomy): Bacteria > Chloroflexota > Anaerolineae > Anaerolineales > UBA4823 > JAGUYW01. Next base: position 17,627 of record JAGUYW010000066.1, on the reverse strand, counting down.
ATTCTTCCGTGCGCAGGAAAGCGAAATTAGCAGCCTCCTCCACAGAAATATCTCCATAAAAAGCTCGTTCGATCTCCAGGCTGGCGGTGCGCTCGATCTCTTCCCAGGTACTGATCACTGGAACCAGGTTGAGATAAGGAATAGTCTCCAAAAATACGCGGGCACGCTGTGGAGCTTTACCGGGCTCAAGAAAAGCCTGTGACTGAGCTACCTGGATCAACGATGGCACAGTTCGCCCGCTTTTGGCGACAATCGACTGCCCTTCGAATGAGTTTGCAAACTCGATGAAACGCCAGGCGGCTTCTTTATTCTCGCTCGAGGATGCCAGGCAGTAAGCGTCGCTGTGAAGAATATCGGCCCGCACTTTCCCCATTGGTAGAGGTGCAACATCCCATTGAAAACGGGTGATTTCCCGGTAAGTCGGCACACCTCGCCTGCTATTCAGGAACATGGCGGTTTCACCGTTCAGAAAACGACTTTCGCTGTCCAGGGCTGCTTCCTCCACGCGATCTGGAACCACACCATGCACCAGGCGCAAATCCACAAACCACTGAAATGCATCCAGAGATGGCGGTCGCGCCAGGGTCAGGCGGGTGGGGAATGCCGGGTCGTTGACGATCACCCCTTCGTTCTGCCAGACAAACGGCGCCAGGCGAAACAGGGACGCTTCGACTCCCAGACCGTACTGCTCTATCCGTCCATCCCCGTCGCTATCCAGAGTAAGCGCCTGGGCTACTTGCAAAAAATCCCCCCAATCCCAATCGTCCCCGGGGTATGCCAGGCCAGCCTGGTCGAACAAATCGCGATTGTAATACACCACCAGGCTGGATATATTTTGCGGTATGCACATCACCTCATTTTGCCAGGAGAAAGCCTGCAACGTGATCGGGTAAAAATCTTCGGCGGCAATGGTCTGGCTGGTATCCAAATAAGCCCCCAATGGTTCGAGCATGCCCTTGGCGGCGAAACTTGCATAGCGCCGGTAGTTCATCAAAGTGATGTCGGGTGGATTTCCGGCAGCGAATTCAGTCGCCAACCGGGTACGGTAATCCGAGGCCGATGGCACATGCGTCAGTTCAATTCGAATTTCTGGTTGAGAAGCACGGAAAGCATCGACCAGTTCTTTGTAGGCGCGATATTCCGCTGGGTCGCCAAAGACCATGAAACGCAGGCCGGTCGGTTGCGCAGCGATCGAGCAGCCGGTGAAAAAGAACACCAGTACAGATCCAATCAGGCGTCGAATAAACAATTTCATAGAAACTCCAAAAAACTACTGACCCCAACTACGCCGGTTGAAATATGGCGTCAATGCGATGAAGAGCGCCATAGGAATGAACATCACAATCGTTACGCCCGCCATCATTAATGACCAATCGCTGCGGGCAAGCTGTTGCAAAGTTTGCAGCGCCAACGGTAAGGTAGCGAAACGTTCGCTGGTCAGGTAAAGCATCGGGCTGGTAAAGTCACCCCAGAAAAAGAGAAAACTCAACAGGCCAATACCCATTCCGGTCGGCGCTGTCACCGGTAAGGCTACCAAAAGCCAGGATTGAAGGATCCCCGCCCCATCGATGCGAGCGCTGTCAAAGATTTCCCGCGGGGTACGCCGGAAAGCCCGGTAATAGATCAAAATAAAAAACGGACTGGCCCCGATCCAGGCTGGCGCCAACAACGCCAATGGGCTATCAATCCAACCCAGGTTTTTGAAAAGCACGAAACGCGTCGGCCACAATGCTATTTCTGGGATCATCAGCAAGGCCAACCACAGGATCACCCACCCTTGTTGAGACCGTCTGGACAGCAAGGAGACACAAAAACCCACCAGAGAAGCGCTGACGATCGTCAACCCAACTCCCACCAGGCTGATCCACAGGCTGTTGAACCCCAGGCGAGCCCAGGCGAAATATTCACCCAGGCGCGCAAAATTCTCCAGAGAGGCGTGATCTGGCGCCACCCACAATGTGCGCGGCAATGGCGTTCCGGGGGGGTGGAGAGCCGCAGCAATAATCCAGATCGCCGGCAGGCTGAAAAAAAACGCCGTCAATAAACGACCGGCAAAGCGCAGTGCAATCCTAAAGGATGAATGGCTCATCAGTTATCCCAATATTCCAGGTTCGAATTATTACATATAAACCAATCACCAATAGACCACTCAGCGTGTAAAGCGCCCACAGTGTAGCACTGGCTGTTCCGAAAGAAAGCAGATCAAAGGCCTGCTCATAAATCAACTGCGTCACGGTGAAGGTGGCGTAATACGGTCCACCTGCGGTGGTAAAAAAAATGGCGATGAATGAATTATGAAAGGATAGGATCATATCTCGAAAGGCCAGTAAGGCGAGCGTGGGCGCAACGACCGGCAGCGTAATCGAAACGAAAATCCTTCCCAAACCGGCGCCATCTACCCGGGCGGCTTCATCGATTTCGGACGGTATATCCTGCAAAGCAGCCAGGCAAACCAAAAAGCCTTCCCCAATTGACCAGAAACTCAGCAAGATCAGAGCCGGTTTTGCCCACAACGGCTCCACAAACCAGGCCGGCGGCGACAACCCTAGTTGTTGTAGCAGCAGATTCACCGGACCGTACAACGGGTTGAAAATCCATAACCCGGCCGCCGCCATGGCTGCCACTGGGATGGCGCTGGGCAAAAAAACCGCCGACCGCAACCAGCCGATCCATCGCCCACGCCGCTGCATCAACCGGGCTGCCAGCAGCGCTCCCAAAACCCTGACCGGCGCAGGCAGGATAATCAAAGCCAGTGAATTCCGCACGCTGAGAGAAAAAAGTTGGTCGCTGTAAGCCAGGATAAAATTTACGCCGCCATTCCAACGCGGTGGCGTAAGGCCATCGAACTGAAAAAAGGCTAAGCCGAAGGACCAGGCGGCCGGCAAGAATACCAACAAGCTAACACCTAAAAGATATACTCCCAGTATCAGTGAAATACTGGATTGCTGGGAATTTCTTTTGATCTTTTGTCGCAGATTACGAAAAAAAGGCATACCTTTACACCAGATAAGCGGATAATGGGTATAATGATTGGTGTATTATATCGAATCCGATAGTCAATTAGACCGGAATCAGGAGAGAAACAATGAACTCTAGAAATTTACTGGTAACGCTTGGAATGGCCTTGCTCCTGGCAGCCTGCGCGCCGGCTGCCCAACCCGAGCCGGATCGCCCGTTGTTCGAACCGACTACCCCGCCTGCAATTTCCACTCCGGTCGCGCCAGGGGCAACCGTTGATCTGAGCCAACTGACGCCCCTCCCGACCACCACAGCAGGAGAACCCCAGGAGGCGCCCCGCCCGGGCATCCCCGATCCTGCCAAATACCTGGTCAACCAGGTCAGCCAGGATCTGGCCCAGCGCCTGGATGTGGACATTAGCGCCATTGAAGTATTCGAAGTGGAAGAAGTAGAGTGGCCTGACAGCAGCCTGGGCTGCCCGAGGTCTGGAATGTCTTATTCTGAGGTTATCACCCCGGGTTTTCGTATCGTCCTGGGTTACGGTGGAGAAAAATATCTCTACCACACTGACCGCAACAAACTCTTTGTGCTTTGCCAGGATGGTAAACCAGCCCCATAAAAACACAACAAAAAGCGGCGGGCTGGTAATCAGCCCGCCGCTTACGTCTAACTATCAGGGCTTAGTGATCAAAGGCAGGAACGTATTCAACATCAAGTTGACCGTGGCAGAATCCGATCCACTGGTCTGAACAGTCGGGCTCCACTTGATAGCCATCCCGTTGGTGAGCAAGGCTTGATTGAATAGAAACTGAACAGCTGTGGTGAGGTTCTTATTGAGCCCTACCGTCGCAGATGCGCCAAAGTTCAGGAGGGGGTCGCCAAGATCCACATCAGCGTATTGGAAAAGAATCTCATTCGTATTCTCATATAGAATCACCTGGAAAGTAATGTGGTTGGATAACGCGCTCCCTGGAAAGTGCGGTCGCTGGTGCCACTGAACGATAAACTGGCGGTTGGGTAAGGCGCCCATTGTATGATAATACACATTACCTGTCTCTTCATCCAAGTCATCCCAGAATGGGAAGATTGCCATTGGGGGGGTTCCAACGGGAAGCGCTGCATTCGTAAAGACTACATCGCCTGTTGTAGCATTGAACAAAATGCCGCCATTATTCCCAACCCGGATCTGGTTGGATGTGACGCCGTAAAATGTGAAAGCAAACGGCAGGGTGACATTGGCTTCACCATCGTCAGTGAGATTCAATGGCGTACCCGTAGCGCTGATATCAATGAAACTGTAGGGCGCGTTTTTATTGATAATATACGTTACCGGGTCGTTGAAGGCCGTCCAGTTGGCCGTGCTGTAAGTCGGAGAAAAGATCGGCGCCGTTGTAGTCAAGAAAGCTGACGCCCCAGGCGCAAGGGTATAGATAAAAGAATTCAGTATATTCCCGAGCGTGTCATCCACCAAAGTGTGGGTATTTACCGGAACAGTCCCAGTGTTCGTGATTTCGTAACAATAGGTGGCATTGCTGCCGAAAGGCACAGTGATGGAATCTGTTACCGCACAAACACCCGGATCACTCCCAACGGTCATTTGCAACGAAACCTGAGGTGTTGTTGAGCAGCCTGGATAACTGAGCGCGCCGATGTAATTACCCCACCGGCCTGTGGCGCCGGTATTCTTGCTATACTCACCCAAATACCAGAAAGTCTTGCCATCTGGGTCGATCGTCATCTCGGTGTAATCGCCCCAGCGACGCGGTTGCGAATCAAAGGCGGTGTAGTTGATTTCCCCGGCTTTGATTTGGAGTTCGGCCTGCAGCGTTCCCAGGGTGTCGCCGCTTTGCCGTCCAGTAGCCCAGACAGACGGGAAGATGCTGGCGTTGGACTTGGTATATCCCAGCGCCATATCCCCGCAGTGATTGACTGCCAAATCGGGGAAGAAACGATGGTCGCCATTACTGGCATAAACCCCCGCCTGCACAATCGCGGCGGAGTTCAAATTAATTTCCGCCCACTGGATACAGTTCACGGTGCCGCTGCCCGGGTTGCAGGATACCGTCATGGTTGTCCAGCCGCGCCCGTTGCGGTATTCGAAATCGAGCGGGCGGAAATCATTGGCCTGAATTGTGCCACCCCCCGATTGCACGACATTCACGGGCAGTCCCACCGTCACGCCATGGTGAGCTTGAATATCCAGAACTGCAACCTGAGTCAGCGTGTTAGCGCCAAATGGCGCATTCCATGAGTACAAGGCATAGGTTTTTCCGTTGTAGTCACGGCTGGTTAGAATATAATGCGGCCCGCTGGTTGGCCAGGTGCCCTGGTTGAAGCCATGCAAATTAAGCGGCTGCGGCGTGTCGGTGGTATTTCCCAGGCTGTATGTAACTGAGCTGGTTGGTAGGCCGGCATACATAGCTGTTTTATCAAAAGCCCAGATACGACTTTCAGCAAAGCTGAAACCTGAAAACATATTCGCACCCATGTAGATCGCATCTTGGCCAACCCCAGCGTGCGGATAATCAAAAAAATAACCGCTCACGTTGGTCGGGAATTCATAAAGATACCAATTTCCCAGTGGGTTATTAGTCTGCGAAACCCCAACACAATAAGCGTTGCCCCTCCCATCCGCAGCAATCATCCAGCGATCCGTCGATTCATCGTATAGCACATTCGGGTCGAATGGACCGCCGGCGGTACAATTTGAGCCGCCCAGAGCCGAATAAAAGGAAGAAAGCGTCGTTGGCCCCAACAGTGTCGCGCCGGTTTTGTCGTAGATTTCAAATGCTAAGTTTACGACCGCTATCAGGTGGTTGGGTCCGGCTGCCAGAATCGGGTCTGGCGGAGTCACTCCCCCTCCTCCACAACAATCCGTATAATCCAGGCTGTCAAAGTTCACGCCCAGAGTTGGCGCTTGCAATCCAGGTCCGCTTTCCGCTTGCTGAATACCAGCGCTGGGAGAGAAGCGCATCGCCCGATCCTGCAATTCGGCTATTTCTGCTGTGCCGATAATGCCTTCGTTATAATCAAGATCGATTTCGCCCCGCTGCCAGCGCTCGTACTGGCTGTTTTGGCTGCCATCATGCGGGGGTATTTCTGATAGTTCGATCGTGACCGGCGTGACCGGATCATTGTAGATCGGGTCGCTTCCAACAGAAATGTCGCCAGACTGGCTGGCGCTAACACCTGCCGGCGCAAAGCTCTGGCGGAGCGTCTGTTGGCGAATGGCTTTTTCTGGCAGTAATTTCGGGGGATGGATTAACAACGCGATCCCACTCGCCAGGACAATCAAAATGACAAGAATTTTCTTCATTTCATAACTCCAACCAGAACCAGATTATTATTCTATTCGTCTTTCAGCTACTATCGATCAATTCGTATGGCAGATGCTATCTCAAAGTGCATCCCATTCAAAATATTTACCTTTCTTAGCCCCCCAAAAAGATAATTTTCATAATAACCATATTGTACCTAATTAGATATACAAAGTCAATTATCAATTTCCTTCTCTGGCAGTTCTTGCGTCACTGGGCGCCTGGCAGTAAAATTGACGAAGAGTTTGAATGAGGTTACCCAATGTATATGGACATCGATGCCTGCGGTTGCTCGAACACTTGTCGCCATTGTTCACCCGATGGACACTCGCCTGGGGGCGAATTCTATTCTCTTTCAGAACTGCGAGCAATCAAACAGCAATGGGGGCCGCTCACCATTCGTTTCGAGCCAACGATCCATCCCCATTTTCCGGAAATCTACGCACCAGATATCGCCGGCGAGCATGGCGGTTGGTTGGTAACCAACGGTTGTGGGCTGGCGCAGAGGGATGATGCTGACCAGGTCATGCAGAAAATGCAGTGGATGGGCTTTCACACCCTGGCTTTCACTTTGCATGGCCCAAGGCAACACCATGATTGGTTTACGCGCCGCCCAGGCTCTTTCGAATCCATCCTGCAAGCCACCCGGCGCGCCAGAAAAGCCGGTTTTATCACCCATTGGCAGATCTTTGTCGATCGGAAAGGCATTGGCGACATAGCAAAATTGGTCGACCTGGCGCTGTCAGAATGCGGTGAACTGCCTTCGCTCAGCGTGCCTTATCACCGGGTGGGCGGGCGATTGTGGCGCTACGAAGCGCTGCGCCCGACCCTGGGAGATATCAAACCCTATGGACTGTCAGAGTTGATCAAGGATCCAAAAAAGAACATCTTCACCAACGCAATCGCATTGACCAACCGCGCCTGGCTTGAAAAATGGCGACAAGATCCAGACTCTGGTGAATTCAAGCATCCCTACGAACCGCGCACCTGGTCTGATCTGGCGGATTACGATTTTTTATCGCTGCGGATCACGCGTCATCGCAAAGTTTTTCTCGATCCGATGTGCAGCCCCATCATCTACTTGGGAAATCTTTCGGAAGGTAAAGAGATCATCGTGGGACGCTTGGAGGTGCTCCCAAAACCCGCTCACGTTGAACTACAACCTCAAGAATTGGAATTTTCTCCTGGAGAAGAAGAGCACTTGCACCCCTCTGGTTTCAGTCTCCGGTACAAGGAGATTTCGAAAAAACGGCTGACCTCTTGTGTGTAAACCAGATGGTCATCTGCTTCGTCGTCCCATCATGATACAATCTCTACATGATTCAGAAAAAACGCCTGGATGTGCTGCTCGTTGAGCGCGGCCTGGCAGACTCGCGCAGCCTGGCGCAGCGCCTGGTGATGGCTGGTCAGGTGCGCATCGATGGGCAGGTAGCCCTCAAACCCGGCAGCCTGGTATCAGGCAGCGTCGGCCTGGCGGTCGATCTCGGACCGCCATATGTCTCACGGGGCGGCGAGAAATTGGCGGCTGCCCTGGACCAATTCGCAATTAACCCGCAAGACAAAGTTTGCGCCGATCTTGGCGCATCTACCGGGGGCTTCACCGATTGCCTGCTGCAGCGCGGCGCTCGCAAAGTCTACGCCATTGATGTCGGTAAGGGCATTTTGCACTGGAAACTACGCCAGGATAACCGGGTGGTCGTCATGGAAGAGACCAACGCTCGCTATCTGGAAGCGCTGCCCGAACCCCTCGACCTGGTCACAATAGACGCCTCGTTTATCTCCCTCAAGCTGCTGCTGCCGGTTGCGCTGGGTTGGCTGGGCGCCGGCGGTCAGGTGATCGCCCTGATCAAGCCGCAGTTCGAGGCCGGGCGCGCCGTGGTTGGGCGCGGCGATGGCGTGGTGCGCGATCCTGCCGTACACGCTCAGGTGCTGCAAGAAGTGTTAAGTTTCGCCAGCCAAAGCGGTTTCTCCATCGCCGGACTGCTGCGTTCGCCTCTGCTCGGCCCTAAAGGCAACACCGAATTCCTGGCCTGGCTGGGCGCGCCCGGCAGCATTCCTGACCAAAGCGAGCGCCTGGCAGAGCTTATTCGTAATTGTTTGCAGGAAGAGCAGGGAGAAAATCAATAATCGCAAGATCCGGGGGACAGTACAATCGCAGCGTCGGCTTGGCGCAACCTAACCCAGACGAGATGAACAGGTGCGTTCCGTTGATGTTAAAGTGACCAGGGTTTTTCTTCCCGCCATAAAAACGGCGCCCATAGCGGGAGGGCATCAGCAACGGCCCAAAACCAGGCAGGTGAAATTGCCCGGCATGAGTATGTCCAGCAAAAACCGCCTGCACGCCAGCCTGGTTGAACTGATAAACATAATCCGGAGAATGGCTCAAAGCTATGCGCAATCCGCTTTCGGGTAACACAGTCAGATCGCAGCGCTTGCGCGACCACGGCGCTTCGCAGCCCAATAAAACCAGTTCGTGACCGCCATTTGTATCAACCCGTCGCCAGCCCTGCCCAAGCATTTGCACGCCATTCGCCTGGGCGATTTCAGTCACCTGCCGTGGATCTGACCAGTAATCATGGTTGCCTAAAACGCCAAAAACGCCCCACCGGCTGCGCAGCCCTCGCAGCAGCTCGCCCAACTTCGGTAAGACGGAAAGATCATCCAGAAAGTCGCCAGTTATGAAGATCAAGTCGGGTTCAGCCTGGTTGGCATGTTCAATAGCGCTCTGATAATATTTAAAGGCGATCTTCTCATGAAAATGCAGGTCGCTCAAGTGCACAACCCGGAAAGGCTTCCCTTGCCACCCCGCCAGGCCCACCCGGTAATTCAAGATTTGCAAATCGGTGGTCGTTACCGGGCGTAGCCAACCAGACTTGATTCCACGCCGCTCAGTTGGCGCTTCCGCTCGCATTTTCCGGCGCACCGCCCAATGCCGCCCTTCGCCCAGCGCCGCCAATCCAAAACCGGCTGCCAGAACAAACGCTGCGACAACCAATCCCAACGCCGGCGCCAACGCCAGCCCAAGCCCACCAAACAATAACATAAAGAACAGCAGCAAAAGCAGCCCGACCAGGCGTTTGTTCATCTTGTCGTGAAAGAAGTTCAACAAGCGGTTGAGCAATCCGCCGAATAACATCACCCCCAACAACAGGCTCAGCAACGCTAGCAGGGCATACGATAAAGAAGGCGCGGCTTTAGTAGCGCTAAAAAAATCGTTCATACCTTCGAAAAGGAGACTGACGGAGTTCAGCCTGGCATCTGCGCCTGGCGGTCGAATTGCTTCCAGGCCGTCGCATGCAGCCTCCCGGGGCGCCGGGACGGCATGACGCCAAGAATGCTATTCAGCCAGGCGTCTTCAGCCACATTGCCCTGCTCGAAGCACGCTCGCACAAAAGTTGCTCGCTCACTGGTCGGCTGTACGTCTTTTTGTAACGCTTGGATCGTCCAGTTCGCCTCTAATTCGTCGCGCTGCGGTGCATAGCGAGCGATTCGTGCTGCGTAATCGCGCAAGGTTTGGCGGTGCAGGCGTTCGTGACGCCAAAAAAGCGTCCCTGGGTCATACACGCCCGTTGGCGGCGTCTCCTCCGGCCAGGGCGCGTCAAACCAGGCTGGCTTGAACAGGCTGGTGCATGGCGCGGAAGTTCCGGTGAAGAAGTGCGTGGGGAGCTGTGGATGCAGATGAGAAACCTGCGAGCCGACCGATTGGCTGACGCGCACCGGCCCAAAGCCAACATGCATACAGACCTGCGCCCCGGTCAACCCGTCGTCCGGTCGCCAATCTGCCCCGGCGGCTGCGCCGTGATCGCGCAGCGCTGCCATCATAGCCGCAACGTCTAATTGGCCACGCTGCTCATGCAACAAGCCACCGCTGCGGTCGCAGCGGTTACGGCTGTCAGAGAAGCGCGTGTAGAGAAAGTCCGAATAACAGGCTGCAAAATCGAAATCTTCCCTGCCTTTGCACCAGCCCTTGCCAACTGCGAAGGATACCAGTTCTGGTGAAAAGCGATCGAAATCATTGCCCAGCGTCAGGCAGTTCGAAATGCTGTACACCCCGTGCACTTTTTTGGCTGCCCAATGGCGATCGACTGTCTCGAGCACCCAGGCTTCTTGAGGATCGGCAATCAAAAACGAATTGTGGTAATAGAGCGAGTGAGTAAAGCCAGCGTTGCCGCCCTGACCATATTGCTCCAGCAGGCTGGTGATGACCTGCAAAGCGGCTTCAGCGCTGGCGGCGCGCTCCAATCCCAGGCGTAGCAAATCCATCCCCAACAACGCCGGTTGCTGGTTGGCAGCCACCTTGCTGAATATCGCTTCGTTGCCGATGGCAACGCCATGCTCGTTGACCCCCATCTCCGCCCCCCACATCCAGAATGGTTTGGAGAGCATCACGGCGTGGGTATGGGCAACCTGTGGTATTTCGATGTAAGTACATCGAACCCTGGCGCCAGGTTCATGGTCTGCCGCTGCAACCAGCAGCACATGCTGGGCTTCGTTAGGCTCGCGGTCAGAATTCTTGGCAAACAACATCACGCCGTCAGCGGTTGCATCTGGAGTTGCTACAAGAGTATCGCACATAAATCATCACCTCAATCACCGCTGGCGCAGCACGGCATTCATTGTGTTACATTTCGACGGGTTGCGCCAACCTAAAAATAAGCGAAGGAACCAATGGTCTTTCAAATCAATTTTGCCATACAACCAGCCGCGTACGATAAATAATAAGTGAAAAATCCACTCTTATGTCACTGGCAGCCGCTCGCTCGAAAACCGTTCGTATAGGCGCTCTTCCGTCACCTGGCGCATGCATTGCATTGCGCGCCAGATTTCAACATACGTGGTGTAGAGCGGCGTAATTCCCAGGCGGGTATTATCCGGCGCGCGAAAATCAGGAATCACCCGCACTGCAGGCGCTTCCGCCTCGATCAAGGCGCGGTTGATGCGGTAAGCCTCTGGATGGCGCAGCGAAACATGCGAGCCGCGCAATCCAGGCTGGCGCGGCGATCCCAGGCTGAAACCGAGCGGCAGCAGCCACTGCTCCGCCAGGTGAATCAGGTATTCAGTTTGCTGAACGCTTTTTTCCCGCAGCTGCGCCATTCCGGCTTGCTCGAACAATTCCAGCGATGGCTCGATCGCCAACATCGAGAGCATCGGCGGCGAGCCGACTTTATAGCGCCCAATATCTGGGGCAGCTTCGAATTGCAAATCGAAATCAAAGGGGCGCTTGGCGGCAAACCAACCCCACACTGGCTGCAGCAGTTGCGCCTGCAAGTCTCGACGAACATACAAAAACGCCGGCGCGCCAGGGCCGCCGTTCAGGTATTTATAGGTGCAGCCAATCGCCAGGTCAGCATTACAGCCTTTCAGGTCCAGCGGAACTGCGCCGACCGAATGACTGAGATCCCACAACATCCACGCGCCTGCCTGCTGCGCCATTTCGGTGATGCGCGCCATGTCATACATATAGGCGCTTTTGAAAGCCACGTGGGTCAGGCTCAGTAGAGCCGTGTGTTCGTTCAGGCTATCTTGCACCGCCTGTGGATCGATGGTTAAGCCATCCTTTGAGCGAATAATTTGCAACTCGTGTTGGTTGCCGAGTAAATCGATGACGCCCTGCAAGATATACAGGTCGGAAGGAAAGTTGAATTCATCACTGATGACCGTGGTGCGACCTGGTCGGGCGCGCAAAGCCGCCGTCGCCAGCTTGAACAGGTTTAGAGACGTCGAATCGGCTACCAATACCTCGTCGGGCTGCGCCCCAATCAAGCCAGCGATTTTCGCTCCCAGGCGCGCCTGGGTATCCATCCAGCCTTCGTTCCAAGAGCGGATCAGGCGCTCGCCCCACTGCTGCTCGATCACCTTTTGCAGCAGGGGCATGGTAGACGCAGGCAAACGCCCAAGCGAATTTCCATCCAGGTAGATCGTATCCGGTTCGGAAATTACAAACTGGCTTCGAAAATGAGCCAGTTTGTCTTGTTGATCCATTTCTTGTGCGTAGGATAAATCAGTAGGGTTAAGTTCCATCGAGACTCCACTCTGGTTGGCTAACTGGATTGTGAAACAGGATTTTCATGGTTTCCTAAAATTATAAAGCCAAACCTTTCGCTGCCCAGGGTGAGCGAATGAAACGGGGGGTTTCTGCCTGCTCGTACAATTTCACAAGCCGGGAAACCGGTGATTGCCTCCCGCTGCTGAGTTAAGCGGCAGCGTCAATGCGTCCCGGCAATTGTGGTTGCAGCCATTTCCAGTCGGCGTAAAACAAGCCTGCGATGAGCAGCATTGGAAACGCAAACAGCAATAGATTCGGTAGAGTGTAAAGATCGCGCACAAAAACCAACGTAAAGAGCGCAGCCACCGCCAGAAAAGCCACAAAACCCACCACCGGGCGTTTCCAGGCCAAGATCAGCAGCACAATCATCGTTATCGATGGAATATTATGGATCAGGAAGCCAACCAGCAACTCCAATGGAGATACCTCCATCTCGAAGATATCCAGCGAAAACAGGCTGGTGAAGAAAATGATCAGAATGGCAGCAATTCTCGGCGCCCAGTGAATAACTTTGGACAGCCGTGGGTTGATCTGCCCGGAATTGTGATGCTCGCGCCAGGCGACAATCAGGAGATAGAGCGACCCATACAATAACACCAGGGGAATCGACAGGATCAGGATATTCAGCAGCATTACCCAACCCACTTCAAAGCCAGGGTCTGCCGCCAGGTTTGTCAAAGTAAAGGCAGTGACGGTTAACACGTAAAGCACAATCACTGCAATTAACAGAATACGATTGAAGCCAGATTTCTGAGTTTCCATAGCAATGCCTCCTTTCGAGTTGCCCGGATCATCCCAGGTGCATTCTCTTACTTTGATTATATACCCATACATTGAGAAGGGATACGACAATCGGTGATCTGTTCCTGGTTGGTAAGACGGGGTATTTACATCAAATATTTTCCTGAACTGGAACGAATCTTGTAACTATAAGATCAGGTTAGCGAATATCTGAAGAACTGGTGTTGATTCCTGGCTACTCACAATTCAGCGCTTCAGAAACGACCCACGAGGAGCAACCGGTGACAGATACCCTTTACATTTTTAATGAAGACCCTCTGCATTTTTTTGTTGAATATTTCGATCAAGGCGACCCAGAACGGCGCGAGAAGCTCGAGCGCGCCTGGCAGACTTTTCAACGTTACGACCCTTTGCGCCGACTTAGCTACAAGATCTGGCTGCGCAAGAGCAACGAGCAGGCTGAAGTCGCGGTCGATCACCTGTTGCCGAGCGACGCCCCAGCGGGTCGCTACCGGGTGGAGACTTTTGTACCCGGAGTACACGCTACTACCCAGCGAGCTGTCTTTGTGATCGCCACGGGTGTACGCCCGACCGAAACCGGCGGGCAGCACCTGGAAGAGCAAATGGTGTTGGTGGATATGAACGAATTGTACGATGTCTGGTATTCGCTGGGAGAATATTACCTCGAGCCAGGCCGCCACCCCCACATCGGGCGAGTTCGCCAGTTAGACATTACCCGCGAAGAGCCCCCCACTGAAATTTCCTTTGGTCCGGTGCGCTTTGTTCCTCTCACAAAACAGCCCGGTGAAGATGACACGCAACCTGACAGTCAATCCACCGGGCGCTTCGACTCGCCCGTCGGCGCTCCAGAAGAACGGCAAGGTCCTTTCCCCACTGGTCGTTACCTGTGGGGTAAATACCCGGTCTGGGCAGGCGACTGGTTTGACGCCAACCCATTCCTGTTCTGGTACAGTTACGGCTACCACACTGGCGCCGATCTCAACCTGCCAGGTGTCAGCTCTGCCGACAAGGGCAAACCAATTTACGCAATTGGCGATGGCCTGGTAACCTATGCCGGCAAAGCCGGAAGTTGGGGTTACATTATCGTCATCGAACACGCCAGCGGTTTAGTGGCCCAGGCCGATGGCAGTTTACAGTCCCAGATGGTGTATTCGCGTTACGGGCATGTCGAACCGGATATCCTGGCGCGCGCCGGCCAGACCGTGCATCGTGGCCAACACATCGGCGGCATCGGGCTGGCCGCCGGGGCGACCTCCGGCTGGCACTTGCATTTTGACATCAGCTATACCGACATTTTGAAAAAACGCCCGGCTTACTGGCCTGATCTGAGCGCCTGGCGTTCCTCTTTCGGCGGCTACAGTTCGCGCGCCTATTCCAGCGCCAGGAACTCGATCATGCGCCAGGTAGTTGCCCATTTCATCGATCCATTACGATTTATTAAGGACAATCATTAGCCCGGTCATAGAAAGCCGCGCTGGTCTACCACCGCAAGGCAAAACCCGCTCTGGGCGGCGCCCATCAGAGCGCCGCCCGATAAGAATAACCACCTATCTCAGGATCAGTGGCAGGTAAATCATCTGCACTTCTGTTTTATCATCCAGTTCAAACGCCCCGGGGTCGCAAACAGCCAGCGCATCCCCATCGCCATCCAAGGGGCGAGGATAGTTCCGCTGGTCGACCGTGGGGCAATATACGCTGGGAGCGCCGTCGATCAATGGGCTTCCCTGTATGAGTGGGTGCGTCATGGTTGGCCCGCCCCAATCCGCCAGTGGCCCCAACATAATAGAAACCGAATTGTGGTTCGGCGAACCATTGAAGGAGCAGGTGCTGGCGTCTTCGTAGTTATGCTGCCCGGGTTGCAGAGCTACCCCAAGCTGGCAGTTTGCCAAAGTGGTTGTGTTAGAAAGCACATTTCCGGAGAGGATATTCGCTTCCAGGGTAATCGTTGGTAGATGGGTGCTATAAATCCCTGCCCCAGATGTGGAAGCCTGGTTATATACAATGGTGCTAAAACTGATCCCCAATATTCGCTCGTACCCCATCAACGCTCCACCAAAGACCGCGCTGTTCATCGAAAATGTACTGTTCTGAATACTCAGGTTATGGCTGTTATAGATCGCCCCTCCCCGAGACGCAAAATTTCCACGAAAAAGGCTCCGCTTCACCGATGAGAGATTCTCACTGTTATATGCGTTAATTGCCCCGCCTCCATACACAGCTCGGTTATTGGTAAATGTGCTTTCTTCGACAGTGAGCGCGCCGATGGCGAAAATCGCCCCGCCTCCCAGGCCAAAGGCAGGGTCATCTACCGATTCGTTGTTCTCGAAGACGCTGTTGTAGATTTGCAAAGACCCCAAAGCAGCGTTTTGTTTGACCGCCCCACCGGCCATCTCTCCCGGATCTGTTCCAGTTACAGAACCATTGATCAGCTTCAAATTACGCAGTGTGACATGCGTGATGCCTTTGATATCAAAGATCCGGTCCAGTTGCTGTGCATCGATGACTGCCAGGCCACTGGTGGTGGTTATTTCCAGATCCCCAACAATATCCAGGTCGCCAGTTTGTGCATTCCCTTCATCCTCGCCCGCTATCGTCAACGTGTACACTCCCGGCGGAAGTTCGATAACATCTGCACCCGGAGAGCCAGCCGGACACTCGCCTGCCTGCGCCCCAGAAGGGCTGTTGGTGTTTGCCGCAACAACCGCTTCTCGCAAGCTGCATAAGCCGTCCCCGCTATCGATCACGTCGATAAAGGTCGAGACTGTAATGGTAGTATTGATCGCCTTCGTTGATTGTCGAAAATCCGAATGATTGTACCCAAAGAAAGGAGCAATAAAACTGATGATCGCAATCCAATGAATAAACCGCATTTTCACGATATTTTCTCCTATGATCCAGTTGACAGTTGATAAGGAGATCATATCGCGCTAGCGTTAAATAATCGCTAAATAATATCCACTTTGCACGAAATGGGTCAATCTATTATAGGTACAAGCCCATTATTTTCTCAAAAAATACCCGAATAGTCTTACGGAGAACCGGCGGAGCAAGGGGAGCAATCCGACAAGAGGTCGCAAAGTCAATTCCATCTACCCTTGGATGGCATCTTACTCAACAAGCAGCATGCCAGTGAATCGTCAACCATATCCGAAATTCTAGGTTGAAGCGGCTGGAGGTTTTTTCTTCGCCGCCGGTTTCTTGGTCGTCTTAGATTTTGTCGATTTGCTCGTAGGCGATCGCGTTGCAGGCGCCTTACTGGTCGTCTTTCTGGTGGTAGATGCCTTAGCTGCACCGGTCTGCTTGGCAGGGGTTTTTACAGCGCTTTTCTTCGCAGTGGGCGCTTTCGAGGCTGAAGCTTTGGGGTCTGGTGTTTTGGCAGCGCGCCCCTTGGTCGTCGTGGTTGTTGCAGGAGGCTTGGCAGCAGCTGACCTGCCTGTGGCTGTCTTACTGGTCGCGATTTTCTTAGCCGCTGTGCCGCTATCCGATGACTTTTGGACTCGCGCTTTCGCCGGCGGCGCTTGAACCGCAGTTTTGCTCACCTTTGTAGCTTTGCTGGTCCTACGCTTCTCAGCACTTGCCTGGCTATCCACTGCTTTACCGGCGCGCGTTGAGGGTCTATCGGTTTTCGGTGCAGCGGCTTTCGGCGCGCCTGCGCCGGATGACGGTTTTGTTGCGCGTGTCTTTGTTGTTCCTTCAGCTCCGCTCTTGCCCCTGCCTTTCGGTGAACCTTTCGTGCTATCTGCGCTCTTCCCACCCTCATCCACCTTGGTCACGCGTGTTACAGCATCGCCGGGTTTTACTTCAACCACCGCGCTGCCACGCGCTGTCCGGCTTTGCAGCGGAGCATCGTCTATGCGCAAAGATTTGGCCGCCAACTTTTTCAGGTGCAAGATCACTTTTTCGCTGCCCCTGCCGGCTGCCATCCCGGCCACACTGACGCCCACGGGTAATTTCCAAGCCACCACCCCTTGCCCATGACGCCCCTGGCGCGGGAACTGGTCAATCAGCACACGCTTGGCGCTGCCGTCTGTCGCCGCCAGGAATACCTCACCCTGCGCCGGTAAAACCAACATGCCGCACAATTCTTCTCCCGGGCCGAGTTTCATGCCCATCACCCCGGCAGAGACCAATCCCATCGGGCGGACTTCTTCTTCGCTAAAGCGAATCGCCATCCCGCTCGACGACACTAATATAATTTCATTGTTGCCATTGCTGATCTGCAGCCAACCCAGGCGGTCGCCTTCGTTCACGCGCGTCAGCGTAAACAAGTTGGCCGAAGCGCCCGGCAGTTCGCTGAGAGCCGATTTCTTCAACAATCCCTGCGCCGAAGCAGTCAATACGAAACCCACCCCTTCTCCATTGCTGCCAGCCTCGCGACTGCGCGGCGGTTGGGCAAACATCCCCGCCAGGCGATTGTTCTCTCGCAACAACGAGACTCTAGCCAAAGGAACTCCCCCAGTCGGGCCATCGCTCTCCGGCAAGGCATGCACCGGGATGGCCGCCGCCTCGCCGCCTTCACACACCAGGTAGAGGGTGTGGCGCGG